>CADEFJ010000003.1 GCA_902826575.1 uncultured Pseudomonadota bacterium | reverse complement strand
GTGCGGCCGCAGCTGGCAGCGAAGCCAGCAGCAGTGCGGCTGCAACGCACGTCAACGAGACGTTCTTGTTCATCTTGATCTCACTATGGCTTGGGGGTTGGTTGCGCACGAGACTCGGCATGAGAGTCCGCGGGGGGTTGCGACAACTGGGGTGAAATTCTAGCCAAAGCGTCGGCAGAACGCCAATGCGGGCGCTAATTGTTGTGTAAATGCTACGACTTTGTGCGGGCGCGGTCTCCGACAGCAATGCCGCGTCGCGCTGCCTCGCCACCGCGCAGTTCCAGCACTTGCGTGACCGGTGCGCCGGAAGTTATCGACTCGAGGGAGTGGGGCGTCGTCTCGTGCGCGATGCGCACGACGCGGCCGTTGCGATCGATGAACAGCATGTCGAGCGGGATGTAGGTGTTCTTCATCCACATCGACACTTCGCGCGGCGCGTCGTGCACAAACAGCATGCCGGCATCCGGCGCGAGATCGCGCACGAACATCAGGCCCTGCGCCTGGCGCTCGGGCGTATCGGCCACCCACACGTCGAAGCGATGCACGCGATCGCCCGATGCGATCTCGACGGTCGCGCGCGGGAAGTTGCCGAGTTCCTCGAGTGCCGGGGCCGCGTGTGCGAGCACGGCGACGAGGGTCGCTGCGGCGAGCAGTGTGGCGTGCGCTGCCAGGCGTGATCTGCGCGATTCAGGTTGCATGGGTTTCCGCAGTGGTGGACGGGCTCTCGCCCTCGATGTCGATTCTTCCCGCAAAATCGAAGCGCGTCACGAGCAGCCGTTCAGTGCCCTGCAACGTGGACGCCGGTTCGATGCAGAACCCGCGCGCCTCGACGCGCCAGCTGTGTGACTTGCCGCCGAGCGGGCCGGTGCGCTGCTGCGTGAGGGAGTCGACAGTACACTTGTCATCGCCCTGTGTCGCGAACAGGCGCCGCTCGCCCTCGAAGATCACCGTGAGGTTGGTCGGCAGGCCCTGTGCCGCAACGCCTTCAGCCACCTGGCCGATGCCGAACACGAAGCGCAGCCGGCGCCCGTCGCTCTGCAGCGGGCCCGCAAACGCCACGCGCAGGCCGCTGCCGTCGGGACGCTGGCCGCCCGTGCATTCGATGTCGCCATTGCGCCAGTCGATGTCGAGATCGAGTGCGCCGCGCATGCGAGCGCGCAGATAGCCATCGCCGCTTGCGAGGCAGCCCGCCGTGGCGGGCGTGGTGTCCTGTGCCGCGTCTTGCGCCACCGGGCCGGCATCGGGGACGCCCGCTGCCGAACAGGCGGCGACGGCCAGCGCTAGCGCCAGTGCGATCGACTTCGAACCCATCAGCCGATGACCAGCATGTGCTTCGCAAAGCGTGCGTGGGTGCGGCCGATGAAGCGTGCGGTGTGCATCAGCAGCGTGATCATCACGATGCCGAGAACGATCGCGAGCGGCAGCAGGAAGGGCGAGGCAAGCCACTCGGGATTGAAATGTACCTCACCCGGGACAACGAGCCAGCCGAGGCGGCGTCCGATTTCAAATACCGGCGCGAAAGTCAGCGCCAGGCCGAGCGACAGGCCCGTCACTGCAATCGTGAAGTAAGCAATGCCGAGCGGCAGCGACAGGATGAAATAGGCGATCGTGGTCCAGGTGCGGGCATCGCGCAGCATCTCGAGGATGCGGGCCCAGAATGACAGTTGCGGGCTCGGGTGTACCGGGCGCCGCGGCATGCGCTCGCCCGATATCGCCTCGAGCAGGCGGCCTTCGGCGAGGGCAATGACCCGGGTGAGGCCGATGAAGGCGAGGAAGAACGGCACGCCGATGATCAGGATCGCAAAGCCAACCGACATCGACAGGCCGACGACCGCGAAGACGAAGTGGAAAATGCCAAGCGCGAGTGCCAGGAACATGAAGAAGAGCGAAGCATAGGCGCGCGCGTCTGAATACACGCTGAAGAAACGTCGCCAGCTGCTGCCGCCCTGTGGCGGGCGCGGCGTGCGCAGGGCGGCGGCCACTTTGGCTTCCGTGTCCCGATAGGCGGCGGCGACCTCGTCGGGCGCCCCGTAAGTGCTCGCGATGAGTTCGAGCACGTCGGACTCGGACTTGCCCGGATGCGCGGCGATCTCCGCGCGCAGGTATTCCTCGGCGTCGTAGAGTGCATCCTGGATCAGCGAGGGATCGGCGCCCGCCAGTTCCTCGCGCAACTGTCCCAGGTATGCATCAATAGACCGCGGCGCTGTCCTGTTCATGTCGAAATTCCTTGCGAAGTGAAGCGGTCGACGAAATCCCGCGTTTGTTCCCAGATGGTTCGCCACTCACCCAGCACGGCCCTGCCGGACTCGGTGATACGGTAATACTTTCGCGGCGGTCCGCTCAGCGACGCCTCGATGCGGCTCGATAGCAGCCCGCCCGCCGACAGGGACCGCAACACCGGATAGACCGTGCCCTCCTTGAAGAGGGGCTCGCCCTCGGAGGCGCGCTGCAGGTGTTTCGCGATTTCGTAGCCATACAGTTCGCCGCTTGCCTGTTCGAGCACCGACAGCAGTACGAGCGCCACCAGGCCCCCGTTGAGGTCTTTCTGGAACTTGCGTGCGCTGCTATCGTCCATTTGCCAGTACTGTAATGTAGGCAGTACTGGGCAGTCAATGGTACGCGCGATTCCTGCTAGACTCCGCCGCGGTAGCAACCGCCAGGTTCTGGCGACGGAAACAGGCCCCGGGCAGCACATGATTTCGCCGATCTTCATTGAAATAACGCCAAAAATCCCCGAACAGCTGCAAAGGCTGCCGGAACTTGCCGGAAACCTGTTCTTCAGCTGGCATCGGCCGGTCCGCTCGCTGTTCGAAGACCTCGACGCCGCGCTTTGGAAGCAGACCGACGGCAACGCCAAGCTCCTGCTGCGCTGTGTGGCACAGGAGGCGCTCGATCGCGCGGCGGCGGATCCCGTGTACGTCGCGCGATACGGTCAGGTTCTTGCGACCTTCGACGCCTACCTCGCGCAAGCCGCTGCACCGACCGACGCGCCGCTGGTGGCGTATTTCTGCGCCGAGTACGGCTTCCACGAAAGTTTCCCGATCTACTCGGGCGGCCTTGGCATCCTTGCCGGCGATCACTGCAAGGCCGCGAGCGATGAGCGGCTGAACTTCGTCGCGATCGGCCTGATGTACGGACAGGGCTATTTCGTGCAGTCCGTCGACAGTGACGGCGTGCAGCACGCCGACTACCAGGACCACGATCCGCGCGACCTGCCGGTCGAGCCCGTGCGCGGCGCGGATGGCACCTGGCTGCGAGTCACGATCGACATCGCCGGGCACCCGGTGCACGCGCGCCTGTGGCGCGCGCAGGCCGGCCGGGTGCCGGTTTACCTGCTCGATACCAACTGCGAAGACAATGCTCCCGGCGATCGCGACATCACGCACCGGCTCTACGGAGGCGACCGTGCGACGCGCATCCGCCAGGAAATGGTGCTCGGCATCGGCGGCGTGCGCGCACTGCGTGCACTGGGACTCGCGCCAGCCGTCTGGCACATCAACGAAGGCCATGCCGCGTTCCTGATCCTCGAGCGCGTGCGCGAGGAAGTGGCGAACGGCCTGCCGACGGACGTGGCGCTCGAAGCGGTGGCCGCGCAGTGTGCCTTCACGACGCACACGCCAGTCGCCGCAGGCCACGACAGCTTCCCGCACGACCTGGTGCGCCAGCAGTTCTCCGGCTACCTCGACAGTCTCGGCTGGCCCGCCGATCGGGTGCTCGCGCTGGGGCGCGCGCCGGATGCGCCGCATGATTTCAACATGACCTGGCTCGCGCTCGCCGGTACTCGCCACGTGAATGGCGTAAGCCGCGTGCATCGCGGCGAATCGGCAAAGCTGTGCGCGCAGCACTGGCCCGAGCTGGCGGCGCAGGACAACCCCGTCGGTTTCGTCACCAATGGCGTGCACGTGCCGACCTTCCTGCACCAGACCTGGGCGGACTTCTTCGACCAGCACCTGTCGCGCGACTGGCTCGGGCGGCTGTCCGACAAGACGTTGTGGTCCGCGCTCGAACACGTGCCGGACAAGGCGTTCTGGACCGCGGCGCAGGACGTCAAGTCACGCATGTTCGCCATGGTCCGCGAGCGGCTGACGGCCGAGTTCGCCGCCAAGGGCATGAGCGGCGCGCAGTGGCGCCAGACCGCACGGTGGCTAGATCCCGAGCGTCCCGACGTGCTGACGATCGGCTTCGCGCGGCGTTTCGCGACCTACAAGCGCGCCTCGCTCATGCTGCGCGATCGCGATCGCCTCGCGCGCCTCGTGAACGACGCCGCGCGCCCGATGGTGCTGCTGTTTGCCGGCAAGGCACATCCGGCGGATGAGCCCGGCAAGGCCGTGCTGCGCGAGATCAAGCAGCTGATGCTGACGCCGGAATTCGCCGGCCGTGTCGTATTCCTCGACGACTACGACATGCAGCTCGCGCGCGCGCTCGTCTCCGGCTGCGACGTGTGGCTCAACAATCCGATCGCGCCGCTCGAGGCCAGCGGCACGTCGGGCATCAAGGCCGCTGCCAACGGCACCCTCAACCTGTCGATCCTCGACGGCTGGTGGGCCGAGGCCTGGGACGGCGAGAACGGCTGGGGACTCTCCCCGGTCGGCGTGCAGGATCCGTCGCGCCGCGATGCGCTCGAGGCCGAGAACGTGCTCGACACGCTCGAGGAGGAAGTGCTGCCGCTCTATTACTCCCGCAACGGCAGCGGCTATCCGGCCGAGTGGGTGCGCAAGAGCAAACGCGCCATGGCGACGGTGATCCCAGCGTTCAATATGGGTCGCGTCGTCAACGATTACGCCGAGGGCATCTACCGGCCGGCCGCGCGCCTCGGCAGCGCGCTCGCCGCGGAGGGTCACCGCGGCGCGCGCGAGCTCACCGCGTTCAAGCGGCGTGTCAGCGAGGCTTGGCCACGAGTCGAACTGCTGCGCATCAGCGATCCGCCGCCGCAGATCGGCTTGCAGGGACGCCTGCAAATGAAGGTGGCCGTGCAGCTCGCCGGGCTCGCGCCCGGGGAGGTTGCCGTGGAACTGGTCGGCGAACGGCGCCTGCCGAAGCCGCCGGGCGATGAGCCGCTGCTCACGTCATATCGCGAGCAGACGCGGGACGGCCACTTGAACTTTCCGTTCGCGGCTACCGGCGAGACCGCAGGCAACGGTGCGCAGGTCTATGCGATCGACGTGCCGGTGGCGACGAACGGCCAGTATGCGATCGAAGTGCGGGCGCGCCCATCGCACCCGCTGCTGACGCATCCGCACGAAATCGGGCTCATGAAGCATCTCGCCTGAGCACCACGCCGCCGAGTGGCGGCAGCGTGATCTCGAGCGTGCAGGGCTGATCCTGATGCGTCGCCGGCGTGGTGGTGCGCGGCAACGGATTGCCGAGGTTGCTGCCGCCGTAGTACTGCGAGTCCGAGTTCAGGATCTCGCGATAACTGCCGGGCTGCGGCACCCTGATGCGCAGCGCGGTGCGCGGCACCGGCGTGAAATTCAATGCGACGACGACGAAGCGCTCGCCGCTGCGCCGCACGTACACCAGTATCGAGTTCGCCGCGTCGTCGCAGTCCAGCCACTGGAAGCCCTGCGGTTCGAAGTCGTAGCGGTGCAGGCTCGGGTCGCCGACATAGAGCCCGTTCAGGTCGCGGATCAGCTGGCGCACGCCGGCATGCGCCGGTTGGTCGGCGAGCGACCACGGCAGCGAAGCGGCAAAATCCCACTCCGAGTCCTGGGCGAACTCGCTGCCCATGAACAGCAGCTTCTTGCCGGGCAGCGTCCACATGTAAAGGTACAGCAGGCGCAGGTTCGCGAACTGCTGCCAGCGGTCGCCCGGCATGCGCCCGAGCAGCGAGCGCTTCAGGTGCACGACTTCGTCGTGCGAGAGCGGCAGCACGAAGTTCTCCGTGTACGCATACATCATCGCGAAGGTGAGCCGCTGGTGGTGGTGGCTGCGAAACAGCGGGTCCTGGCGGAAGTAGGCGAGGGTGTCGTGCATCCAGCCCATGTTCCATTTCATCGAGAAGCCGAGGCCGCCGTCATGCGTCGGGCGGGTCACCATCGGCCAGTCGGTCGATTCCTCGGCAATCACCACCGCGCCCGGATACCGGCCATGCACAAGCGCGTTGAGGCTCCTGAGGAACTCGATGGCCTCGAGGTTGTGATTGCCGCCATAGCGGTTCGGCACGAAATCATCCTTGCGGCTGAAGTCGAGGTAGAGCATCGAGGCGACCGCATCGACGCGCAGGCCGTCGAAGTGGAATTCCTGCAGCCACCAGCACGCACTCGAGAGCAGGAACGAGCGCACCTCGTTGCGCTCGTAGTCGAATACCAGCGTGCCCCAGTCGCGATGTTCGCCGCGGCGCGGGTCGGCATACTCGTAGAGCGGCGCGCCGTCGAAGCGCGCGAGTCCGTGCGCATCGCGCGGGAAATGCCCGGGTACCCAGTCGAGGATCACGCCGAGGCCGGCCGCATGGCAGGCATCGATGAAATGCCGCAGGTCGTCCGGGCCGCCATGGCGGCTCGTCGGTGCGAAGAAGCCGGTCGTCTGGTAGCCCCACGAGTCGTCGAGCGGGTGCTCGGTGATCGGCAGCAGTTCGAGGTGCGTGTAACCGAGGTCGCGCACGTAGGGCACCAGCGTGTCGGCCAGTTCGCGGTAGCCGAGGAAGCCGCCGTCCGCGCGCCGTCGCCAGGAGCCGAGGTGCACCTCGTAGATGCTCATCGGCGCGTGCAGCCAGTCGCGCGCGGCACGCTCACGCAGCCACGCCGCGTCCTGCCACGCGTAGGGCGTCGTCTGCGGAACCCGCGAGGCGGTGGCGGGCCGCAGCTCCGCGCGGCGCGCGTACGGGTCTGACTTCAGCGTGAGCGCGCCGCTGTCGCGGTTCACGATCTCGAACTTGTAGAGCTCGTCGGCTGCAAGATCCGGCACGAACAGCTCGAACACGCCGCTCGAGCCGCGCGCCGACAGTGGATACTGGCGACCGTCCCAGTTGCAGAACGGACCCACGACGCTGACGCGCTCGGCATGCGGTGCCCACACCGCGAAGCGCATGCCCGCGACGCCGTCACGCATGCGCGGCACGGCGCCGAGCAGCTCCCATGCCGCAGCGTGCTCGCCGCGACCGAAGCGCTCGAGCGCCGCCATGTCGATCTCGGGTGCAAAGGCGTACGGGTCGTGGCGCGAATGCGCCCCGTGGGTGTCGCGCCAGCCGACGCGATAGCGTTGCGGCACGATCGTCTTGTCGCCGCGCCAGAGGAAGAAGTCCGTCTGACCGACCCTTGGAGCGGCGAGCGTGTCCTCGATCACCACGTCATGCGCATTCGGCAGGTACAGCAGGATCGCGATCCGTGCCTCATCGCGGTGCGGGCCGAGTACGCCGTGCGGATGATGATGTCGCCCGTGCGCCACGCGCCCGAGGTCGTGCGCGAGCGTGTCGAGCAATGTGTCGGACTTCAAGGTGGGGCGTGTGATCGGGTTGCGCCTGCAGCACAAAGATGTAAACGTACGTCTACCATATGGCCAAGCAAGCCGCACGCGCATCCTCAGGGCGTTACGTCAGCCGCCTTACCGGCGGCGCGCTGGCCGTGATCATGGCGGGCGGGCGCGGCGAGCGCCTCGGTCCGCTCACGGAGAATCGCTGCAAGCCCGCGGCGCCGTTCGGCGGCAAGTTCCGCATCATCGACTTCGTACTGTCGAACTGCGTGAACTCCGGCATCCGCCAGATCATGGTGCTCACCCAGTACAAGGCGCAGTCGCTAATCCAGCACGTGCAGCGCGGCTGGAACTACCTGCGTGGCGAATTCGGCGAGTTCGTCGACGTGATCCCGGCGCAGCAGCAGATCGGATCGCACTGGTATCGCGGGACCGCCGATTCGGTCTACCAGAATCTCGAGGCGATCCTGCAGCTGCGGCCCAAGTACGTGCTGGTGCTTGCCGGCGATCACATCTACAAGATGGACTACGGCCCGATGATCGCCTACCACGTGGAGAAGGGCGCCGACATCACCGTCGGGGTGGTCGAGGTGCCGCGCGAGAGCGCCGCAAATGCATTCGGCGTGCTGACCGCGACCGAATCGAACCGCGTCACGCGTTTCACCGAGAAGCCGGCCAATCCCGACCCGGTGCCCGGCAAACCCGACAGCGCGCTCGCCTCGATGGGCATCTACGTGTTCAGCACCCGCCTGCTCGAGCAGTTGCTGGTTGCCGATGCGGCCGACCCCGATTCGAAGCATGATTTCGGCCGCAACATCATTCCCGGCGCGATACCCGACATGCAGGTGTTCGCCTATCCGTTCCAGGACGTCAAGACGCGCGCGCAGAACTACTGGCGCGATGTCGGCACGATCGATGCCTACTACGAGGCCAACCTCGAACTCGTGCACGTCGCGCCCGAACTCAACATCTACGACGAGGAATGGCCGATCTGGACCTACCAGTTGCAGCAGCCTCCGGCGAAGTTCGTGTTGAACGACGGCGAGCGCGTCGGCACCGCGATCAACTCGATGATCGCCGGCGGTTCGATCGTTTCGGGCGCGCGTGTCACCGAGTCGCTGCTGTTCTCGAACGTGCGTGTCAACGAGTACAGCAGCGTGCATCGCTCGGTGGTCCTGCCGGGCGTGAGCATCGGCAAGGACTGCCAGGTGAACGGCGCGATCCTCGATGAGGGTTGCGAGGTGCCGGATGGAGCGCGTATCGGCGTCGACCACGCCAGTGATCGCGAACGATTTTTCGTGACCGAGCGAGGCGTCGTGCTGGTGACCGCCGCGATGTTGCGCGCGGCCGGCGTCTAGTGTGATGCCGGATCGCCTGCCGGTCGTGCTGCTGTGGCACATGCACCAGCCGCAGTACCGCGATGCGCTCACCGGCGAATACGTGCAGCCGTGGACGGCGCTGCATGCGCTCAAGGACTACTCCGACATGGCGGCGCACCTCGAGGACAACCCGCGCGCGCGCGCGGTCGTGAACTTCACGCCGGTGCTGATCGAGCAGATCGAGGCGCTCGCGTTGCAGGTGGCGCAGCACCTCGCGGGCGGCGCTCCCCTGCGCGACCCGGTGCTGGCCTCGCTCGTCGGCGAACTGCCCGAGCCGGCCGAGGCGCGCCTCACGCTGGTGCGTGCGCTGCTGCGGGCGCAGCGCGCGCAGATGATCGAGCCGTTGCCGCCGCTGCGCGAGCTCGCCGACATCGCGGCCACGCTGGCCACTGCCGGGCGCATTGCCTACGCGAGTGATGCGTTCATTCGCGACCTCTCGGTCTGGTATCACCTGGCGTGGACCGGCGAGTCGATCCGTCGCAGCGATGCGCGCGTGGCCGCGTTGATGGCGCGCGAGCGCGATTTCACGCCGGACGATCGTCGCGCCATGCTCGGCGTGATCGGCGACACGCTCGCCTCGATCATTCCGCGCTACCGCGCGCTTGCCGGCGCCGGGCGCTGCGAACTCGCCGTGTCGCCGTATTCACATCCGATCCTGCCGCTGCTGTGCGATTTCGGCGCTGCGCGCGAGTCTTTGCCGGGCAGCCCGCTGCCGCAGCACGCTGCCTATGCGGGCGGGCAGGAACGCGCCGCGTGGCACATGGAGGAGGCCGTGCGCGTGTTCGAGCGCGCCTTCGGCACCCGGCCAGCGGGTTGCTGGCCGTCGGAAGGCGCGATCAGCCAGGCCGCGCTCGAAATCATCGATCGCCACGGCTTCGCTTGGGCCGCGAGCAGCGCGGGCGTGCTGCGTGCGAGCCTCGAGGCGCGCGCGGGCGAGGTGGCCTGGGCCGCGCAGGCACTCGATCGCCCGTACCGCCTGCCGGGACAGAGGCTGCAGTGCTGGTTCCGCGACGATGGCCTTTCCGATCTCATCGGCTTCACCTATGCCACCTGGCACGGCGACGACGCGGTGGCGCACCTGGTGGCGGGGCTGGAGGAGCTGGCGCAGCGCCACAGCGGCTCGGCGGGACATGCCGTGCTGATCGCACTCGATGGCGAGAATGCCTGGGAGCATTACCCGCAGAACGGCTATCACTTCCTGCGGGCCCTCTATGCCGCGCTCGCCACCCACCCGCAGCTGGAACTCACGACGCTCGCGGCACTGTCGGCACGCGAGGCGGTGCCACCGGCGCCGTTGCCGCACGTGCGTGCCGGCAGCTGGGTGCACTCGACGCTTGCCACCTGGATGGGCGACGCCGACAAAAACGCGGCCTGGGACCTGCTGTGCGAGGCCAAGCTCGCATTCGACCGCGTGATGGCGGGCGGTTCACTGGGTGGCGATGCGCGTGCCGCCGCGGAGCGCCAGCTGGCACAGTGCGAGAGCTCGGACTGGTTCTGGTGGTTCGGCGACTACAATCCGGCGGAGGCGGTGGCGCAGTTCGACCTGCTGTTTCGCCGCCAGCTGACCATCCTGTACCGGATGCTGGCGCTCGCGCCTCCCGCGATACTCGCGCAGCCGCTCTCGCGCGGCGGCGGCTCGATGGAGCACGGCGGCGTCATGCGCCGCGCCCATGACGGCTGAGTCGTCGCGTCGATCGGGCGTGCTGCTGCCGGTGTTCGCGCTGCCACGCGGAGCGGCCGGCGCCGCGGTGGCGCGTGAGTTCATCGACTGGCTGGCTGCCGCGGGCTTCAGCGTATGGCAGCTGCTGCCCATCGGCCCGACCGGTGCAGATGGCTCGCCGTACTGGCTGCGCTCCGACCAGGCGACGCACACCGCGCTGATCGATCGCCAGGAGTTCTCGCGCGAGCAGTACCTGTCGTGGTGCGAGCGCGAGCGCGACTGGATTCACGATTACGCGCTGTTCGAAGCGCTTGCCGCCGCGCACGACGGCGCGCCATGGCAGGACTGGCCGGTGGCGCTGCGCAACCGGCAGCCCGAGGCGCTCGCACAGGTGCGCGCGGCACACGCGGGCGCCATCGAGCGCATCACCCTCGATCAGTACCTCGCTGATCGCGGGTGGCGCGAACTGCGCGCACATGCGAACACGCGGGGCATTGCGCTGTTCGGCGACCTGCCGATCTATGTGGCGCCCGATTCGGTCGAGACCTGGGTGCATCGTCGCCAGTTCCAGCTCGACGCCGACGGGCGGCCGGCCGCGCTCGCGGGCGTACCACCCGACTACTTCGCCGCCGACGGGCAGCTGTGGGGCAATCCGGTCTACGACTGGGACGCGATGGCGGCCGATGGCTATGCTTTCTGGCGCGCCAGGGTGCGCCGCGCGCTGGCGCGCTTCGACCTGCTCCGCCTCGATCACTTTCGCGGCCTCGTCGCCTACTGGCGTGTGCCGGCCGGCGCGGCGACGGCGCGCCAGGGCAGCTGGCAGCCGGCGGGCGGGCCGGCGCTGCTGCGTGCGCTGCAAGAGTTGGCGCGGGGTCGCGAGCACATCGGCTCCTGGACCTATGTCGCCGAGGACCTGGGCGTGATCACGCCGGATGTCGAAGCACTGCGCCGCGATTTCGGCTTGCCTGGCATGCGGGTGCTGCAGTTTGCGTTTGACGGCTCCGCCGCGAACCCCTACCTGCCGCACCGCCACACGCGCGATTCGGTCGTGTACACCGGCACACACGACAACGACACGACTCTCGGCTGGTACCAGGGCCTGGACGACACGGTGCGCGCGCGGGTCGACTATGTGGTGCGTGCGCATACCGGGGAGATGCCTGATGCACTGATTCACGCGGCGCTCGGCTCGGTCGCGGACCTGGCGGTGATTCCGGTCGGCGATCTCCTGGGTCTCGGCAGCGCGGCGCGCCTCAATACGCCGGGCACGACGGTCGGCAACTGGCAGTGGCAGCTTCCTGCTGGTGCGTTGACGCCACAACTGGCGGCGCAGCTGCGCTACGCCAATCAGGTGTTCGGCCGCGCTCTGCTAGGATAGTCGCCATGAGAATCCTCATTGCCGCGGCCCTCGCCGTACTGCTTTCGGCCTGCGCGGCCACCCGGTTCGAAACGCCACACCTGCAGGTCGTGGGCATCGAGATGGTGCAGAGCGAGCTGTTCGAACAGCGCTTCAAGGTGCGCCTGCGCGTGCAGAATCCCAACGATCGTGCGTTGCCGGTGCAGGGCATTACCGCGAAGATGCAACTGCAGGGCGAGGACTTTGCGCAGGGCGTCGCCGGCGAGTCGTTCACTGTACCGGCGTTCGGCGAGGCCGAATTCGACATGCTGTTGAGCGCCAACATGGCCGGCACGATCCTGCGGCTCGCGACTGCGATGCGCGACAAGAAGAGTGCCGACAAGCTCGACTACCGGGTGACCGGCAAGCTGTCGCTGTCCTCGGGTTTCCTGCGCTCGATCCCGTTCGAAGAATCAGGCTCGTTCGACCTCGGGCAACTGACCAAGGGCGCGGCGCAGCCCTGAGCGCGACTGCGGCGGTTCAGCGCCCGAGCAGGCGCTCGTAAAGCGCCACGTACCGCGCGCTCTGGCGCGTCCACGAGAAATCCTGCGCCATGCCGTTCTGCACCAGCCGGTGCCAGGCCGTCTGGTCAGCGTGCAGCGCAAGCGCCTGCTGCAGTGCCCAGTTCATCGCCGCCGGGTCGAAATCATTGAACACGATGCCGGTGCCGCGGCCGGTCGCGGGATCGAAATGTTCGACTGAATCGGCGAGTCCGCCGGTGCGCCGCACGATCGGCACGGTGCCATAGCGCAGGCTGTACATCTGGTTGAGGCCGCAGGGTTCATAGCGCGAGGGCATCAGGAACAGGTCGCTCGCGGCCTCGATCCAGTGCGCGCGCGCCTCGTCATAGCCGGCCTGGAAACTCACCGACTGCGGGAAATCGCGCGCCAGGCGCGTGAAGAAATCCTCGTAGCGCGCCTCGCCGCTGCCGAGCGCGGCGAGCTGTACCCGCTGCTGCGCGAGCAGCGGCGGCAGCGTATCGAACAGCAACTCGATGCCTTTCTGTTCCGCCAGGCGGCTGACGACGCCGGCAAGCGGCACGCCGAGCCGGAAGGGAAGTCCAACGCGCGCGAGGAACGCGCGCTTGAGCTCGGCCTTCGCACCGAGCGTGTGCGCGTCATAGTGGATCGGCAGCCAGCGGTCGTGGCGCGGGTCCCATTCGTCGTAATCGACACCGTTCAGGATGCCGGTGAGCGCGCTGCTGCGCGCGCGCAGTATGTCTTGCAGGCCCATGCCGTACTCGTCGGTGCAGATCTCGCGGGCGTAGGTCGGGCTCACGGTGGTGATCGCGTCCGCGTACAGGATGCCGTGCTTCAGGGCGTTGATGTGTCCGGCGCGCAGGTCGTCCTGGTGCAGTTTCGAGAGATCATCGAGTCCGATGTCGCCCGCGTAGCGCGCATCGAAGCCGCCCTGGTAGCCGATGTTGTGGATGGACATCACGCTGCGGGTCGCGGCAAACAGCGGATCGGCCCGGTACCCGGCGCTGAGCAACAACGGGCCGAAGGCGGTATGCCAGTCATTGCAGTGGAGGATGTCGGGTGCAAATCCGAGGCGGCGGCACAGCTCGAACGCCGCGCGCGTCAGCCTGATGAAGCGCAGGTGTTCGTCGGGGTCCGCGCTATACAGCGTGCTGCGGTCGTACAGCTCCGGCTCGTCGATGAAGTGCACGGTAGCCGCGGAGCCGGGCAGGGTGGCGGTCGCGACTCCCGCGGTGCTGGCGGAGAGCCCAAGCGCCTCGCGGTCGATGCCGCCATAGAGCGGCGTGACCGTGAGGACCTCGTGGCCGGCGGCGGTCAGGTGCTTGGCGAGTGCTGAAGTCACGTCCGCCAGCCCGCCGGTCTTCGAGAACGGCGCGATCTCCGAGGCGAGCATGGCGATACGCAGCGGCACGCATCGCAGTTTACCGAACGCGCGAAACGCCGCCGTCCCAATTATGATGGCGCACTTATGTTGCGACGTTTGTCCCTCGTGCTCGTCACCTCGGGCGCGCTGCTCGTGTCGGCGGGCATCGGCGTGCTTGCTGCCGACTGGCCTTTCCTGCACCGGCTGTGGCAGTTGTCCGCCGATGCGTCCGGCTGGCGCGAAAGCGTCGCCGTGCCGACCGTCGCGATAAGTGGCGCCGGTGCGCCGTTGTTTCCGGCCGCGGCGCAGGGTGAACAGACCATCGATGCCGCATTGCTCGAGCAGGCTGCGCGCGAGGCCGAGGCGAGCGCCGGCGCCGCACTGCTCGTCCTGCACCGCGGCGTGCTGCAGATCGAGCGCTACTGGCGCGGCGTCACGCGCGACACGCTGTATCCGCTCGAGAGCCTGAGCCGTGCGCTGCTCGGCATCGCCTACGGTCGGGCGCTCGATGACGGCAGCATCGATTCGCTCGATGCGCCGATCGAGCAGTGGCTGCCCGAGTGGTACGGCGAGCCGCGCGGCGGCATCACCATTCGGCAGTTGCTGTGGAATGTCTCCGGACTCGAGACGCCACCGCAGGCGGGCTGGCGGGGGCGGCTCGGCAAGGCTGGCAGGCTGCAGTTCGGCACCACCCTTGAACGTACCGCGCTGTCGTATCGGGCCGCGCACGAGCCGGGAACGCACTTCGCGCTCGCGCGTGTCGATGCGCAGCTCGCCGCGTTGATACTCGAGCGCGCGAGCGGCGAGAGCTACGCGACCCTGATCGAGCGTTCGGTGTGGCAACCGGGCCGCGCAGGTCGCGCCGAGTTCGCGCTCGATCGCCCGCGCGGCACGGTCGCCGCATTCGATGGCTTGCGCGCCACGCCAGTCGATGTGCTCAGGATCGGCGCGCTGCTCGCGCAGGATCGGGGCTGGGCCGGCGAGATGGCGCGCGGATCGTTGCCGAATCCGCACCACGGCCTGCAGGCGTCGGGGCTCGCAGGCGACGGCTTGCTGTTGTCCGGCGACGGCCGCGCCGTGTGGATCTGGCCCGCGCAGCAGCTGGTGATCGTCCGCTTGGGCGATCCGACCCCGGGCTGGGATACGCCCGGCTGGATCGAATCACTGCGGCGCAACCTGCACTGATGCGTACGCGCGATCTGACGGACATGCTGCTGCTCGGCGGCATATGGGGAGGCGCCTTCGTGCTGCTGCGCATTGCCTCGCCGGAGTTTGGCGCAGTGCCGCTCGCGGCCGTGCGCATTTTCGTCGCGGTGCTCACCTTGCTGTTTTTCCTGCGCGAGCGCAGCCTGCTGCGCGCGCAGCCATTGCGCCTGCTGTTGCTCGGGCTGATGGCTTCGGCAATTCCGTTCACGCTGTACGCCTACGCCATGCTCAGCATCACGAGCGGGCTGGCGGCGCTGCTCAACGCCACCACGCCGATGTTCGGTGCGTTGATCGCATGGCTGTGGCTCGGCGAGCGGTTGTCCGTGCTGCGGGTCGCCGGCATCGTGGTCGCCTTCGTCGGCGTGCTGTGGCTCGTCAACGATGCGCTGGGCACCCTCGGCATCGGTGCGCTTGGCGGCATACTCGCCGCGCTGGCCGGTGCGGCATGTTATGGATGGGCGGCGAGCTATACGCGCCGCGCATTCCCGACCGCGGATCCGGTGGCGCTGGCCACCGGCACCGTGCTCGGTGCGCTGGCGGCGATCCTGCCGTTTGCGGTGGCCACCTGGCCGTCGACGCCGATCTCGCCGCGGGCCTGGATAGCGGCCGTGACGCTGGGTGTCATCTGCACCGCGGTCGCGTACATGATTTATTTCCGCCTGCTGCGCAATGTCGGCGCGGGGCGGGCCGTGACCGTGACCTTCCTTTTCCCGCCTTTCGGCGTGCTGTGGGGAGCGCTGGTGCTCTCCGAGCCGATCACCGTGAGCCTGCTCGCAGGTTGCGTGGTCGTGCTCGCGGGCACGGCGCTCGCCGTCGGGCTGCTCGATCGCGTGCCATACTGAGCCGTGACCGACACCCGCAACATCATCACTGCCGCCAGCGTCATCGTCGCCCTGCTCACAGGGGGCTGGGCGATTTACCAGACCCGCCACGGCGGCAATCGCGAGGCGCCTGTCGCGATGGGCGCCAGTGCGGGCGCCGGCGCCCGGGCGCAGGGCGCCGCGGCAGCTGTCTCCGTGGTCACGGACGAAGTTCGCAGCGAGCGCGTCTCGCGCGAGCTGCAGGCACTCGGCACGGCCGTGGCGAACGAGTCGGTCAACATCACCTCGAAGTCCTCGAACCTCGTCATGGCCGTGCACTTCCAGGACGGCCAGACCGTCAAGCGTGGCCAGGCGCTGGTCTCGCTCGACGATGCGCAGGCCCGCGCCGATCTGGCCGAGGCGAGCGCTGCGCTGACGGAGAGCACGAGCCAGTACGCGCGCGCGCGCGACCTGCTCTCGACGCGCGTCGTGTCGCAGTCACAGTACGAGCAGCTCGAAGCCACGATGAAGGCCAACCAGGCGCGCGTCGATGCCGCGCAGGCGCGGCTCGGCGACACCGTGATCCGTGCACCGTTCGCGGGGCGTGTCGGCCTGCGACGGGTCAGCGTCGGCAGCCTGGTCAATCCTGGCGCCGTGATCACGACGCTCGACGATACGAGTGTCATGAAGGTCGATTTCGCCGTGCCTGAGAACCAGCTCGGGAGCCTGCGCAGCGGACTCGACATCACCGCGCGTACTGCCGCGCATCCTGACCGCGAGCTCGCCGGCCGCGTGCTGACGATCGATTCGCGCATCGATCCGGCCACGCGTTCAGTCACGGTGCGTGCGCTCGTGCCGAACGAGGGCGGCCTGCTGCGCCCCGGCATGTACGTGAACGTCTCCCTCGCGAGAGAGGAGTACGACGCGCTCGTGATTCCGGAGGAGGCGCTGGTACCGGAGCAGAGCCGCCAGTATGTATTCGTCGTCGAAGACGGCCGCGTGGCGCGGCGCGAGGTGCAGATCGGTCGGCGCACCCCCGGCAGGGTGGAGGTCGTTTCCGGCCTGGCACAGGGTGAGCGCATTGTCATCGAGGGCACGCAGAAGGTGCGCGAAGGCAGCACCGTGGCCGAGGCTGTCAACCAGCCGGCATCGACATAACTCATTGAATCCAAAAGATTAAGTCTCCAAGCGCGGCCCGTGAGGGCGCCCCAGCGGGTACAATGGCCGACGTTCCCCCGTCTGGTGACCCCGTGTCTGCAACGCCTTATCAGCAGCTCGAACAGGAGTGGAAGCGCCTCCACGCGTTCCGTGGCGCGCTGGCGCTGCTGCGCTGGGACGCGGCCGTGATGATGCCCAAGGGCAGCGCGGAGATTCGCGGTGAACAGCTGGCCGCCCTCGAGACCGAACATCACGCGCTGCTGACCGCGCCGCGCATCAGCCGGCTGCTCGACCGGGCGCAGGCCAATATCCAGGGCAACAATGACTGGCAGGTCGCGAACCTGCGCGAAATGCGCCGCCAGCGTGACCACGCCATCGCGACCCCGGTGTCGCTCGTCTCGCGCCTCGCTCGCGCGACCTCCCAGGCCGAGGTCAAATGGGTCGAGGCGCGCGGCGCCAACGATTTCGCGATCTTTGCCCCGCATCTCGAGGAAGTGCTGCACCTGGTGCGCGACAAGGCGCAGTTGCTCGGCCAGGCGCTCAATCTCGCGCCTTACGATGCCCTGATCGACGAGTTCAGTCCCGGCATCACGATGGCGGACATCGACGCGATGTTCAAGTCGCTGTCGCGCCGGGTGCCGACACTGATCCGCGAGGCGATCGCGCTGCAGGCGAAGCACCCGTCGCTGCCGCTCACCGGCAAATTCCCGCTCGCCAAGCAGCGTCAGCTCGTGACCGAACTGATGAAGGCGCTGGGCTTTTCGTTCGAGAACGGCCGCATCGACGAGAGCGAGCATCCGTTCACCGAGGGTGTCCCCGGGGACATCCGCATCACGACGAGCTACAGCACCGACGACCTGTTCAGCGGCGTGCTCGGCGCGCTGCATGAGACCGGGCATGCGATGTACGACCTGGGGTTGCCGCGCGAATGGCGTGGCCAGCCGGTGGGACGGGACCGCGGCATGGCGATCGAGGAGAGTCAGTCACTGCTGATCGAGATGATCCTGTGTCGCAGCCGGCCGTTCGTGCGCTACCTGCAGCCGCTGCTCGTGAAGCACTTCGGCGTCGAGGGGCCGGAGTGGGAGGTGGAGAACATCTACGCCCACCTGACGCGCGTGCGGCGCGGCCTGATCCGCGTCGATGCCGACGAGCTCACCTATGCGCTGCACATCCAGCTGCGCTACGAACTCGAGAAGAAGCTGCTCGCCGGCCAGCTTGCCGTGCGCGAATTGCCGGCGGCCTGGGCCGAGTTCATGCAGGACCGCTTCGGCGTCTCGCCTGCCAACCATCGGGAAGGCTGCCTGCAGGACATCCACTGGGCCGTCGGTTCGTTCGGTTATTTCCCGTCCTATGCGCTCGGCGCCGCGATCGCCGCCCAGCTCTATGAAAAACTGCGCACCGACATCCCGGCGCTCGATGAACAGGTCGCACGCGGCGAATTCGGCGGCCTGTTCGCGTGGCTGCGCGAGCACGTGCACTCGCTCGGCTCGAAGGTCACGACGCAGGAACTGTTGAAGAACGCCACCGGCAAGCCGCTGTCGGCGGCGTCCGCATTGCGTTACCTCGAAGGCAAGTACCTCGAGGATCCCGCCGCCCGCACTGCTGCCGCCTGACGTGACAGCACCCCAGATCGTCCAGTCCAGCACCTCGAAGCGGCTCGCCGCGCACCTGCGCGGCCTCACCGGCAAGGCGATCGAGGACTTCCGCATGATCGAGGCCGGCGACCGGGTCATGGTCTGCCTCTCGGGCGGCAAGGACTCCTACACGTTGCTCGACCTGCTGTTGTCCCTGCAGCGCAGTGCGCCGGTGGAATTCGAGGTGGCCGCGGCCAATCTCGACCAGAAGCAGCCCGGCTTCCCGGCACACGTGCTGCCGGAATATTGTCGGGCCCTCGGCGTGCCGTTTCACCAGATCGAGCAGGACACCTACAGTGTGGTGAAACGCGTGATCCCCGAGGGGCGCACGATGTGTGGGCTGTGCTCGCGGCTGCGACGCGGCGCGCTGTACCGGTTCGCCGAAGAGCATGGCTTCACGAAGATCGCCCTCGGGCACCATCGTGACGACATCGTCGAGACACTGTTCCTGAACCTGTTCCACGGCGGGCGGCTGAAGGCGATGGCGCCGAAACTCGTCTCCGAGGACGGCCGCAATGTCGTGATTCGCCCGCTCGCCTATGTGCCCGAGCGCGAGATCGAGCGTTACGCGCGGGCGCGCGCCTTTCCCGTCATCCCGTGCAAGCTGTGCGGCTCGCAGGACAACAACCAGCGTCTTGCGGTCAAACGCATGCTCGCCGGATGGGAGCGCGAGCAACCCGGACGCGTTGCGTCGATCTTCACGGCGCTGACCCAGGTCGAGCCGGCACATCTCGCCGATCCCTCGCTGTTCGATTTCGCCTCGATAACCCGCGCGCCGCAGTGATCGACCTGCCGTTTCGCAACGCGTACTGGGTGCAGGATGGGCGCTGGCTCGCGGGTGAATACCCGGGTGGAGCAACGCGCGAGGACACGCGCGCGCGACTCGCCGCACTCACCGCGCTCGGCATCGACACCTGGCTCGACCTGACCGCTCCGGGCGAACTGCCCGCCTACGACGGCGAACTCGCGCGCGGCATGTTGCACATCAGGAAACCGATTCCGGACCATGGCGTGCCGCTCGAACCCGAGCACATGAGCGAGATCATCGAAGTCATCGACGGGGTGCTGGCCGAGGGCCGCAAGCTCTACTTGCACTGCCGAGCGGGTATCGGCCGCACCGGCATGGTGGTCGGCTGCCATCTCGCGCAGCATGGGCGGCGCGGGGACGCGGCGCTCGATGCGCTGAATGTGCTGTGGACGGGCAGCGAACGCGCGCGCTCGTGGCCGTCGATCCCCGAGACGGAAGAGCAGCGCAACTTCGTCTACCGCTGGCCCGCGATCCTCGATCCGACGCTCGACGACGATGCGATGGCAGCCACCCACGCATTGCGCGAGCGGTTCACCGGCGCGCTGCTCGGCCTGGCGATCGGGGATTCGCTGGCAGCGGCGACCCAGTACCGCAAGCCCGGCAGCTTCACGCCGGTGGGCGACCTGCTGGGCGGCGGACCGTTCGACCTCCCGCGCGGTGCCTGGAGTGACGACACGGCGATGGCGCTGTGCGTCGCCGACAGTTTTCTCGAGCGCGGCGGATTCGATCCGGTGGACCAGGTCGCGCGGTTCATGCGCTGGCAGCAGGATGGCTACCTGTCGGCGACCGGACAGTGCGTCGGCATCACGGCCGGCGTGACCCGCGCGCTGGCGGCGGCGCGCTGGCGTCGACAACGCTTTCCCGGCTCGCACGACCCGGCGCTCCTCGATCCGGAGCCGTTGACCCGCATGGCGCCGGCGCTGATGTTCCATTTCGCCGTCCCTGCGGTGGCCATCGATACCGCCGTCGAGCTTGCGCGCACCACCTGCCAGGCGCCGCTGGTGCTCGAGGCCTGCCGCGTGCTGGCTGTGGCGCTGCAAGGGGCGCTCAGCGGCCGCGACAAGGCCGTCATCCTGCACGGCGTACGTCGGCTCGGTACGAGCGGCGCCCTGCGACCCGAGGTGGCGCAGATCGCGGCGGGCGGCTACCGGGATGCGCTCAACGTCCCCGCGCCGGCGCAGGCCACCGCGCTCGATGTGCTCGCCGCGACGCTCGCGGCCTTCGAGACGACAGCGACGCTGCGCGAGGCCTTGTTGCTATGCGCCAATCGGGGGCGCGATTCCGATGTCCTCACTGCCGCCTGCGGGCAACTGGCAGGCGCCCACTACGGCGCGGCGGCGATTCCGGCCGCATGGCGTAACAGCCTGATTGGCAAGGACCTCGTGACCGATTTCGCCGACCGGCTGCTGGTCCGGGCAATGGAAGGCCTGGCTGCGGACTGAGGACCGATGCCGGGTTTTCGGTATTTCGGTTATTTCCGCGCGCCGGGCGCGCGGAAATAACCGAAATACCGAAAACCCGGCACCGACTGCTCCAACTGCTATCCTTTTTGCGTTCCGTTCCGCTTTCGCTCGCACCGGTCCTCGGGCCGGTGCCAGAGGTCTGTTGTCGATGCCGATTCTCGTCCACCACCGCCCCGCTGCGCGCGCGCGCGCCAGCGCGCCGCGCAGGGCCGCATCGAAACGCCGCCCGCTGGCGTGGGCGCGCCTGCGAGACGAGGACCTGTTGCAGATGCGCTTCTGCGACCTGCACCTGAGGCTCGAACGCACGCCGCTCGCGCGGCACATGCGCACGCTGTATCGCGATCTCGAACGCCGCGGCATCGCCTTTCGTCCGCATGCGTGGTTTGGCGAGGAATGGTTCTCGCCGGACGGCATACCGGGCATTTCGATTCCCTTCTATCTCGCGCATCCGCGCCTCGAGCGCCTCGAGCGCACGATGATGAAGCACGTCGAGGGTGGCAACGCCCAATGGCTCAAGCGCATCCTGCGCCACGAAGCGGGTCATGCCATCGACACGGCGTACCGCCTGCGGCGCCGCAAACGCTGGCGCGAGACCTTTGGGCCGGCGTCGCTGCCGTATCCCGACCGCTATCGCCCGCGCCCCGGCAGCCGCCGCTATGTGCAGCATCTCGGCGACTGGTATGCGCAGTCGCATCCGACCGAGGACTTCGCCGAGACATTCGCGGTGTGGCTCACCCCGTATTCGTCGTGGCGCCGCGGCTATGCAGACTGGCCCGCGTACCAGAAGCTCGAGTTCGTCGACGAAGTCATGACCGAGCTGCGCGGCAAGCGTGCCCCGGTGCGCGTGCGCACGCGCATCGAGCCGATCGATGCGAGCACGCGCACGCTCGCCGAGCACTACAGCGAGAAGCTCGATCGCTACAGCCAGTATCGCCGCGGGCTCATCGACGTGATGCTGTCGAAGGTGTTCACCCCGAGCCGGCCGCGACGCACGACGCCGCGCGCGAGCACGCTGATGCGTGCCGCCAAGCGCGAGCTCGTCGATGCGGTAGTGCGCGAACAGGGCGTGGCACGTTATAGTGCGTTCCAGATATTGCGCATGATCATCGAACGAAGTGATCAGTTGAGGCTCTATCCGCGCGGCAGCCAGCGCGATGCGTTGCGCAATGCGCGCTGGATGCTGTCGCGCCTCGTCAGTCTCTATGCGGAAAGCACCAGTCCTCAAATGAGGCTATGAAGAAACTCAAGGTGCTGGTCGTCGTCCACGCGACCCTCGTTCCGCCCGATTCGCTCGAAGGGCGGAGCGAAAAGGAAGTCGAAGAGTGGCGCACCGAGTTCGATGTCATATCGACGCTGAAGAAGCGTGGCCACGAGGTGCGCTGCGTCGGTGTGCTCGACACGCTGACCGAGTTGCGCGGTGCGATCACCGACTGGCAGCCCGACATCGTGTTCAACCTGCTCGAGGAGTTCGACGGCATCGTCACTTACGACCAGCACGTCGTGGCGTTTCTCGAGCTGATGCGTCAGCCCTATACCGGTTCGAATCCGCGCGGATTGCTGTTGTCACGCGACAAGTCGATCTGCAAGCAGCTGTTTTCCTACCATCGCATCCCCTCGCCGCAGTTCGCGGTGTTCAGGAAGGGCGTCAAGTTCAAGCTGCCGAAGAAGCTGAAGTTCCCGCTGTTCGTCAAGTCGACCACGGAGGATGCCTCGCTCGGCATCGCCCAGGCGTCGGTGGTCGAAGACGAGGCGAAACTGCGCGAGCGCGTCGGCTTCGTGCACGAGCAGATCGGCTCCGATGCGCTGGTCGAGGAATACATCGCCGGCCAGGAACTGTACGTCGGCGTGCTCGGCAACGATCG
The DNA here is from genome assembly GCA_902826575.1 of uncultured Pseudomonadota bacterium. Taxonomy (GTDB): domain Bacteria; phylum Pseudomonadota; class Gammaproteobacteria; order Steroidobacterales; family Steroidobacteraceae; genus CADEFQ01. The sequence goes on along the minus strand of CADEFJ010000003.1, from coordinate 45,866 downwards.
CCTGACACGCCTGCCGGTGTGGGAAATGGTGTTTGGCTCGATGCCCGATTCGCTGTCGGCGATCGCCACCCGCAAGGTGAAATGGGATCGGCGCTACCAGAAGAAATACGGCATCACGACGCGCGAGGCCGATGAGCTGCCGCGCGAGATCGTCCAGCGCCTCGATACGTTGTCGCGACGCATCTACCGCGCGCTCGGCCTGTCGGGGTATGCGCGCATGGATTTCCGCCTCGCGGCGGATGGACGCATCTATGTGCTCGAGGCGAACGCGAATCCGAACCTCTCCGAGGAGGAAGATTTTGCGCTGTCGGCGCTCGAGGCCGGCTATGCGTATCCCGAACTGCTCGAGCGTATCATCACCCTCGGGCTCGGCTACCAGGCGCAATGGCGGACTTTCTATGGTTGAGCGAGGACTTGCGCTGCTGATTCTGGCGCTGCTGGCAGGCTGCTCGAACACCAGCGACCTGCGCAAGGCCGAGCTGTCCGAGCTCGCGACCTGGTTGCCAGGCACCTACCTGAATGGCCCGCACGAGTTGGCGTTCGTGCCGATCTATGCGCCGTTCATCAGCGACAATGTGTTCTTCACCGAGGAGCGCTCCACGCAGGACAGCCGCCGGGTGGTGTCGCAGCGTGTGATTGCGTTCGAAGTCGTCGACAAACAGATCGTGCAGGCGAGCTACGCGTTCGCCGAGCCGGGGCGCTGGCGTGCCGGTTTGCAGAATCCCGATCTGTTCAAGAGCCTGATGGAGCAGGACCTGAAAGTGCAGGCGGGCTGCGAGATGCTGTGGGTCAAGGACCTCGAGGCCGGGAAGTTCGTCGGCGCAAACGACCGGAAGCAGTGCCGGGCCTCGCGCGCGGGCGGATCGCTCGCCTTTCTCGATGCGCGCGCCGAACTCACACCCGACGACTATGCCCGCTCCGAGCGTTACTACAATGCGGGCGGCCGGCTGCTCTCCGGCAGCGACGACGAACCACTCGCGCGCTGGCGGAAGTCCGAGTGAAAGGCTTCATCTCGAGGACGATCAAGAAGCTCGATGACACGACGCAAAAGATGCGCGCGCTCAGGGCGCCCAGGCCGCAGCCGCCGCCCAAGCCGCGTGCAGCCGCGCCGGGTGAGGCCGAATCCGGGCGCGTGCGTCATGACGAGCGTGGCAACGCCGTGTGGGACATCGCGGTCGCCACCGGCGTGTTCGCACTCGAGAGCACCTCGAAGTTGCTCAAGCGCCTCGATGCGCCGGAACTGCGCATCGAGGACGACAAGGAACTCAAGCTCGAGGACGACAAGGGCGGCGGCTACGATCCGTACAACCGCCGCCGTTGAGCGCGCCGGCGCCTACTTCAGCCATCTGTCGAGCCAGTCGAGCACTTCCGCATGCCACTGGAGGCTGTTGGCAGGCTTCAGTACCCAGTGGTTCTCATCGGGGAAGTACAGGAACCTGGATGCGATGCCGCGCCGCTGCAGCGCGGTGAACGTCGCGATGCCCTGCGCATCCGGCACCCGATAATCCCTGGCGCCGTGGATCACGAGCATGGGCGTGCGCCATTCGCCCACCTGCCGTGACGGGTCCCACCGGTCGTAGGTCGCCGGCTGCTCGTAATACGGCCCGCCGTTTTCCCATTCCGGAAACCACAGTTCCTCGGTGGTGTAGTACATCGACTTGTTGTCGAAGATGCCGTCGTGGTTGACGATGCAGCGGAAGCGATCGGGCCAGTTGCCCGCGATCCAGTTCTGCATGTAGCCGCCATACGAGGCGCCCAGCGAGCACGCTTTGTCGGCGTCGAGCCAGTCATAGCGGTCGGTCGCGGCGGCGAGCCCCTTCTGCAGGTCGATGAACGGAGCGCCGCCCCAGTTGCCGCTGATAGAGTCGGTGAACGCCTGCCCGTAACCCGGCGAGCCGTGGAAGTCGATGAACACCACCGCGTAGCCGCGGCCGGCATAAACCTGCGGATTCCAGCGATAGCTCCAGGCATTGGCGTAGCTCGACTGCGGCCCACCGTGCACGATGAACGCGATCGGGTATTTCTTCCCGGCCGTGTAGCCGTGCGGCTTCATCACATAGCCGTACACGGTCTCGTCGTTCCAGCCCTTGAAGCTGTACTGCTCGAATTCGGCCAGCGCGCTTCCCGCGAGGCGCGCGGCGTTGACGTCTGTGAGCCGCACCGGCTTGCCGCCGTCGCGCAGCATCCAGAGGTCGGCCGGGGCCGCGAGGTTGGCCCAGCTGAACACGACACCGCCCCTGGCGGGCGCGAACTCATCGACGTACCCCTCGCCGACCAGCCTGACCGGCTTGCCGTTCGCCGGGTCGATGGCGAACAGCGCGTGCTGGCCGATGTCGTCGGCGGTTGCAAGCAGGTGCTTGCCGTCGCGCGTGGCGCCGAGGCGTGCGACCGAACGGTCCCAGTCGAGCGTCAGGGCTCTTGCCTCCTTGCCCGCACGGCGCAACATGATGTGGAAGCGATCGGCCTCGAAGCCCGGGCGCTGCATTGCGAGCCACGCGAGGTCGCCACTCGCGAGGAACACCGGGCTCGTGTCCCACGCGGGATTGCCTGCCGTGAGATTCACCGGCGTGCCGCCGCCGATGGCCACCTCGAACAGATCGAAGTTCGTCGACCACGGCTCGGTGCGGCCCGCGATGCGCAGGCTGAACACCACGCGTCTGCCGTCGGGTGAGATGGCATACTCCTCGTCGCCGCCGAAGGGCTTTGAAGGCACGTCGCCGTCGAGTTCCTGCGACAAGTCGACCGGAGCGCCAATGCGGCCGCTTGCGTCGAGGGGCGCGGCGAAGAGGTGCGAGCGCGAGCCGTCGGACCAGGCGTCCCAGTGGCGCATGAACAGCTGCTCGTACACCTGGCCGCTCGCCTTGCTGCTGCCCTTGCTTGCCTGCACCGCTGGCTTCACTGCCATGCTGAACACGAGGTGCTCGCCTGTCGGCGAAATCCTGAAGCTGCCGACATCGACCGGCAGGTCGGTTACCGCCAGCGGCTCGCCCCCGCCGAGCGCAAGGCGCCAGATCTGCGTGCTGCCCGAACGTGCCGACAGGAAATACAGCGTGCTGCCATCGGGCGCCCAGCGCGGCTGCGTGTCGTTCGCCGCGTCGTGCGTGAGTCGGCGCGGTGCAGCCTTTCGCGCGTCGAGATCGATCAGCCACAGGTCGGTGCGACCACGGTTGGCTTCGAGATCGGTCTCGCGCTGAACGAACGCGACGTAGCGCCCGTCGGGCGATACCTGCGGATCGGATACGCGATGCAGTGAAACGAGGTCGTCGGCGGTGAAGGGGGCGCTCGCGAGCGCGGCGGTGGCGGCCAGCGCAAGCAGGCCCGCGGTGAGGGCGGCGAGTCTCGGCATCGCGGTCTCCGGATTGGTACGCAGGCCGCAATGATACCCAAGCACCCTCAGTCGATCTCCTCGCGCGGGAGCACCCAGGATTCGGCCTGCGCCGCGGCCATCCATTCCCCCAGGATGGGATCGGCGAGCGCGTGCCCGACATAGGCCGCCGCCGCGCTCGACAGCGCCGCGCCCCCGGTGCGCGCCGCATAGGTGTTGAAGCGCAGCACGACCGGCGCAAACATCGCGTCGGCCACGGTGTAGTCGGCGCCGAACAGCCACGGTCCCTGTGCGCCGAATGCGCGCCGGCATTCCGACCAGGCGGCGTCGATGCGGGCGATGTCGGCAGCCAGCGCCGGTGTCATTGCCGCGCAGCGATCGCGCGCGCGCGCGTTCATGCTCCATGCGCCGCGCAGGCCCGCGAATCCCGCGTGCATCTCGGCGGCGAGAGCCCGCGCCCGGGCACGCGCGGCGCGCTCGCGCGGCCAGCCGCGCCCCGCGAGTTCACAGGCGTACTCGCAGATCGCAAGCGAATCCCAGATGACGAGTTCACCGTCGCGCAACATGGGCACCCGTCCGGCGGGACCGAAGGCCGCGACCTGCGCCTTGAACCGTGGCGCATCGAGCTGCACCTTCTCCACGGCAAACGCCAGCCCCAGGTGTCGCAGCAACATCCAGGGTCGCAGTGACCACGACGAATAATTCTGGTTGCCGATCAGCAGTGTCAGGTTCATTGCAGCTTCATGCCCCGGGTTTCGATCACGAACGGTGTCAGCAATGCAGCCGCGAGCGGGATGATCGCCACCCAGATCATCGTGCCGAGCAGGGCGGCGGATGAGCCATCGGCCGTCGAGGTCGCGATGCCGATCGCGAGCGGGCCCGCCGCGGCGACGACGCGGCCGATGTTGTAGCAGAAGCCCGCGCCGCTCGCGCGCAGGCGCGCCGGGAAGAGCTCGGGCAGATAGAACACGTAGGTGCTGAAGATCCCGTACACGCCTACACCGACGAAGAACAGCAGGCGGATGCGCAGTTCGGGCGCGATCTCGAGCCCGAAAGTCGCGGCGATCGCGAGCGCGGAATAGAGGAAATAGGCCGCGAACATCGCGCGTCGCCCGAGCCAGTGTGCGAGCGGCAGGGCCGCGAGTGCGCCAACCAGGCCACCCAGGTTGAACGCGTTCGACGCCATCGTCTTCCAGCGCTCGATCTCGCCGGGCGCGTTCTCGACGGCAAGCCAGGTACCGAGCAGCGGCACGAAGGCATTGCAGGCCCACCAGGTGAGCAGGCCCGCGACCGACACGAGGCTGCCGACGAGCGTCGCGCGGCGCACCTGCGGCGTGAACAGCTCGCGGGGCGAGGGCGGTGCGTACCGCTCGCGGGCGCGCGTCCAGATTTCCGGATCGTGGATGAAGGCACGCACGGCGAACGCCAGCGCAACGGGTGCGAGACCGCAGAGGAACACGTAGCGCCAGGAGTTGGCCGGGTCGTCGGCAAACCACACGCCCGCGACCTGGTAACTAACCCAGCAGGCCAACAGCAGCCCGATGGGCGAGGCGGTGTACAGCACGGTGGCGCCGAACAGGCGCAGGTACTCCGGCAGGGACTCGGCGACCAGCGCGGCGCCCACCGCCCACTCGCCACCGATACCGAGGCTCGCGATCGCGCGAAACACGACCAGCTGTCCCATGTTCATCGAAGCGGCGCACAGTGCCGTGCCCACGGCATAGAGGGCCACGGTGACGAACAGCGCGCGCCGCCGGCCGTAGCGATCGGCGTACCAGCCGAACACGACGCCGCCGACGGCCCAGCCGATCAGCAGGATCGAGGACAGGATGCCGGTCCACAGCACGGTCGCATCGCGTGCCACGGCGCTGCCGGGTTCGAGTCCGAGCAGCACGGGCACCGTGTTCGGCGCGACGAAGTTGAACAGCAGGGCATCGAACACGTCGAAGCCCCAGCCGAGCCATGCCGCCGCCAGCACCAGCCACTGATATCGCGTCATCGTTCGAGACCCCCGTCGCAATCAGCAGTGTAACCGCGTGGCTGCCAGCGCCGCAGCATGACGGTGCGCGCTTGAAAACCTGCGCTCGTTCACGGACTGTTCAGGCGTACGGCAGGAGGCTAGGGCCCATGGTCGTCACGGTACACAGCCTGCGTGAGTTCTTCCGTGATTCCTTGCGGGAGACCCTCGCGCGCCAGCATGTCGAAGTCGGCGGCGAGACCGAGCAGTATGTCGTCAACATGCTGACGCTGTTCGCGCGCTCGGAAGCGCTGTTCGAGACGACGCCCGACGGTGTGCGCATCAAGCCGCTCGTCGTCATGCTGGGCGAGGCACTCGAAGCGCGCAGCCCGCAGGAGCGTTGCGCCGGCCTGCAGCGACTCGGCGACGTGTCGCTGTTCGTGGCGGGTTTCTTCGCGCAGGGTTTCGCGCGCAAACTGATCGACATCGACTATCACATCGCAATGGGCGGGCGCGCCTACGGCACGTTGTCGGATGCAGTGCGCCAGAGCGGGCGGCCGGCGCTCGGGCCGGTGTTCGGTGAACTCGCCGCGAAGTTCCAGCTGCTCGTCGATGCGCTCAACGAGGTGAGCGAATCGGGTTACCAGCACAGCGACCAGGACATCCTGCGGCTCTACGAGTTGTGGATCAGGACCGGCAGCCGGCGCGCCGAGCGCCTGTTGTCGAAACTCGGCGTGGCGCCGGCCGCCGGCGCGCGTACCTCGTTCCAGCACTGACAGCGGCAGTCATGGTGCTGCGCGCCTTGCAGGATCTGCTCGCCGGTATCTACGACGTGCCGCTCGCGCACGATGTCTGCGATTTCCTGGTCACCGATCCGGGCTGGGTGCCGCGGGCGGCGCGGTCTGCGGCGAACGGGGAGCAGTTGCTGGTGGCCCGCGACGGCGATGACATGGCGGTCGCGCTGTATCTCGATGCGCAGTTGCTCGAGCGGCTGGCCGCAGCCGACCCGCTCGAGTGCCTCGACGCCGGCAACCTCGCCGACTGCTGGACCGCGCTCGAGGGCGTGAGCCATTTCCATTATCTCGCGTTCCACGCCGGCCACGATCGCGAAGTGTCGCGCATGGAACTCGAGACACAGGCCGAGGTCGACAAGTACGTCGCCACCCTGTGGCTGCTGCGCAGCCAGGCACCGGAGCGCTTCCCGCGCGAGCTGCACCGCATCCTGTTCTCGTGTACGCAGGTCGATCCAAGGCTGCCGCCGCAGCATGCGCATCTCTACCGGCGGGCAAGCGCCTACGCGGCGCGCTTCTGCCGGCGCATGGAGGAGAGGCTGCAGCATCCGGCGGACGCCGCGTTTCGGGACATGGTGGCGGAACTGCGCCGGTTCTACCGGCTCACCGAGGCGCGCAAGCTCGCGCACATCGAGCGTTGCGCCTGAGGCGCTATTCCTTGTTTTCGTCTTCGCCGCGGGCCTTGCGCTCTTCCATCTCGCGCTTCAACTTGATCCACTCGGAGAGCTTGCGCAGGTCGCGGCGCGTCGTGCCGGTGCCCTGGGGATCGCGCTTGCCGGAGGGCACGGTGCGATCATAGGGATCGACGCCGAGGTCGGGCCCTTCGCCCTCGATCGCGAGGTTCGGGCGCGCAAAGCTCCCGGTCCGGTCGTCTGGAATCTTCTGCCATTCGACGCGCGCATTGCCGAGATCGTCGCGCACGACGTGGGCGACACGGCGCGCGCCGTTCGGCGGTTTGGTGGAATCTTCTGCCACGATCGGCTCAAGTGTAACGATCGGGGCGGGGCGCAACCGCGGCGCAGTTCACATCCCGGGGGCCCGCAAGGCGGCCAGGGTGGGGTGCGCTGCGGCCCGCAACAGGCCCACACAGGTCTTGGCGTCCGAGATCCCATCCGTGAGTACCCTGCGGCACGCTTCGTCGAAGTCGATCCAGTGCACTTCCAGCAGCTCGCCAGTCTCGGTGGCCTGAGTGGCCGGCTCGAGTGCGGTGGCGAGGAACAGGTGGATCCTCTCGGTGAACACGCCCGGCGAACTCAGGATGACGCCGAGCGGGTCCCAGTGCGTCGCGGACATGCCGGCCTCTTCGACGATCTCCCGCTGCGCGGTGGCAAGCGGCGGCTCGCCGGACTCGAGCTTGCCGGCGGGCAACTCCCACACCCAGCCGCCGGCCGCGTGGCGATACTGGCGCAGCACGCACACCCGCAGCCGCGCATCGACCGCCACGATCGCCGCGCCGCCCGGGTGATGCACGATGTCGAGCGTCGCGCGATGACCGTTTGGCAGATCGACGACTTCGACATTGGCGGTCACGATGCGACCGCGGAATTTCGTATCGCTCGAGATCAGCACCGATGGGGCTCAGCGGGCCAAGGCGTGGTACTCGGCATTCGGCATCATGTCGACCGCCGTTGCCAGCCGGTTCGTCATGTTGAAAAATCCGGTCACCGCGGCGATGTCCCAGATGTCGCGCGCACTGAAGCGCGCGTGCGCGAGTCGGCGTCGATCGGCGCTGCCCACCTGCGCGGGAGTCACTGTCAGCTTGTGCGCGAAGTCGAGCATTGCGTGCTGGCGGGCCGGCAGCTTCGCGGCCCGGTAGTTCATGACCAGCAGTTCGCCGAGCGTCGGGTCGCCAGACAGCTCGCGTACCGCCTGGCCATGAGCGACGAGGCAGTAATAGCAACGGTTCGCGGCGGACACGACGACCGCGATCATTTCGCGCTCGAGCCTGGTGAGGCGCGAGTCGCCGAGCATCAGGTCGTTGTACATCGCGATGAAGGCGCGCAGCTTGGTCGCATCGAAGCTGTAGGCCGCGAGCACGTTCGGCAGGAAGCCGATGCGCTCCTCGCAAATGCCGAAGTACTTTCGCAGGTCGGGCGGCAGTGCGCGGCGCGCGGCAGGCTTCACGCCAATTGCGGTCAGGTGCTTCGGCTGCGCGCGGTGGCGGCGGGTGCTGGCGGCTTTCGCGGTTTTCATCGTGTGTCGACCTCGTCGACGTCGAGCTGGCCGCTCAGGCGTCGGCGTACATGCGACCACGACATGCCGATCGCGAGCACCGCGGCCGCGACCACCAGACCGATCCACAAGAGTGTGCGAGGGGCCGCCTCGAACCAGCCGTACTGCACGGCGACCCAGACGAGCGCGGCGAAGAAGGCGGTGGACAGCAGCACACCGATGGCGCCGAGCGAGCGCGCGGTGGCGGTGAGGAACACCACCCACCCGATCAGCAGCACCACGCCCGCGAGCGCCTTCAACGCATCGAAGTTCGCGAGGTCGCCTGCCACCCAATGGTAGTAGGAGGTCCCGCTAGGGTTGTACGTGAGCAGCACGAGCACCAGCGCAAGGGCGAAACGCAGCGCCACGCCGCCGATGCCGATCGATGATTCCGCCATCCGGATATGATCCGGCAAACCGCAGGACGGGACAACCACGGCGGCGGAAAGTATATTGCGCGCTCATGTCGACGACCGCGCACCTCGCCAAGTTGAACGTCGCCCAGCGCAAGGCCGTGGCCTACGGCGAGCTGGCCGAATCGCAGGGGTTCAGGTCCGGGCCGTTGCTGATCATCGCCGGCGCGGGCACCGGCAAGACGAGCACGCTCGCGCATCGCGTCGCGCACCTCGCGATCCACGGTGTCGACCCGGCGCGCATCCTGATGCTGACTTTCACGCGCCGTGCGGCGCTCGAAATGCGCCGCCGCGCCCACGAAGTCGCGAAAGTGGCGCTGAATGACGTGATCGGCGGCGTCAGCCAGACGATCCTGCAGCGCCTCGGCTGGGTCGGCACCTTCCATTCGGTCGGCAACCGCCTGCTGCGCCACTACGCGCGCCAGCTCGGGCTCGACCCGCAGTTCTCGGTCGTGGATCGGGCCGACTCGGCCGACCTGATCGACGGCATCCGCCAGGAACTGGGTTTCGCCTCGAAGGAGCAGCGCTTCCCGCGCAAGGACACCTGTCTTGCGATCTATTCCTATCGCGTCAACACGCAGCTGTCACTCAAGGACTCGCTCGCGCGGCAGTTTCCGTGGTGCGCGCAGTGGGAAGACGACCTGACGAAGCTGTTTCGGACCTATGTCGAGCGCAAGCAGAAGTTTGCGGTGCTCGATTACGACGACCTGCTGCTTTACTGGCATATCCTGATGAGCGAGCCAAAGCTCGCGCAGCACGTGGCGACGCACTTCGACCACGTGCTCGTCGACGAGTACCAGGATACCAACCGCCTGCAGGCGGAGATCCTCTACCATCTGTGCCCGGATGGCAGCGGGCTCACCGTCGTCGGCGACGATGCGCAGGCGATCTATTCGTTCCGCGCCGCCACGGTCGAGAACATCCTCGGGTTTCCCGATCACTTCCAGCCGCGCGCGGAAGTCGTCGCGCTCGCGCAGAACTACCGCTCGACGCAGGCCGTGCTCGACGTGTCGAACGCGCTGATGGCCGAGGCGCCGAAGCAGTTTCGCAAGCACCTGCTGTCGCTGCGCGGCACGGGCTCGCGGCCCCGCCTGGTCACCGTCGAGGACCTGCCGACGCAGGCCGAGTATGTGTGCACGCAGGTGCTCAAGGCGCGCGAGGCCAACGTGCCGCTCAAGCGCCAGGCGGTGCTGTTTCGCTCATCGAGCCACAGCGACCTGCTCGAAGTGGAACTCTCGAAGCGCAAGATCCCGTTCATCAAGTTCGGGGGCCTGAAATTCCTCGAGGCCGCGCACGTCAAGGACCTGCTCGCGATCCTGCGCTGGATCGACAATCCGCGTAATGCGATGGCGGGTTTTCGCGTGCTGCAGCTATTGAAGGGCATGGGCCCCGCGAATGCGCGCCGTGCGCTGAACCACCTGCTCCAGCAGGGTGGCAGCTTCGAGGCCCTGCGCAGCTTCGAGCCGCCGGCCGATTGTGCCGTCGACTGGCGCAAGCTCGTCGATCTGCTCGTCACGCTTGCCGGCCCGCAGCAGCCGTGGACCGGGCAGGTGAACCAGGTGCGCACCTGGTACCGGCCGCATCTCGAGCGCCTCTACGAGCATGTGCACACGCGCATCGGCGATCTCGACCAGCTCGAATTGCTCGCGGGCCAGTACCCGTCGCGCGAGCGCTTCATCACCGAACTCACGCTCGATCCGCCGCAGGCGAGCGGCGATCTCGCCGGCCAGCCGTTGCTCGATGAGGACTATCTCGTGCTCTCGACCGTGCATTCGGCCAAGGGCATGGAATGGGACACGGTCTACGTGCTGAACGTCGTCGACGGCAGTTTTCCGTCGGAGTTCGCCACCGGGCGCGCCGAGACGATCGAGGAGGAGCGGCGGCTGCTTTACGTGGCAATGACCCGCGCCAAGGACGACCTGATGCTGGTGCAGCCGCTCAAGTTCCCGCTCACGCACCAGCCGAAGCAGGGCGACGCGCACGTGTATGGCGGGCGCAGCCGCTTCATGACCGAAAAGGTGCTGAAGACCCTCGAGGCGACGACGTTCCAGGGCTCGAACCTCGGCGAGGCATCGCTCGCCGAGGCGGGCCAGTCGGCGCTCGATGCGGTCGAGCGCGTCAAGAGCATGTGGTGAGCGCGCCGCCGCGCGGCGGCGCGTGCCCCGGCTATTTCCCCGACGGCTTGATGAACTTCAGCGTGAAGCGGTCGCTCTCGCCGATCGCCGCGTACTTCTCGCGGTCCACGTCGCCGGCCGCGAACCGCGGCGGCAGCGTCCACACGCCCTTCTCGTAATCCTTCGTGTCCTTCGGGTTCGCATTCACCTCGGACTTCGCCACCAGCCGGAAGCCCGCCGCCTCGATCATGCGGATCGCGTAGTCCTCGTTCACGTAGCCGTTCGCGGCCTTCGGATCCTGCGGGACCGCGGGATTGCCGCGATGTTCGACGATGCCGAGCACGCCGCCAGGCTTCAGTGCCTTGTACATCGCCGCAATCGCGTCCGGAGCGAAGTCGCGGGCCATCCAGTTGTGCAGGTTGCGGAAGCTCACGACGAGATCTGCGCTTCCGGGGGGGGCGATATCGGCTGTACTGCCCGGGCCGAGCGCAGTGACGGTCACGCCGCCGTACAGGTCGGGACGGGCCGCGAGCTTGTCGGCGTAGTTCTTGAGTGCGCGAGTGACGCCTTCGTTGTCCGGATTCGGGGGCACGTGCGCGGCGTAGTACTTGCCCTTGCCCTGGACCAGCGGGGCAATCACTTCGGTGTACCAGCCGCTGCTCGGCCAGATCTCGACGACGGTCTGCTCGGGACGGATGCCGAAGAACAGCAGGGTCTCGCGCGGATGGCGGTACATGTCTCGCGCACGGTTCTCCGCGCTGCGGTGATCGCCGGCGAGGATGCGGTCGAGACTGGCCGCCGTCGTGGTGCGGGTGCTCGTCGTCGCCGCGCAAGCCGCCAGTGCGATGACACCTGCCATCGCGAACATCATTGACCTGATCCCGTGTGCCATCGATGTACCCCTTTGCCGAGGGCCCTACCGTAGCCCGGCAAGCGTCACGAGGTAAAGACCGCGCGGGCGCAATCTCCCGGGGCCGGCAGCCAAGGGTCAGCGGCGGAACGGCCCGCCATTGGTTCGCAGCCGTTGCGGTCGCTCCTGCGCTTCGTTCACGCGCAGGGCCCGACCGTCCATCTCCCGGCCATTCGTCGCCTGGATTGCGGACCGGGCATCGCCCTCGGGCATTTCGACGAAACCGAAGCCGCGCGGGCGGCCGGTTTCGCGATCGTTGATCAGCTTGACCGACTCGACCGTGCCGTGCGCCTCGAAGAGCACCCGGACATCCTGTTCCGTCGCAGAGAAAGGCAGGTTCCCGACATAGATCGTCGTCATCGCGTCATCCCGTCTGCAAGGCCGACGGATCGATGCTAACCCTGCTCCCGCGGCCAGGCAAACCGGGGCCGGACGGGCCGGCCCCGGTGCTCATCAATGACGGGCAGGAGGGGCCGGCGGCGGCACCTTCTTCATGAAGTAGGTCCAGCTGGTCTCGTTCGGCCGCGCGTCATCGCCCGGTGGCGGCGATGCGTACTTCGGATAATTCGTCGCGATCTCGTGCTGGAGGATGTGCGGCAGGTCGGCGAAGCGCTCGATCTTGCGACCCGCGGCATGGAAATAGACGAGGCCCGGCCGGCCGCCCATTTCCATCCACGGCAGCCAGCCCGACTGGCGCACCCAGCCGACGCGTACGGCCGCGGTGTCCCGCTTGTCGTTCACGAGGTCGGACACGTCGCCCATGAAATTGAACATTTCCGTCGCATGGTAGATGCCGCCGATGTACGCCTGGTATGGACCGCCGAGCGGATTGTTGTAGAAGAGCGGAATCGTGAGGGTCAGCCACCAGTTGTCGCCGAGCGAGCGGGCGGGCCAGGTCATCGGCTTGCCGTCGCGGCCCACGGCGAACATGGCGGGCTGGTTCACCGGGTCGTTGTCGATATGCAGGACCTTCACCGGCTTGCCGGTCCAGGGATTCTCCCAGGTGTCGAGCACTTCACCGGTCTTCGGATCCATGTACAGGAGCAGCTCGCGCGACACGAGCCGCCAGCCGGTGCCCTTCTGCGGGTCGTTCACCGTGACACAGGTGCGGATGTTCATGGCCTCGAAACGGAACAGCTTGCGGTCGGCCTCGCCCTCGACGCGGCTGTATACCTCGCCGTTCCAGTAATAGGTGACCGGCTCGTTGTCCTTCAGGGAGCATTGCACCTTGCGCATGGCGAGGTTCGCGCCCTCGGGAGTCTCGAGATCGATCTTGCCGGCGTGCGCGGTGGCGGCGACCGCGAACAGACCGGTGGTGAGCAGCAGGCGCTTCAGCAGGGTCGGGGCATGGCTCATCGGTGGAACCCTCGGCATGTTTATGGCCCGGACATGGTAGTCGCGCGGCAGGCGCATTGTCCGGCCGGCATTCCCCGGCCGGCTCGTGTGTCCACAGGCTGATCGCGGCAGCGCTCGCCCCGCGGCGGGCTCAGGCGGGCTCGAGGTAGGCGTAACCGTTCAGTTCACCTTCGTAGAAGCGCTTCAGCGCCTGGCTCTCGGTGATCGTCATGCGCCCGGCGCGGATCGCGCGCTCGCAGTCCCGGGACAGTGCCGGATAGAGCTCCTCGACATCGTATTCCATGTACTCGAGGACCTTGTTGGCGGTATCGCCCTTGACGACCTCGTCGATCGCCCAGCCGCCTTCGTCGTGCAGGCGGATGTGCACCACGTGCGTGTCGCCGAACAGGTTGTGCAGGTCGCCCAGTGTTTCCTGGTACGCGCCGACGAGGAAGGCGGCGAGGTAGTACTCGTCGCCGTTGCCCACCTCGTGCAGCTCGAGCGTGCGCTTCACATCGCGCGGCGAGACGAAGCGGTCGATCTTGCCGTCGGAATCGCAGGTGATGTCGGCGAGCACACCCTTCCTCATCGGGCGCTCGTCGAGCCGGTGGATCGGCATGATCGGGAACAGTTGGTCGATTGCCCAGCTGTCGGGCAGCGACTGGAAAACGGAGAAGTTGCAGAAATAGATGTCGGAGAGGATCTCCTCGAGGCCGGCGAGTTCCTCGGGCGTCTCGTCGAGCTTGCGGCACAGGTCGCGGATGCGCGCACAGGTGGCCCAGTACAGCCGCTCGGCGAGGCCGCGAACCGCGAGCGACACGAGTCCCAGGTTGAACATCTGCAGCACCTGCTCGCGCGCGGTGATCGCGTCGTGGTAGCACTCGACCAGCGTGCGCGCGCTGATCGTCGAGTACGCCTCGAACAGGTCCTGTACCGGCTGCGGCAGGTCGGGGCCGCCATCGTGGTCGGTTTCCACCTTGCCCGAGACGCGGAAGCGGTCGAGCCTTGACGTGCCGAGCGTGTTGAAGATCAGCACGCTGTGCTGCGCGGCGATCGCGCGGCCCGATTCGCTGATGATCATCGGGTGGGCGATGCCGCGCGCATTGCACACGCTCGCGACCCGGTACACGACGTCGTTCGCGTACTCGTTGACGGAGTAGTTCATCGACGAGGGGAAGTTGGTGCCGCTGCCGTCGTAGTCGACGCCGAGGCCGCCGCCCACGTCGATGTAGCGCAGGCCGGCGCCGAGGTTCGACAGCTCGGCGTACACGTGCGCCAGCTCGTTCACGGCGTCCTTGACGCGGCGGATGTCCTGCAGCTGGCTGCCGGGATGGCAGTGCACGAGCTGCAGGCAGTCGAGCATGTCGCGCGCGCGCAGTACCTCGACCAGTTCGAGGATCTCGGTGATGAACAGGCCGAACTTCGACTTCTCGCCCGCCGAGTCGCGCCAGCGGCCCGAGCCCTCGCTCGAGAGCTTGACGCGCACGCCGATGCGCGGGCGCACCGCGTACTTCTCGGCGTGCTGCAGGATCAGGTTCAGCTCGGAGAAGTTCTCGACCACCGGGATGATGGTGCGGCCCAGCTTGGTCGCGAGGATCACCGCCTCGATGTAGCTGTAGTCCTTGAAACCATTGCAGATGATCAGCCGGTCGGAGGAACCCTCGGTCATCGCCATCACGGCGAGCAGTTCGGGCTTCGAGCCCACCTCGAGGCCGAAGCCGTGCTCGGCGCCATAACGGAACACTTCCTCGACCACCAGGCGCTGCTGGTTCACCTTGATCGGAAACACAGCGGCGTAACGGTTCTGGTACTCGTTCTCGGCAATCGCGTGCGCGAAGGCGCTGGCGAGGTGGCGCAACCGGTGGGCGAGGATGTCGGAGAAACGCACGACGACTGGTGCCGTGAGGTCGCGCGCCTTGAGGCCCTCGACGACCTCGAACAGGTCGATTTCGTGGGCCGCCGTGGTGTCCGGCCGCACGACGACATGGCCCGCCGCATTGACCGCGAAATAACCCTTGCCCCAGGCCCTGACCTGATACAGCTCGGCGGAGTCGTCGGTGCTCCAGCCCTGCTTCAGGCCCGACTTCACTTCAGCTACCACGGGATGCTTCCGGAAAAAGGGCGCGCACGATAGCAAATCAGTCGTCGCCCGTCGCGACAGGCCGCGACGGGTCGCTGATCCATTCGCTCCACGATCCGGGAAAGTGCCGTCCGCCCGGTAGCCCGGCGTGTTCCAGCGCGAGCAGGTTGTGGCAGGCGGTGACGCCGGAGCCGCACATCGACACGAGGTCGCCCACCGAACGGCCCGCCAGCAGCGCAGTCCACTGTTCACGCAGCGTGTCGGCGGGCAGGAAGCGCCCGTCGGGACCCAGGTTGGCGGTGAACGGACGATTGCGCGCTCCCGGCACGTGGCCGGCGACCGTATCGATCGTCTCGTTCTGTCCGGCGAAGCGATCGGCGCCGCGTGCATCGACGAGCAGCACGCGCCCGGCCGCGAGTTCCTCGGCGACTTCGGTCGCGCCCACCGCGCGATCGGCCTGCAGCCGCGGAACGTAGAGGCGGGGGTCGCGGCGGCGCGCGATGGTCTCCACCGCCATGCCCGCCGCCTGCCAGGCGGCGAAGCCGCCGTTCAACACGGCGATGGCCTCGTGGCCGAGCCAGCGCAGCAGCCACCAGGCGCGCGCGGCATAGGCGCCCGGGCCGGCGTCGTAAGCGATCACCTGCACGTTCGAATTGATGCCCCAGCGGCCAAAGGTGTTCGCCAGGCGATCGGGATCCGGCAGCGGATGGCGGCCGGTGGCAGGTCCGGCAGGGCCCGACAGGTCGCGCTCGAGGTGCACGTACTGCGCGCCTGGAATGTGTCCCTGCGCGTAGGCGGCGGCGCCGGCGTCGGGATTGGCGAGCTCGAAACGGCAGTCGAGGATCACCACTTCGGGGCGGCCCAGCAAGGCGCCCAGCTGCGAAACATCGATGAGGGTCGAATACATGAGACAATTCTCGACTGAAATCGTGGCCACTACAATTCATCAGTCATGATCGACGTGTACTGGGGCAGTGGCAGCCCTTACAGCTGGCGGGTCCTGCTCGCACTCGAGCACAAGCGGCTCGAGTACTCGAGCCACCTGTTGCAGTTCTCCAAGCAGGAGCACAAGGCGCCGCACATCGTCGCGATGAACCCGCGCGGGCGCCTGCCGATACTGAAAGACAATGATTACGTGGTCTTCGAGTCCGTCGCCGTGCTCCTTTACCTCGATCTCAAGTATCCCGATCCGCCGATCTTCGGGCGCACTCCCGAGGAGGCCGGCGTGATCATGCGCGTGATCTGCGAGTTCGAAGCGTACGCCCAGGAACACCTGGTGAAAATCGCCCGCGCCCTGTTCGGACCGGGCGTCAGCGAAGACAACGTGGGCGAGCTGACCCGCGCGATGCTCGCGGTCGCGAGTGAGGCACGCACGATCGAGGGCCGCTTGTCGAGAGGCGACTGGATCGTCGGCGATGCGTACTCGGCGGCGGACATGGTGATCTATCCGGCCATCATGGTGCTGCTGCGCGCATTGCAGCGGCCGGGCGCCGGCGTGCTCGCTTCGCGATTCATGCCCGTCGAGGTGAACTACCCCTCGCTCGGACGCTGGCTCGATCGCGTCGCGGCCTTGCCCGGCTACGACAGGACCTATCCACCGCATTGGCTGGCCAGCACGCAGCGCGGTTGATAACCTTCCGCGCACGTTTGTCGCAGGTGCACTGAAGAATGGCCGGCAAGGTTTACATCGAGTTTCCCGCACGCATCGTCCTGATCGGCTTCGGCAGCATCGGCCAGGGCGTGATGCCGCTGATCCTGCGGCACATCGGTATCGACCCGAGCCGCATTTCCATCATCACCGCCGACGACCGCGGCCGCAGCGAGGCCGAGCAGTACGGCATCAAGTTCATCAGGGAAGCGCTCACGCGTGAGAACTTCCGCCGCATCCTCGACGCCAATGTCGGTCGCGGCGATTTCGTGCTGAACGTGTCGGTCGACGTTTCGAGCATCGCGCTCGTCAAGTACTGCTGGGAACGCGGCGCGATGTACCTCGATACCTGCATCGAGCCGTGGGCCGGCGGTTACACGTCCCCGACGATGACTCCCGCACAGCGCACCAACTACGCGTTGCGCGAGGCCGCCCTCGCGTTGCGCAGCGGCCAGGTACGCGCGCCGACCGCGGTGATCACGCATGGCGCCAATCCCGGTCTCGTCTCGCACTTCGTCAAGCAGGCGCTGGTCAACATCGCGGGCGACCTCGGCATCGAGGCTGCACCGAAGAGCCGCACCGAGTGGGCCAAGCTGGCGCGCCAGCTCGGCGTGACCACGATCCACATCGCCGAGCGCGACACGCAGGTGTCGAGCCGGCCGAAGAAGGTCAACGAATTCGTCAACACCTGGTCGGTCGATGGCTTCGTCGGCGAGGGCTGCCAGCCGGCCGAACTCGGCTGGGGGACGCACGAGCGCAATTTCCCGCGTGACGGCAAGCGCCATGAAAGTGGCTGCGGTGCCGCGATCTACCTGATGCAGCCGGGCGCGGCCACGCGCGTGCGCACCTGGACCCCGAAGGCCGGCCACATCATGTCGTTCCTGATCACGCACGGCGAGTCGATCTCGATCGCCGATTACCTGACCGTGACCGAGAGCATGCAGCCGGTCTACCGCCCGACCGTGCATTACGCCTATCACCCGTCGGACGCGGCGGTGCTGTCGGTATGGGAGCTGCAGGGCCGCAACTGGCAGATCCAGGACGAGACCCGCATCATGATGGACGACATCGTGAGCGGCATGGACGAACTCGGCGTGCTGATCGCGGGCCACAAGAAGAATGCCTACTGGTATGGCTCGCAGCTGACCGTGGAGGAAGCGCGCAAGCTCGCGCCTTACAACCAGGCGACCAGCCTTCAGGTCACCGTTTCGTGCCTCGCGGGCATGGTCTGGGCGATGGAAAACCCGAACAGCGGCCTGATGGAACCGGACGACCTCGACTACAAGCGCCTGCTCGAAATCTGCACGCCGTATCTCGGCACCCTGCACGGCGAGTACACCGACTGGACACCGCTCTCGGATCGCGAGCGCGTCCTCCCGGAGGACATCGACAAGAGCGATCCCTGGCAGTTCAAGAACGTGCGCGTGTTCTAGCGCAAGCGGCACGCGGTGCCGACGGGAGTGCCTATGCCGTGGATGCTGCTGCTGCTCGCCGGCCTGTTCGAGATCGTGTGGGCCATCGGCCTCAAGTATTCCGAGGGTCTCACGCGTCCGCTGGCGTCAGGGATCACGATCGTGGCCATGGTCGTCAGCGTGGTGCTGCTGGGTCTCGCGATGAAGTCGCTGCCGGTCGGCACCTCCTACGCTGTGTGGGTGGGCGTCGGCGCCCTCGGCACCGCGGCGCTCGGCGTGCTGCTCTTCAATGAGCCACTGACCGTCGGGCGCACGGTGAGTTTCGCGCTGATCCTCGCCGGCATCGTGGGCCTCAAGCTCGCCACGCCGGGATGAGCGCCACGCGCCAGCGCCCCGCGCCGATCGAATCCGCGCGCCTGCGCCTGCGTCCGTTCACGCCGCTCGACTTCGATGCGTTCTTCGCGGGTCTCGTCCAGGACCCCGAAGTCATGCGTTTCTATCATGCGTACAGGACACTGACAGACCCCGCGCAGCGGCGCGCAAAGGCGCGGCACGATTTCCTCGGGCATTTCGAGGCGGGCTGGGAGCAGGCGGGTCTTGTCTGCTGGGCGCTGTACCCGAAGTCGCGCGCGCTGGCGGCACCGGAGGACTTCATCGGCTGGTGCGGCGCGCTGACGCCGAACGTGACGGATCCCGCCCTCGGGCCCGAGATCGCCTACATGCTTGCGCGGCGATTCCACGGCCGCGGCCTTGCGACCGAGGCGCTCGCCACGGTGGTGGCCGACGTGTTCGAGCGCCACGGCGCCGTGCGGGTCCACGCGATCATGGATACGCCCAACGTCGCCTCACGACGGGTCGCCGAGCGTGTCGGCTTCGTCTTTCGCGGCCAGGTCGAGGCCTACGGCAGCAGCGAGATGGTGTACTACACGCTCGAACGCGAGGCACTGACCGGGCCGCGCTGGCCACGCCTCAGCCTTCGTACCGCACGTCGATGATGGCGTAGGTCGTCGAGCCCTGCGGCGCGTGCACCGTCACTTCGTCGTCGAGCCGCTTGCCGAGCAGGGCGCGCGCGAGTGGCGCGTCCATGCTGACGAAACCGGGCGCGGCGTCGAACTCGTCGGGACCCACGATACGCACGCGCAGTTTGCGACGATCGTCGTCCTCGACCGTGACCCAGGCGCCGAAATAGACCCGCTCGCGATCGTCCGGCGGTCGATCGACCACGACCATGCCGTCGAGTCGCTGGCGCAGGAAGCGCACGCGGCGGTCGATTTCGCGCAGGCGGCGCTTGCCGTAGGTGTACTCCGCGTTCTCCGAGCGGTCGCCCTGTGCGGCGGCTTCCGCCACTGCCTGCGTGACCTGCGGGCGCTCGATGCGCCAGAGCTGGTCGAGTTCCGCCCTGAGGCGGGCGTGCCCCTCGGGAGTGATGAAGCGCGATCCGGGCGTCTGCGGGGGGCGATAACGGCTCATGGGGGCCGGATTCTCGCGTTTCTTGCGCCAGTTCTCACCCTGGCGCAGCGCAGCGCGGGGGGACTGTGGCGGGGCTCACAGTCTGCGGCGGGGGGCGGGCATAGCCTAAGCTCCATGTCCGCACGGTATTACACGCACTTTGTGACCCCGGCCGACGAGGCCCGGGCGGCGCATGAGTGGAGTGGCGTGGTGGAGTTGGGGCGCGAACTGGACCAGCGCCGCGGCGCCGGTGAACTGGCGCGGCTGCTGGCGCAGAGCTTCGAGCTCGAATTCGAGGACATCCGCATCTTGCACTGGGCGAGGCTTCACTAGATCGAGATCCCCTGGCGGACTTCCTTCCCTTCATTGAAAGTCCGCATACTGCGACCCCGGCTTCAAAACCCGGGGTCTTTTTTTTGCAGGGGCGATTCCCGATGCGCTTTCTCAAACCCCTTGCCTGGGCTGCCGGGGTCCTCGCGCTGCTGATCGGCGCCTACGCGTGGGCCGGCTACTGGCTTGCGCCGCGCCTCGTGAAGTCGAAGCTGCCGCCGGCGATCAGCGCCGCGACGGGCCTGCAGCTGACCCTTGGCGAAGTCGTCGTCAAACCGTTCTCGCTGTCGGCCGATCTGCGCGACGTGGCGCTCACCGAGCCCGACGGCACCGCGCTGCTTGTGGCGCAGCGCCTGTTCATCGACGCGCGGCTTGCCGCGCTCTGGCGCCGCGGTGCAGTTCTCGAGGCCCTGCTGCTCGAGCAGCCTGCGCTGAACCTCATCCTGCGCGAGGATGGCAGTGTCAATCTGGTCACGGCATTCGAACCGAAGGGCCCGCCTGCGCCGCCCGCAGAGGCGGGCAGGCCGCTGCTCGTCAGCATCGATGACATCCGGATCCAGGGCGGCGTGATCGATGCCACCGATCGACGCCGCGCCATACCGCTGCAGCATCGCCTCGCGCCGATCAACGTGCGCGTACGCAACTTCACGACGAGCGCCGGCGACGAGGGCAGCTTCAATATCACCGGTCGCGACGAGGACGGCGGCCAACTAACGCTCATGGGCGAGCTTGCGGTGCGCCCGTTCACGCTCAATGGCAGCCTTGAAGTGAAGGGCCTCAGCGCGCGCACGGCCTGGGACGTCGCCGGCCGCTACGAGCGCATTTCGCCGCCGCAGGGGGTCATCGATTTCAAGACCCTCTACCACATCGCCGCCACGGACGACGGCATGCGCATCGCGCTCGACGCGTTCGATCTCGAGGCGCGCGAACTCGCGGTGCGACCGGCTGGCGGCGACGAAGACTGGGTGAAGGTCGCCGTGTTGTCCGCCACCGGCGCGAGCGTGGAGCTTCGCGAATCGCTCGTGAAGCTGCCCGACCTGCGCGTGCGGGGCCTCGATGTGCGCGCCTGGTCCGGCAAGGATGGTGAGTTGAACCTGGCCGCGCTTGCGCCGGGCGTCGCTGCGGAGCCATCCCAGGCGCAGCCGTGGCGCATCGAGGCGCCCAGGCTGCGCGTCACCGAATCGCGCATCGCGTTCGAGGATCGCAATGCGCCGCAACCGGTGCACTACGTGCTCGCGCCACTGGAACTCGATGTCGACGGCTATGCGAGCGATGCGCCCGCCCTCGACGCCGCGCTGCGCTCGGGTTTCAACGACACCGGCAAGCTCGCCGTCGCCGGGCAATGGCGACTCGAGGATTCGGGTGGCGCTTTCACGGTCGACGCCGACGCGATCCCGGTCGTTTTCCTGCAGCCCTACCTCGACCCGACCACCGATCTTGTGTTGAAAAGCGGCGAGGTTTCGGTCGAGGGCAAGGTCGAGATCGATCGGCGCGGGAAAGGCAGGACCCGGGTCGGCTTCGAGGGCAGCGCGGGCCTGGCGCGCTTCCACAGCATCGATCGCGAGCTGCGCGAGGACTTCATCAGGTTCGGTCAGCTCGCCGCGAGCCGCGTCAGCTACAGTTCCGCGCCGGGCACGCTGCGTGTGCGCGACCTGCTGGCGCGCGGCGCCTTCTTCAAGCTCGTGATTTCGCCAGGCTCGACGACCAACATCGCCGACGTGCTGTCGCCGCCGCGGCTGCGCAAGGATGCGCAGGCCGCGGCGCAGGCGCAGACCAGGCCGGCGGCGGCCACTGGCGCGGCACAGTCCGCCAAGGCCCCGGCGCTGGCCCTGCGCATCGACAAGTTGCGGCTCGTCGACAGCGCGGCGTTCTTTGCGGACTTGTCGATCCGGCCCAGCTTCTCGACCGGCATCGAGGAACTCAATGGCACCATCGACGGCTTGTCGTCCGACCCGGCGGCGCGCGCCGACGTCATGCTCGACGGCAAGGTCGACCGCTACGCGCCGGTCGAGGTGCGCGGCCGGGTCAATCTGCTGTCGAGCAGTGCGTTCACCGATCTCACCGCGGATTTCAGCAACATCGAGCTGCCGAGCTTCACGCCTTACTCCGGCAAGTTCATGGGTTACCGGATCGAGAAGGGCAAGCTCAATGCCCATTTCCATTACCTGATCGACGATCGCAAGCTCGATGCACGGCACAAGTTCACGCTCGACCAGTTCACGCTGGGCGAGCGGGTCGACAGCGATGACGCGATGAAGATCCCGATGAAACTCGCCGTGGCCCTGCTCAAGGACCGGCATGGTGTCATCGACATCGACCTGCCGGTTGCGGGTTCGCTCGACGATCCGGCCTTCCGCGTCGGACCGCTCGTCTGGAAGGCGCTGCGGAATCTGCTCGTGAAGATCGTGACGGCGCCGTTCGCGCTGATCGGCTCGCTGTTCGGTGCGGGCGAGGAAGTGCGCTTCGTCGATTTCCCCTACGGCAGCGCGACACTCGACGCCGCGGCACAGGAGCGGCTCGCCAATATCGGCAAGGCGCTGAATGATCGGCCGCAGCTGAAGCTCGAGGTGCCACTGGTGTTCGATGCCGGGCGCGATCGCACGGCACTGGTCGAGCAGCGCATGGTGGAGCTGCTCGGCGGTGCCGAGGCGCGTGCACTGCGCGACACCGACACCAGCGCCTACCAGGAGGCCCTCGACCGCGCGTTTCGGGAATCGACCGGCGAGCGACGCGCGCCACGACCGGAGCGCGCGAAGGACGAGGCGAAGGAAGCGCATGCGTTGCGCACGATCGAGGCGGGCGAGGCCGCGTTGCGCGAGCACATCGTCATCGCGGATACCGCGTTGGCCGGGCTAGCAAAGCAGCGCGCGGACGCCGTGCGCGACGCGCTCATCACGACGAGCGGGCTCGATCCCGAGCGCGTCTTCCTGGTCGCGGGCGAATCCGCTGCAGGCGCGACGAGTGGTGTCCGCCTCGCGCTCAACGTGGAGTGAGCGGCTTATACTGGGTGGATGCGTAGCCTGATCACCACCGCTGCGGCCACGGTCCTGGCCGCGTGTGCGGCGCCGCCTCCGGCGCCGGTTCCGCAAACCGCCGCGGTCGCCGCACCTGCGCCACCGCTTGCGAGCGGCCTGTTGCTCGACGGGTACGATCGCGAGGCGCGGCCGCAGGACGACCTGCACGAGTTTGCCGGCGGCAAGTGGCTCGCGGAAACGACGATTCCCGGCGATCGTTCGAGCTGGGGCGCATTCGCCATCCTCGATGAACGCGCCGAGCAGCAGGTGCGCGAGATCGCCGAAGAGGCCGCGGCGGTCATGGATCATCCGCCGGGGTCCGACCCGCAGAAGATCGGCGACCTCTACGCGAGCTTCATGGACGAGCAGGTGATCGACGCGGCAGGCCTCGTGCCACTCGAGCCGGACTTCGCGCGCATCCGCGCGCTGGCAACTCACGCCGACGTCGTGCGCTTCATCGGTGAATCCCAGCGGCGGCTGCAACGCGTGCCGCTCGGCTATTACGTGGCGCAGGACGCGGGGGACGCCACGCGCTACATCGGCACCGTGCAGCAGGGCGGGCTGTCGATGCCCGATCGCGACTATTACCTGTTGCAGGACAAGACGCAGGCCGCGTATCGCAAGGCGCATCTAGCCTATGTCGAGCGGATGCTCACGCTGGCCGGCGCGAAAGACACCGCTGCGCGCGCGCAGCGCATCCAGCAGCTCGAGACACACATCGCCGCGGTCCAGTGGAGCAAGGTGCAGAACCGCGATCCGCTCGCGACCTACAACAAGACCTCGCCGATCGAGCTTGCGAAGCTCACGCCGGCCTTCGACTGGACCGCCTTCTTCACCGCCGCCGGCGCGCCCATCGAGGCGATCGACATCAACCAGCCGACCTACGTCGAAGCGCTTTCGCAGCTGATCGCGTCGACACCGATGCCGCAGTGGCGCGAGTACTTCTTCTTCCAGCTGCTCGATGTGTCCGCGCCCTACCTCGCCGCGCCGTTCGCCGAGGCGCACTTCGATTTCCACAGCAGGACACTGCAGGGTGTGCAGGAGCAGCCGGTGCGCTGGAAGCGGGCCGTCAGCCTGGTGAATGCGAACGTCGGCCACCTCGTCGGCAAGGAGTACGTGCAGCGCCACTTCCAGCCCGGGTCGAAGGCGCGGATGCGGGAGCTGGTGGACAACCTGCGAGCGGCGTTCGATGCGTCGATCGACACGCTCGCGTGGATGGGCCCGCAGACCCGCGCGGCGGCCAAGGCCAAGCTCGCGAAGCTGTCGGTGAAGATCGGTTATCCGGACGTGTGGCAGGACTACTCGCCGCTCACGATCGTGCGCGGCGACCTGTTCGGCAACATGCAGCGCTCGGCCGAATACAAGTTCGGCCGCAGTCTCGGCAAGCTCGGCAAGCCGATCGATCGCAGCGAGTGGTTCATGACGCCGCAGACCGTCAACGCCTACTTCAGCCCGATGATGAACGAGATCGTGTTTCCCGCGGCGATCCTGCAGACGCCGTATTTCGACGCGGCGGCCGACGACGCCGTCAACTACGGCGGCATCGGTGGCGTCATCGGGCACGAGATCAGCCATGGGTTCGATGACTCGGGGCGCCAGTACGACGGCGACGGCAACCTGCGCGACTGGTGGGCCGCCGAAGACGCGGCGCGCTTCAAGGCGCTCGCCGACCGGCTGGTGGCGCAGTACGACGCTTATACCGTGCTCGACGGCCAGCACCTGAACGGCCGCCTCACGCTCGGCGAGAACATCGGCGACCTGTCGGGGCTCGCGGTTGCCTGGCGCGCCTGGCAGCGTTCGCTGGCGGGTAAGCCTGCGCCGGTGCTCGAGGGCTTCAGCGGTGAGCAGCGCTTCTTCCTCGGCTGGGCGCAGGGCTGGCGCTGGAAGTACCGGGACGAGAACCTGCGCATGCGCCTGGTGACCGATCCGCACAGTCCCGCGCGGTTTCGCGTCAACGGCGTGGTCGTGAACCTCGACGAGTTCCACGATGCCTTCGGGGTCGACGTCGGCGACCGCATGTATCTACCGCCGGAAGAACGTGTGAAAATCTGGTAGCGGGCGGTCATCGCCCCCGGAGGCAGATCATGCGCATGCTCAAGTTCGCATTTGTCACAGTCGTGGGCCTCGCGCTTTCGGGCTGCGGCTACAACTCGCTGCAGTCGCAGGACGAGGCGGTGAAATCCGCCTGGTCCGAGGTCGTCAACCAGTACCAGCGCCGCGCCGACCTCGTGCCGAACCTGGTCGCGACGGTCAAGGGCTTCGCGCAGCAGGAGCAGACCGTGCTGCTCGGTGTCACCGAGGCGCGCGCCAAGGTGGGCACGATCCAGCTGGCCCCCGAACTGCTCGACGACCCGGAAGCGCTCGCGAAATTCCAGGCCGCGCAGGGGGAGCTCACCAACGCACTGAAGAGCCTGCTCGCCGTCACCGAGAACTATCCGGACCTCAAGTCGAACCAGAACTTCCTCGAACTGCAGGCGCAGCTCGAGGGCACCGAGAACCGCATCGCGGTCGCGCGCAACCGCTACATCGCGGCAGTCCAGCAGTTCAACACCACGGTGCGCTCGTTCCCGTCCAACCTCACGGCGATGTTGTTCAAGTTCAAGGTAAAGCCGAATTTCACGGTGGAGAACGAGGCCGTGATCTCGCAGCCGCCTGCGGTCGACTTCGGAGCGGCGCCCGCGCCTGCGCCCGCGCCGGAATCGCCGCCCATGACGCCTTCGACCTGAGGGTGAAGGCGCGGCGGCGATGACCCTGACGCGCTCGCTGCTGGCGGGCGCCGCGCTGGCGCTGGCGGGCCTCGCCGCCGGCACGACGCTTGCGCAGGACCTGCAGCCGGTCCCGCCGCTGGCGGCGCGCGTCACCGATACCACCGGCACGCTCGATGCCGCACAGCGTGCGGCGCTCGAAGCGAAGCTCGAGGCGTTCGAGCGCAAGAAGGGCGCACAGGTTGCGGTGCTGATCGTGGCCACGACCGAACCCGAGGACATCGCGCAGTACTCGATACGCGTCGTCGATGCCTGGAAGCTCGGTCGGGCGCAGCCGGACGATGGCGTGCTGCTGCTCGTCGCGAAGGACGACCGGCGGCTGCGCATCGAAGTGGGCTACGGCCTCGAGGGCGCGCTGCCCGATGCAATCGCGAGTCGCATCATCCGCGAGACGATCACGCCGTATTTCCGGCAGAACGATTACTACGGTGGCATCGACGCGGGTGTCGAGCAGATCCTCGGCGTGATCCGCGGCGAGGAGCTGCCGCCTCCCGATGAGCGCTGGCAGGGCGGCGAAGCGGTATCGCGCGGGCTCGACATGCTGCCGGTGCTGCTGTTCGGCGTGCTGTTCGTCTCCGGCATCCTGCGTGCCATCTTCGGCCGTGGGATCGGCTCGCTGCTCACCGGCGGTGCCACCGGCGGTCTGGTGTACCTGCTCGCGAGCGCGCTCGGCATTTCAATCGCCGCCGGCATCGGCGCATGGCTGCTCTCGCTGCTGCTCGCCTCGCTCGGCGGCGGGCACTGGTCGAGCGGCCCGCGCCACGGCGGCTGGGGTGGCGGGGGCTGGGGCGGCGGCAGCTGGGGGGGCGGCGGCTTCGGTGGCGGCGGCGGCGGTTTCGGTGGCGGCGGCGCCTCGGGGAGGTGGTGATGTCGCCCGCACGCTGGTTGAAGCACCTCGCCGCCTCGCACTGGATGACACGCCGGCGATTCGATCGCGCGGCGTGCGCGGCGATCGAGCGCGCAGTGGGCGAGGTCGAGGCCCGGCACGCCGGCGAGATCCGCGTCGCGATCGAGACCGCACTCGACCTGCCCGACCTGTATTTCGGCGTCACTGCGCGGCAACGCGCGCTCGCAGTCTTCGGCATGCTCGGCGTCTGGGATACCGCGAACAACAATGGCGTGCTGCTCTATGTGCTGATGGCCGACCACGACGTCGAGATCATCGCCGATCGTGGCATTGCCGCGCGCGTGCCGCCCGAAGAATGGGCAGCGATCTGTCGCCACATCGAGACGGACTTTCGCGCCGGCCGCCATGGCGAGGGACTCGCCGATGGCGTGCGCGCCGTAGGGGAAGTCCTGAGTCGCCACTTTCCGTACGACGGCGGGGATCGCGACGAATTGCGCAATGCACCCGTATTGCTTTGAGCATGTGGCAGGGGATGCCATAATTTCCTGATGCCCAGCCCCTACCGGACCCCTGCCTTCCTGCGCGCCGCGGCGTGCGTGTTCCCTCTTGCAGCGCTCGCCGCGTGCTCGCTGCTCGATGAGGGCAGATTCACGCGCAGAGCGCCGGCCGTTCCCGAGGCGCCACCTGCACCGCAGTACGCGCCGCCGGTCGCGACCAGTCGGTTCGAGATCGACCCGAAGAACGACGATGTGGTCGGCGTGCTGCAGAAGACCGTGGTCGGCGCCGACGACACCTTCTCGGACATTGCACGGCGCTTCAACGTCGGCTACGAGGAGATGGTGCGCGCGAATCCCGGTGTGGATCCGTGGCTGCCGGGCGTGGGCCGCGAAGTCGTCGTGCCCACCCGGTTCATCCTGCCGAACGCGCCGCGCCAGGGTATCGTCATCAACCTGGCCGCGATGCGCATCTACTATTACGAGCCGCGCAAGGGCGAGGCGCCGCAGGTCGTGCACACCCACCCGATCGGCGTCGGGCGGGTGGGATGGGCGACGCCCGAGGGCACGACCAAGGTCGTGCGCAAGCAAAAGGATCCCGTGTGGCGTCCGACGCCGTCGATCCTCAAGGAGCACGCGGAAAACGGCGACCCCTTGCCGCAGGTCGTCCCTGCCGGACCCGATAATCCGCTGGGCAACCGCGCCATGTATCTCGGCTGGCCCACCTACCTGGTGCACGGCACCAACAAGCCTTACGGCGTCGGCATCCGCTCGAGCCACGGCTGCATCCGCCTGTATCCGGAAGACATCGAGCATCTGTTCGAGATGGTGTCCGTCGGTACGCCGGTACGCGTCGTGAACCAGCCGTTCCTGTTCGGCTGGGCAGAAGACAAGCTGTTACTGCAGGCCTACGACGTACTCGAGGACGACACGCGCGATTTCGCCAGGGCGCCGAAGAAGCTGCTGTCGAAGTCGCTCGCGACGCGCATCCAGAAGCAGTTGAAGGAGCGCGGCGAGAGCGTCGACTGGGACGCGGTGGCGGCCATCGCACACGCGCCGCGGGGAATTCCGGCGCCAATCGCCGGCGGCGTGATGAGCATCGAGGCCGAAGTCGAAGTGGCGCAGGTGGTCGAGAATCGCGTGCCGGATGGCGCGACCTGGGACGGCGTGTCCGGATTGCCGATCGATGAGGACACCTTCCAGGAGATGTTCTCCGACAACCAGGAGGCGGCGCTCGCGCCTGCCGCCGACGCCAAGGCACCGGCCACCGAGGCCAAGGCGCCCTCCAGATCCAAGCCGCAGGGTTGATTGTGCCCGCTGTCGCACCCCCGATGATCCGCCTCGGCGCGATCGCAAGCCTCGCGCTGCTGGTGTCCTGCGCCGCGCAGCCGGTGGCCGATACCGCGAGCGCGCCGCTGCAGAGCGGGCGCGACTATCACACGCTTGCCAATGTCGACGAGTTCCGCGTCCGTCACCTCGCGCTCGATCTCACCGTCGATTTCGATGCGCGCCGGCTGGCCGGGGGCGCGGACCTCACCGTCGAGCGCATCGCGGGCGCAGGCCGAACGCTGGTGCTCGACACCCGCGGGCTCGACGTGGCATCGGTGGAGTTGCTCGCGCCTGGCGCGGCACCGCAGCCACTCGCGTTCAGCGTGGGCGCCGCGGATGCGCATCTCGGTGCGCCGCTGTCGATTGCGCTGCCATCGGACCTCGCGAAGTTCACGCTCCGCATTCGCTACTCGACGCGGCCGGAAGCCTCGGGCCTGCAGTGGGTGGCGCCGGCGCAGACCGCGGGCAAGGTGGCGCCATTCCTGTACTCGCAGTCGCAGGCGATCCACGCGCGCAGCTGGCTGCCACTGCAGGATTCGCCGCAGGTGCGCTTTACCTACGAGGCGACGATTCGCGTACCCGCGGGACTGCGTGCGCTGATGGGCGCGGAGCCGGATGCGAGCTCCGGCCTTGACGGCGTGTTTCGCTTCGACATGCCGCAGGCCATACCCTCTTACCTGATGGCGATCGCGGCCGGCCGGCTCGAGTTCCGGCCGATCGGCGGCCGCACCGGTGTCTACGCCGAGCCGGAGATCATCGCCGCGGCCTCCAGGGAGTTCGCCGACACCGAAAAGATGCTCGAGACCGGCGAGTCGCTGTTCGGACCCTATCGCTGGGGACGCTACGACGTCTTGATCCTGCCGCCGTCGTTCCCGTACGGCGGCATGGAGAATCCGCGCCTGTCGTTCATCACGCCCACCGTTATCGCGGGCGATCGCAGCCTCGTCGCGCTGATCGCGCACGAACTCGCGCACTCGTGGTCGGGCAACCTGGTGACGAACGCCACCTGGCGCGATTTCTGGCTCAACGAGGGTTTCACCGTCTATCTCGAGCGCCGCATCATGGCGGCGGTATATGGCCCGCGCCGCGCGGCCATGGAAGACCTGCTCGGCTTCCAGTCGCTCGAGCGGGAAGTGGCGACCTTGCCGCCCGCGGAGCAGATCCTCGCCATCGACCTGCGTGGCCGCGATCCTGACGATGGCATGTCCGAAATCCCGTACGAGAAGGGTCGCTTCTTCCTCGGCTGGCTCGAGTCCCGCGTGGGCCCCCCGGCGCTGCACGCGTTCCTGCAGGATTACTTCGCGCATTTCGCCTTCCAGAGCATTTCCACGGAGCAGTTCCGCGACTATCTCGATGCGCGGCTGCTCGCGCAGCACCCGGGTGCGGTCACACCGGCGGAGCTCGACCAATGGATCGAACAGCCGGGCCTGCCGGCGACGGCGATCCGGCCGCAATCCGACGCGCTCATACAGGTCGATGCGGCACGCGCTGCGTTCCTTGCGGGTGCGCGCGCGCCGGCCGACCTGCCGCACGCAGCCTGGAGTACGCAGGAGTGGCTGTACTTCCTCGGCAATCTGCCCGAGAGCATGCCGCGCGCGCAGCTCGATGCGCTCGATGCGGCCTTCGATCTCACCCATGCGACGAACAACGAGATCGCCTTCAACTGGTTGTCGATCGCGATACGCAACGGCTACGAACCCGCCTGGCCGCGGCTCGAGCAGTACCTCGAGTCGATCGGTCGCCGCAAGCTGATCGTGCCGCTGTACAGCGCCATGATGAAAACGCAGGACGGCGCGCAGCGCGCGCGCGCGGTGTACGCGAGGGCGCGGCCTGGTTACCACCCGATCACCGCCGCGTCGCTCGATGCGATCGTGGGCGCACCATGAGCGATGTCCCTGCGCAGGGCCCCGGTCGGCAACGGCTCAGCGAATGGCTGCAGCTGATGCTGGGCGAGATCGAGCGCAAGCGGCAGGATCTCGATGCCGCAGACGCCGAACGACTGCGGCGCGCCGCGACGCCCGCGGCACCGCCCACGACGCGCGAGTGATCGCACGGATATGCATGCGCTGATTCGCGCGCCGGGTATCGCCTGCGACTGTCGCCGTTATGCTACAGTCCGGCGGATTCACGGGGGGCATCAGTGGCCGACGCCGTCACTGGCTTCGACATCTCGGAACAAAGCGGACCAGGTCACGCGATCGCTCGCGTCACCACCGGGGTAACCGCCTTCGTCGGCCGGGCACTCAAGGGCCCGGTCAACACTCCCGTCGTCATCCACACTTGCGCCGAGTACGTGCGCATCTTCGGCGGGCTGTGGCAGCCCTCGACGATGAGTTACGCGCTCGAACAGTATTTCGAGAACGGCGGCCGCACGGCAATAGTCGTGCGCGTCGCGAACAGCGCCCGCCCACCGACGATCACGCTCGCCACGGGCGGCGCGCCGCTCACGCTGGTCGGCCTGGCGCCCGGTTCACGCGAGTACCTGCGTGCATCGGTCGATCTCGATGGCATCGGCGAGAACGAGGAGGATCGCTTCAATCTCGTCGTGCAGCGCCTGCGCACGCCGGGTTCCGAGCGCATCGAGGACCAGGAAATCTTCCGGCGCCTCTCGGTGCAGACAGGGAGCGATCGCCACGTCGCCACAGTGCTGCTCGATTCGCAGCTCGTGCGTGTGCGGGGCGACGTGCCGGAGCTGCGCCCGTTGCGCACACCGTCGCGCACCTCGAGTCTGCTCGCGGGTTATGTCGCATCGAATCCCGACGGCGATGACGGCGCGGTGCTCACCGACTACGACATCATCGGTTCGAGCCAGCAGGGCACGGGGTTGTTCGCACTGCGGCGCGCGCCGCGCTTCGACCTGCTGTGCGTGCCACCGCTCACGCGCACCGACGACGTCGGCCTCGCGACGCTGATGGTGGCCGCAAGGGTATGTCGTGACCATCATGCGATGCTGATCGTCGACCCGCCGGCGGCGTGGACCAGCGCCGCGGGCGCGATCGAGTCGCTGCGTCCATGGCCGTTTCGCAGCGAGCAGGCGTTGATGTATTTCCCGCGCATCGTCGCCTTCGATCGCGTGCGCGGGCGCCATGAGGTGTTCGCATCGTGCGGTGCGGCGGCCGGCCTCATTGCGCGCGGCGACGCCGCGACGCCGGTCTGGAGCGCCGGCGAGAGCGACGAGCCCGTGTTGCGCCCGGCGCTGCGCGCCGCGACGCAGATCGACGATGTCGAACGCGCCCGCCTCGCGCAGCTCGGCGTCAACACCTTCGCAACCGTTCGGCCGCTGCATCGCACCGGCAGTCCGCGCACACTCGGTGCCGGCGGATCGGGGCCCGCCGACTGGACCTGGCTCGCGGCGCGGCGGCTCGCGCTGTTCATCCTCGCGTCGGTCGAGGAGGGCACGCGCTGGATCGTCTTCCAGCACGACAGGCCGGACGCCTGGGCGCGGCTGCGCAATCAGGTCGCCGCATTCCTCGCAGAGCTCGAGGACGAGGGCGCATTCGTCGGCCGCACGGCTGCCGAACGCTGGTTCGTGATCTGCGACGAGCGCCTGAATCCTCCCGAATCGACCGCGGTGGGCAAGGTCCACCTGCTGCTCGGCTTTGCGCCGATGCGTTCCGGCGATTTCCATGCCTTCCTGGTCACCCACCAGGCGGGCGCGAGCAGCGTGCGGCCGGTCAGCGTGAACCGCCTCGCGACATCGGGCGAACAGGTCGAGGAGGAAATCGAAACCGCGATCCTGCGGGGCATCGCGCTCGAAGCCTAGGCGTTCGAATCCCGGGCCCCTTGATCCCGCGCGCCCGTTGCGCCGCGGCCGGGTCGCGGTGATACGTACATTGTCACGACCGCGCGCACGACTTCGACGCCACCGGTGTCATGTACCCCGACCAGCACGCCGATATTCTCGGCGCCGCTCCAGCCGACCTTGTCGAGGCGCGCCGTGGCGCTGACGTCGGTGGCCGCCTTCTTCAGGTACTCGATGGTCATGCCGCGCGGGATCCAGCGCATGTCGGCGGGAATCGTGACTTCGGTGACCAGGCCGGCGACCAACTCGACCAGATTGCCCATGGCGAGCGCATGGACGGTGCGGATGTGGTTCTCGACGCGGCGGCGCTTGCGCATCGAGGCGCGGCACAGGCCGGGCCGCAATTCGTGGAAGCGCGGGGCGATGGTCGCGAAATAGGGCGCGCGATGCGCGACCGCCCGCGCGAACAGCCAGCGCCCGAATGCGCTGCCTGACAGGCGTTGCCAGCGGGCGAGGACAGGATTGCCGGTCACCGGGGCGGCCATGGTGACGATGATACGTCAGCCACGCCGCTGCGGCGGGCCGAAGCCGCCGCCGCCCGGTGTCAGGATCTCGATCACGTCGCCCGGCATCACGTCGAAGCCGTCGGCCGCAGCGAGCTCGGTGATCCCGCCATTCGCGCGACGCAATCGCGTGACGCCGGCGGCGCCCGGCTCGCCGCCCCGCAGTCCGAAGGGCCGTGTGCGGCGGCGATTGGCCAGCATCGCGCCGCTCATCGGTGCGAGAAACTCGATGGCGCGTACCACGCCGTCACCACCCGGTTGGCGGCCGTCGCCGCCCGATCCCGTACGCACCGAAAACTCGCGCAGTCGCACCGGGAAGCGCAGCTCGAGGATTTCGGGATCGGTGAGACGGGAGTTGGTCATGTGGGTCTGCGTGGCGCTCGCGCCCGGGAAGCCGGGACCCGCACCCGCCCCGCCCGCGATCGTTTCGTAGTACTGCAGCGTCGCGTCACCAAAGGTGAGGTTGTTCATCGTGCCCTGCGAGGCGGCCAGCATGCCGAGCGCGCCATACAGCGCATCGACCAGCACCTGCGAGGTCTCGACATTGCCGGCGACGACCGCCGCGGGAGACTCGGGCGCGAGCATCGAACCGGCGGGAATCACGAGCTCGAGCGGCGCGAGGCAGCCCTCGTTGAGCGGTATCGGCCGCTCGATCAGCGTGCGGAACACATAGAGCACCGCGGCCACGCACACCGCGCGCGGGGCGTTGAAGTTGTGCGCGCCCTGGGCGGAGCTGCCGCTGAAATCGATGCGGGCGCTGCGGCGCGCGGCGTCGACGTCGATGCGCACGCTGATGCGCTGCCCGCCGTCCATCTCGCAAGTGAACTCGCCGCTCGACAGGCGCGAAATCGCCGCGCGTACACATTCCTCGGCATTGGATCGCACCGCGTCGAAGTGCGCGAGCAGCGTGGCGAGGCCGTGGCGCCCTGCGGCGCGCTGCAGCTCGTCGATGCCGCGCGCATTGGCGGCGAGCTGCGCACGCAGGTCCGCGACATTCTGGCCGGGACTGCGTGCCGGATGGCGCGCGCCTGCCAGCGCTGCGCGCAGTGCGGCCTCGTCGAACGCACCCTGAGCGACGATGCGCAGACCTTCGAGCAGGACGCCTTCCTCGTCGATGTGGGTGCTGAAGGGCGGCATCGAACCGGGGGTGATGCCGCCGATGTCGGCGTGGTGGGCGCGCGAGGCGACGAACGCCTCCGGCCGCGCGCTTCCCGACAGGAAGGCGGGCGTGACGACGGTGATGTCGGGCAGGTGCGTGCCGCCGTGGTAGGGGCTGTTCAGCAGCCACGCATCGCCGGGGCGCAGTCCCGCACCGTGGCGGCGAATGACCTCGCGCACCGAGGCGCCCATGGAGCCGAGGTGCACCGGCATGTGCGGCGCGTTGGCGATCAGGCGGCCCTCCGCGTCGAACAGCGCACACGAGTAGTCGAGCCGCTCCTTGATGTTGATCGACTGCGCGGTACCTTGCAGCACGCTGCCCATCTGCGTGGCGATATGCATGAACAGATTGCCGAAGATCTCGATGCGCGCGGGGTCGGGCGCGGCGGCTGCGCGCGGTGGGGCCGCGCGCGCCGCGCGCCGGCGCTCGAGCAGCAGCTCACCGCCCGCCGCGCGCTGCGCGTGCCAACCGGGCTCGACGACCACCGTGAAGTTTGCATCGACGATGAGCGCAGGCCCCGCGGCGGATGTGAACTGCGCCCACGACAGTACCGGCGTCGCCTCGTGCCAGGTATCGCCGAAGCGTGCGCGCACGCTTGCCGGCAGCGCGTCGAGCGGCGTGGCCACGACATCGTGAAGCTGCGGGAAGGGCGGAGCGGCGCGCGCCTCGACGCGTATCGATTCGATCACCAGTGCGGCATTGCGCTCCGCAAAGCCGTAGCGCGCCTGCTGCGCGGCGTAGAACGCCGCGGCCGGCGAGGGCGCGTCGATCGGGACATCGAACGTGACCTCGCTGTCGCCGGCACGAACTTCCAGCAGGCGGCGCACGCTGATCGGGTACTCGCCCGGCAGCGCGCCCACTGCGGACTGCGCCAGCGAATCGAGCGCGCCGCGCGCCGCCGCGATTCCCTCGGCATCGAGCGGCAGGCGCAGGCTGCGCCGCCGGGTCTCGAGCCAGTCGGCGACACCGATGCCGAATGCCGACAGTACGCTTGCGAGCGGATGAATGACGACGCGCTGCATG
This sequence comes from uncultured Pseudomonadota bacterium, assembly GCA_902826575.1. GTDB lineage: Bacteria > Pseudomonadota > Gammaproteobacteria > Steroidobacterales > Steroidobacteraceae > CADEFQ01. The sequence goes on along the minus strand of CADEFJ010000003.1, from coordinate 10,955 downwards.
TCGCACGCCGCCGCGACTGCACAGGCATGCTGGGGCGCGGCGCCGCCGAAGCAAAAGAGCGCGAAGCGCGCCGGATCCTCGCCCTGCGCGGCGCAGACCTGCCGCACGGCATTCGCCATCGATTCGACGGCGATCTCGAGCCACGCGGCCGCGATGTCCTCGTCGGGCCGGGCCCGACTCTGTGCCGCATTGATCGCCTGGGCGTGCCGGTGCAGTGCGGCCTGCACGACGCCCGTGTCGATGGGCGAGCTGCCGTGCGGGCCGAACACGGCGGGCAGGAAGGCGGGCTGCAAGCGCCCGAGCGCGACCTGCAGGTCGGTTACCGTGAGCGGCCCGCCGCGGCCGTAGCAGGCCGGGCCCGGATGCGAGCCCGCCGAGGCGGGGCCCACCTGCATGCGCCCGTCGGCAAAGGCGAGCACCGAACCGCCGCCTGCGGCGATCGTGTGGATGTCGAGCATCGGGGCCTGCAGGCGCGTGCCGGCGATCTCATGCTCGAAGCGCTGTACGAGGTTGCCGGCGTAGATCGACACGTCGGTCGACGTGCCACCCATGTCGAAGCCGATCAGCGCATCGAGACCCAGGCGCTCGCCGATACGGGCCATGCCCGTGAGGCCGCCGGCGGGGCCCGAGAGGACGCACGCGGCCGGGCGAACCCGCTGCGCGTCGACGAGCCCGCCCGAGCTTTGCATCAACAGCAGTTGCGCGTCCCGGTCGAGGTCGCGCGCCGCGCTCGCGACCTGCCCGACGTAGTCGGCGAGCGGCGGGGCGAGGTAGGCGTCGAACACCGTGGTGTCGCCGCGCGCGACGAAGCGCACCAGCGGCGAGGCCGCATGCGATGTGGCGATCGTCTCGAAACCAGCGGCGCGTGCGATGCCGGCCGCCTGTGCTTCGTGCTGCGGATAGCGGTAGCCGTGCATGAAGACGATAGCGACCGCACGGTGCCCGCGCGAGCGCGCTGCCGCGAGCGCGGCGGCGAGCGCCGCCGCGTCGAGCGGCTCGATCACCTCGCCGAGCGCGCCGATGCGCTCACCGGCTTCGATCACTTCGGCGTACAGCGGCTCGGGCCGCACGATGTGCCGCGCGAACACATCGGGCCGGTGCTGGTAGCCGATGCGCAGCGCGTCGCGAAAGCCGCGCGTCGTGACGAGCACTACGGGCTCCCCGCGACGCTCGAGCAGGGCATTGGTCGCGACGGTGGTACCGATCTTGAAGGCGCCGATGCGCGCCGCGAGGGTCGGGGCAGCGTCCTCGCGAGCGCCGCCGAGCATCTCGCGGGCAGCGATGAGGCCCGGATCGCCAGCGCCGACAGGCTGCGACAACACCTTGCGCACGTGCAGGCGACCCTCGGGTGAGCGGCCGATCACATCGGTGAACGTGCCGCCGCGATCGATCCAGAATTCCCAGTGGCCCACGAGCCCCTACAATGGCCGCTTGCGAGGCGAGCATTATGAATGACCCGCAGCAGGCGATGGCGAGTGTGTGGCGCATCGTGCGCGCGATTCCGCGCGGCGCGACGCTGAGCTACGGCGAAGTCGCGCGCCAGGCCGGCCTGCCGCGACGCGCACGCTGGGTCGCGGTCGCGCTCAAGGCGGCCCCGCCGAAGCTGCGCCTGCCCTGGCATCGCGTGATCGGCGCGGGCGGCCGGATACTGTTTCCGGCCGGCTCCCGAGCGCAGCGCGAACAGGCCCGGCGGCTGCGTGCGGAGGGGCGCGATGTGCGTGGCAACCGCGTGATCGCCGTCGCACGCGGCCCGCGCGCGTCCGATCTCGACGCCTGGCTCTGGAGAAGCTGATAACGCGTTACAATCCCCCGGATGCGTCGCACAGTTGTCTTTTCACACGGGAAGGACTCTTCCCCGCACAGCCGCAAGATCATTGCGCTCACCGAAACCGCCCGCGGTGAGGGTTATGAAGTGCTGGCGGTCGACTATCGGGGCATCGAATCGCCCAAGGCGCGCATCACCCGGCTGGTTGATGCCTGCAAGGACGTGCAGGGCGACCTCGTGCTGGTCGGCTCCAGCCTCGGCGGCTATGTCTCGCTCGCCGCGGCCCCGACCCTGCATGCGCGTGGCGTGTTCCTTATGGCGCCGGCGATATATTTCGATCAGTTGGTGCCGTTGCGCGATCGCTCGATCGACTGTCCGTTCACGATCGTGCACGGCTGGCGTGACGACGTCGTGCCGTACGCGGACAGCCTGCGCCTCGCACTTGAATACCGCGCCACGCTGCACCTCGTTGACAGCGACCACCAGCTGCACAGCCACCTGCGGATGATCCGTTTCTACTTCGAACATTTCCTGATCGGCCTCGACCTGCCCCGCGACCTGCAATGACGCGCGCCGGGTAGCACTCGATGGAATGGCTGCTGAGGCGCCTGCTGTCGCTCTGGGTTCGCGCGACTGTCAGACCGGACGACATAGCCGCCAGGCTGGCCTCGCATCCCGCGCCGGTGTGCTATCTGCTGGAGCGCGGCAGTTCGACCGACCTCGCGGTCCTGCAGAATGTCTGCGCGCAGGGCAACCTGCCACGGCCGGGGGCGCGGCTCGGCAGCGGCGAACTGCGGCGTTTCCGTTGCTGGTTCTATCTGTCCCGGCCGCTGCACTTCTGGAGTGCGCGGGTCGACCGGCGCCCGCCCGACATGTTGCGCCAGACGCTCGAGATCCTGCAGCGCAATCCCGCGCTCGATGTCGACCTCGTGCCGACCGCGGTCTACTGGGGTCGCGCGCCGCAGAAGGAGGATTCCTGGCTGCGCCTGCTGCTGTCCGAGGATTGGGCGCTCGCGACCCGCCTGCGCAAGGCGCTGACCGTGGTCTTCAACGGCCGCGCGACCATGGTCGAGTTCGGCGATCCGGTGTCGCTGCGCAGCCTGATGACCGAGGGCGACAAGGATCCGAACCTGCAGGCGCGCCGCATCGCGCGCGTGTTGCGTACGCAGTTCCGTCGCCAGCGCGCGGCACGCATCGGGCCCGACCTGTCGCACCGGCGCACGATCGTCACCGCGGTGCTGCGCACGCGCGCGGTGCGTGCGGCCGCCGCGCAGGAAATGCGCGAGCGGCAGATCACCCGGCGCGAGGCGCTCGAAACCGCGCAGAAGTACGCCGAGGAGATCGCGGCGAACTACTCGCACCGCTTCGTCACGGTCATGGCGGCGCTGCTGCGCCGGCTGTGGAACCGGCTCTATGACGGCGTGATCTTCGCCCACGTCGAGACGCTCGGGGAGGTGGCCGACGGCAATGAGGTCGTCTACGTGCCCTGTCATCGCAGCCACATGGACTACCTGCTGCTCTCCTACGCGATCTATGTCCAGGGCTACGCGGTTCCGCATACCGCGGCGGGCGTCAACCTCAACATGCCGGTGGTCGGGCGTTTCATCAGGAAGGGCGGCGGGTTCTTCATCCGCCGCAGCTTCAGGGGCAACGCGCTCTACACGGTCGTGTTCATGAAATACCTCGCGACGATCATGGCGCGCGGCCACTCGATCGAGTTCTTCATCGAGGGCGGGCGTTCGCGCACCGGCCGCCTGCTGCAGCCGAAGACCGGCATGCTCGCGATGACGGTCCGCAGCTACCTGCGAGAGCCCGTGCGGCCGATCCTGTTCGTGGCGGTGTATTTCGGGTACGAGGGGGTGGGCTGGGCCGCGCCCTCTGTGATCGAGATGTTGCGGAAGCCGGAAGAGACGGAGAGCATTCTCGGGAAGCCGCGGGCGGCGCGCGTGCTGCGCGAGAAGTTCGGCCGTGTGCACGTCAACCTCGGCGAGCCGATCGCCCTCGACGCGGTGCTCGCGCGCATTGCGCCCGACTGGCGCGCGCAGGGCTTCGAGGGCGATGCGCGCGCGCCGTGGATTGCCCACGCCGTCGATGAGGTCGCCGGGCAGCTGATGCGGAACATCAACTCCGCCGCCGCGGTGACCCCGGTCAACCTGCTCGCGGTGATCCTGCTTGCCACGCCGCACCAGGCGATGCTGCGCGACGACCTGCTGCGCCAGACCGACCTGTATCTGGCGCTGCTGAGGGCCGTGCCGTACGACCCGCGCGTCACCGTGACCGACGAGTCTCCCGCGGCGATCCTGGCCTACGGCGAGGCGATGAAGATGGTCACGCTGCAGTCCCACAAGCTTGGCGACATCGTGCGCATGAGCGATGAGAGCGCGGTGCTGTCAGCGTGGTACCGCAACAACGTGCTGCACCTGTTCGCGATGCCGTCGCTGATCGCCTGCGCCTTCGTCGGCAACTCGATCATGCGCACCGAGGACATCCACCGGCTCGTCTGGCGGATCTATCCATACATTGCCGCGGAGCTGTTCATCCGCTGGCCGGAAGAGGAGGTCGGCGCAGTCACCGACGCACTGCTCGCGGCGCTCGCCGCCCGCGGGCTCGTCACGGCCACCGCCGACGGCGCCGGCTGGCGGCGGGCGCCGTCGACGACTCCCGAGGCCGTGCAGCTTTCGTTTCTTGCGCAGGCGACGATCCAGACCGTGGAGCGCTACTATCTCGCGATCGGCGTGCTGATCAACGCCGGCAGCGGCCGGATCACGCAGGCCGCGCTCGCGGAGCGCTGCCAGCTGATGGCCCAGCGCATGACGATGCTGCACGGTTTCAACTCGCCGGAGTTCTTCGACCGCAGCCTGTTCGGTGACTTCCTCGACCGATTGCGTGAGCGCGGCGTCATCCGCGTCGAGAACGGCGGCCTGCTCGCGTTCGACGAAGTCCTGGAGCGCGTCGCGCAGGACGCGGAATTCGTTCTGTCCGAGCAGATCCGCCACAGCATCCTGCAAGTGGTGCATACCTGAGCCGCGTGCTATGTTTGCCTGCGGTGCGCGCGAAGATCCACGCGCAAGGCACACGTTACCGTTCTCATGCCGACAGGCATGCGTGGGGAGCGACATGAAGAACTTCAGAAGGATGCGCGGACGGCTCTGCGCGGTGGCAATCACGTTCGCCGCCAGCACCGCGGTGCAGGCTTTCGAATTCCAGAACGACTCCGGCACGCTGCGCGGCAGCTGGGACACCACGCTGAGCTACGGCCAGGCGTGGCGCATCGAGGACCGCGACTGTCGCCTGATCGCCAATGCCAACGGCGGCTGCGGGCGCTCCGCCAACGGCGACGACGGCAACCTCAACTACGCGCATGGCCTGTTCAGCCGCGCGGCGAAAATCGTGTCGGAGATCGGCCTCGACTACAAGGACGTGGGCCTGTTCGTGCGCGGCTCGGCGCTGTACGACTTCGACGTAATGGACGGCAATACCGCGCGCACGCCGCTGTCGCGCGAGGCCGAAGCGCTCGTCGGCAGCTACGAGCGCCTGCTCGATGCATTCGCCTACTGGAGCTTCGGCGAGGGCGGCGTACAGGGCGAGCTGCGGCTCGGACGCCAGGTTGCGAGCTGGGGTGAGAGCACCTTCATCCAGGGCGGCATCAACGTCATCAATCATTTCGACGTCGCGGCGCTGCGCGTGCCCGGCGCCGAGTTGCGCGAAGGCTTCCTGCCGCAGGAAATGGCGCTGCTGTCGCTGCAGTTCAACGAGTACCTGAGCGGCCAGGCGGTCTACATCGCCGACTGGGACGAGACGATTCCCGAGCCGGCGGGCTCCTATTTCGGCACCAACGACATTGCGGTCACGGGCGGCAAGACTGTGCTGCTCGGCTTCGGCGCGTTCTCCGACCAGGGCGTCGATTTCTCGGCGCTCGGCGGCCCGCTGATCGCGGATTTCCAGCAGGTGCCGCGCCTGCCGACTCGCGAGCCCGACGACCAGGGCCAGTTCGGCGTCAATCTCAAGCTCTACCTGCCGAACTTCAACAACGGCACCGAGTTCGGCCTGTACTTCATCAATTACCACAGCCGTGTGCCGGTGATTTCCGGCCGCACCGGCACCCAGGCGGGCATCGGCAATTCGATCGGCGGCATCACCGCGGTCGGCGCGGCGGCACAGGGGCTCGCGGCAGGCCTGCCGGCCAACGCGGCGATCGCCACCGCCGCACAGGTGGCCGTGCAGCGCGCCGCGGCGGCGGGCGGCAACCTGTCGCTCGCCACCGCGACCCAGTACGCCACGATCGGCGCCAACACCCATCTCGCCGGCGGCAATGTCACCGCGCAGGCGACCAACATCGGCACCCACGAGTACGCGCGCACCGCCGGCTATTTCACCGAGTACCCGCAAGACATCAAGCTGATCGGGTTGTCGTTCAACACGCAGCTGCAGCGCACCGGCATTGCGCTGCAGGGCGAGGTCACCTACCGGATGGACCAGCCGTTCCAGTACGACGACGTCGAGCTGCTGTTCGCGGCGCTCACCCCGTTCGAACAGGCGGCCTTCGTGGCCACGCAGCCGCCCGGCACCCCGTTTCCGACCACCTGTCTGCCTGGTGCCGGCTCCACCCTGAGCCGCTGCGGGCAGCTCGGCGCCTACGGCCTCAACACGGAAATCCGGGGCTGGGGGGCGCACGACGTGGGCCAGTTCCAGTTCACGGCGACGAAGTCGTTCGCCAACGTGCTGCGCGCCTCGCAGCTGGTCTTCGTCGGCGAAGTCGGAGTCACCCACATCTTCGATCTCGAAGATCCGCTCACCGGCGGACCGAACGGTCGGGGCCTGCGCTACAACGGCCCGGCCACTTCGGTCAGCGGCAATGAAGAGCTGGCCGGCCGTCACTTCAACGAGGTCGAGCCGCAAAGCAAGTTTGCAGACGAAACCTCGTGGGGCTACCGCCTCGCCGGGCGCCTGGAGTACCCGGGCCTCGTCGGTCCATGGAACGTACTGCCCCGCTTTGCGTTCCAGCACGATGTCAGCGGCATATCGCCGGGCCCCGGCGGCAATTTCCAGGAGGGCCGCTACGGCCTCACGCTCGGCGTTGCGGCCAACCTGCGCGCGACGTGGGAACTCGATTTCGCATGGACGCAGTTTGGAGGCGCGGGCCGCTGGAACGAGCTCAATGATCGCGACTACCTGTCGGCCACGATCAAGTTCTCGTTCTGAGCGCGCGGCGCACGATAAGGAGGACCGGATGAAGAAGCACGTGTACCTGGTCGCCCTGCTGGCCGCCGGGATTGGCGCAGCGCCCGCCTGGGCAGCCGTGACCGCGCAGGAGGCTGAGCGCCTCGGCGCAGAGCTAACGCCGCTCGGCGGCGAGAAGAAGGGCAATGCCGAGGGCACCATCCCGGCGTGGGACGGCGGCTTCAGCACCCCCGCGAAGGCCGGCGTGCCCAACTACAAGGCCGGCGAGCACCGCCCCGATCCGTTCGCCAACGAAACGCCGCTGTTCACGATCACCGCGGCCAACATGTCGCAGTACGCGGCGCGACTGACCGAGGGGCACAAGAAGCTGCTGCAGCAGTACAAGTCGACCTACAAGCTGCCCGTCTACAAGACGCATCGCACCGCCGCGGTCCCGCAGCGCATCTACGATGCGACCAAGCGCATCGCGACGACCGCGAACCTCGCCGCGAACGGCAACGGCGTCACCGGCGCGGGCGAGGGCATTCCGTTCCCGATCCCGAAGGCCGGTGTCGAGGTGTTCTGGAACCACATCCTGCGTTACCGCGCGGATGCCGTGCTGCGCAACATGGGCCAGGCGCCGGTCACCGCTTCCGGCGACTACACCATGGTGAAGCTGCGCGACGACACGTTCGCCGCCTACAGCGTGCCGGGGGCGAAGTCCGAGAACCTGAACAACATCATCCTGTACTTCATACAGGAAACCACGGCACCGGCGCGCCTCGCAGGCGAGATCCTGCTGGTGCACGAGACGCTCGACCAGTCGGTCGAGAACCGCAAGGCCTGGGTCTACAACCCGGGGCAGCGCCGCGTGCGCCGCGCGCCGAACGTCGCATTCGACAACCCCGGCACCAATTCCGACAACCTGCGCACCTCCGACCAGCTCGACATCTACAACGGCAGTCCGCAGCGCTATGACTGGAAGCTCGTCGGCAAGCAGGAAATCTACGTCCCGTACAATTCCTATCGCGTGGCGAGCGGTTCGCTCAAGTACAGCGATATCCTGAAGAAGAACCACATCAACCAGGACCATGCGCGCTATGAGCTGCATCGCGTCTGGGTCGTGGATTCCACCCTGAAGCCGGGCCAGAACCACCTGTACAGCCGCCGCACCCTGTATGTCGACGAGGATTCCTGGCAGATCCTCGCGGTCGACTGCTACGACCGCCGCGGCGAGCTGTACCGCGTGCAGGAAGGCCACGCGATGCAGTTCTACGACGTGCCGACCCTGTGGACCACGCTCGAGACGGTGATGGACCTCAGCAACGGGCGCTACCTCGCGCTCGGCCTGCAGAACGAGGAGACGCGCGGCTTCGACTTCACGGTCCAGCGCACCGCGGCCGACTACCAGCCGAGCCAGCTGCAGCGACGTGGCGTGCGGTGAGCCGCTGAGGTGAGGCGCGGCGCCCGACGGCTCGCATGTGTTGCGTTGCTCGCGGGCCTGCCGTGCCTCGCCCCTGCCGCCGAGTCCTGGGTCGCGCCGCTCGCAGCGCGCAGCCTGCTGCTCGACGTCGCCGCGCAGGGGGCGAAGCGCATCGCGGTCGGCGCGCGCGGCCACATCATGGTCTCCGACGACTCGGGCGCCACCTGGCGCCAGGCGGCGCACGTCCCCACCGTCGCATTGCTGACCGCCGTCACGCTGCTCGATGAGCGCCACGGCTGGGCAGTAGGCCACGACGAGGTGATCCTGCGCACGAGCGACGGCGGCGAAACCTGGACGAAAGTGCACGAGGCACCGCAGGCCGAGCGGCCGCTGCTCGACATCTGGTTCGCTGACGCGCAGCGCGGCATCGCGATCGGCGCCTACGCCGCGTACTACACGACGGCCGACGGTGGCGCGACCTGGAACGAGCAGACGTTCGTCGATGCGGCCGCCCCACCAGCCTCCGGGGACGAACTGCCACCCGACTATCACCTGAATCGCATTGCTGCGGTGGGCAGCCACCTCTTCATCGCGGGCGAGGCCGGCCACGTCTATCGTTCCGACGACCAGGGCGCGACGTGGCGATCCGTGGCACTGCCCTACGACGGGTCGATGTACGGCCTGCTGCCGCTCGGCGATGAGGCGCTGCTCGTGTTCGGACTGCGCGGCAACCTGTTTCGCAGCAATGATGCCGGTGGCAGCTGGACGCCGCTCGAGACCGGAACCGTGGCAATGCTGACCTCGGGCGTGCGCGTGGACGATCGCACGCTCGCCATTGTCGGCCTCGCCGGCACCGTGCTCCTGAGCCGCGACGGCGGCGCGCGCTTCACCCTGCAGCAGCGCGAGGATCGCAAGGGCCTCGCGGGTGCGGTCGCGGCGGGCCCTGATGCGCTGCTGGCGGTCGGCGAGGGCGGCATCGAGCGGGTCGCCCTGCAATGAGCATCGCGGCGCGCCTCGAACATCCGATCTTCGACCATCGCAAGACCATCATGGTCGCGTTCGCGCTGCTCACGCTCGCGTTCGTGGCGATCTGCGTCCACGGCCTGCGCATCGATGCGTCGTTCACCAAGCAGCTGCCGACGCAGCACGAGTACATGCGGACCTACCTCGATCCGGAGATCGAGGAGTTCCGCGGCGCAAACCGCGTACTGGTGGCGATCGTCGCGCGCGACGGCAACATGTTCACGCCGGAGTTCTTCAACGCCCTGAAGCTCGCCACCGACGAAGTGATCGTCATGGACGGCATCGACCGCGGCCGCGTGCAGTCGCTGTTCACGCCGAACGTGCGCTACCTCGAGGTGGTCGAAGATGGCATCGAGGCCGGTAACGTGGTGCCGGCTGACTTCCAGCCGACGCCCGAGGCCATGGCGGCGGTGCGCGAGAACATCCTGAAGGCCGGCATCGTCGGCCGGCTGGTCGCCAACGATTTTTCCGGTGCGCTGGTCACCGCCACCGTGCTCGAGCAGGATGCCAACGGCCAGCCAGTCGATCCGATCGCGATCGCGAAACTGCTCGAGACCGAAGTACGCGGGCAGATCCAGGACGACACGGTCGACGTGCACATCATCGGCTTTGCGAAGGTGATGGGCGACATCGCCGACGGGGCGCTCGCGGTGATCGTGTTCGCGATCGTCACGATCGCGCTGACGTTGCTCGCGGTGTGGTTGTACTGCCAGTCGTGGCGCGTCGCGCTGGTGCCGGTCGTGTGTTCGGTGATCGCGGTGATCTGGCAGCTCGGCCTGCTGGTGCTGCTTGGCTTCGGCATCGATCCGCTCGGGCTGCTGGTGCCGTTCCTGATCTTCTCGATCGGCGTGAGCCACGGCGTGCAGAAGATCAGCGCGGTGTCGGATGCCGTGATCGAAGGCCTCGGCAGCGATGCGGCCGCGCGCCGCACTTTCCACCAGCTGCTCATTCCCGCCATCGTCGCGTTGCTCGCGGATCTCGTCGGCTTCGTCACGATCCTGCTGATCCCGGTGCAGGTGATCCGCGAAATGGCGATCACCGCAAGCATTGGCGTCGCGATCGTGATTCTCAGCGACCTCGTACTGCTGCGGGTGCTCGTTTCGTACGCGAAGATCGATGCCGGGTTCCGGCAGCGTGTCGAGAAGCGCCAGGCGATGCTCGGCCGCTGGTGGCGGAGTCTGTCGCGCATCACGGAGCGCGGCCCGGCCGCGATCATCATCGCGATGGCGATCGTGCTCGCGGTACTCGGCGTGTGGAAGGGGCGCGAGACACCGATCGGCGATACCCAGTCGGGCGTGCCGGAGCTGCGCGCCGACTCGCGCTACAACCGCGACAGCGACCTCATCACGGAGAAATTCTCGATCGGCGTCGACATCCTGACGGTGATCGTTTCCGCAGTGGCGCCGGTCTGCATCGACTACGACACGATGACCGCGGTCGACCGCTTCGCGTGGCGCACTCAGAATGGCGAGAGCGTGCAGGCCGTCGTCACACTGCCCTATGTCGCGAAAAGCGCGATCGCCGGCTGGCACGAGGGCAGCCTCGCCTGGCGCAGCATCCCGCGCAACCCGGATACGCTCACCC
>CADEFJ010000002.1:104848-116067 GCA_902826575.1 uncultured Pseudomonadota bacterium | reverse complement strand
GGCCAGCTCGCGCGTTCGATCCTCGCCGAGACCGACAAGATCTTCCAGCTCGGCCTGCACGAGGTGTTCCTGACCACCAGCATCGGCATCGCCTTCTGCCCGCGCGACGCCGAAAACGTGATCGACCTCATCAGGAACGCCGATGCGGCGATGTATTACTCCAAGCAGAACGGCGGCAACACCTTCGCGTTCTATGCCCCCGAGATGAATGCGGCATCGGTCGAGCGACTGATGCTGAAGAGCAAGCTGCGCCGCGCGCTCGAGCGCGACGAGCTGATCGTGAACTACCAGCCCAAGGTGGACCTACGCAGTGGCCGCATCGTCGGCGCCGAGGGCCTGCTGCGCTGGCGACTGCCCGGCCACGGTGACATTCCGCCGAGCCAGTTCATCCCGCTCGCCGAAGAATCGAACCTGATCCTCGAGATCGGCGAGTGGGTGCTGAACCGCGTCTGCCTCGACTACCGCACGCTGCGCCGGGAAGTCGCCGATCCCGGGCGCATCTCGCTCAACCTGTCGCTGAAGCAACTGCGCCAGGCCTCGTTCATCGTGCGTTGCCGCTCGGTGTTCCGCCGCCACGATGTCTCACCTTCGGCATTCGAGCTCGAGATCACCGAATCGACCCTGATGGCCGACGCCAAGCGCACCGTGCACCTGCTCGGCGAACTGCACGCGATGGGCCTGCACCTGTCGATCGACGATTTCGGCACCGGCTACTCGTCGCTATCGGCGCTGCAGCAGTTTCCGATCGGCACGCTCAAGATCGACCAGTCGTTCGTGCAGAACGTTTCCAGTCACCCGGGCGATGCGACGATCGTGCGCACGATCATCGACATGGGCCGCAGCCTCGGCATGGAGGTCATCGCCGAAGGCATCGAGACGACCCCGCAGCTCGAATTCCTGCGCGATCACCGTTGCGACTTCGGCCAGGGTCGCCTCTTCGGTGACACACTGCCACTCGAGGCTCTGCTCGCCCTGCTGGTCCAGCAGCAGCACGGCACGGCGCCGTTCGCGGCGTTGATCCCGCCCGCGGCCCGGTCCGTGGGCCTGAGCGCCTGACCCGCACCGCCCACCATGCTGACGCTACGCGACGTTAGTCTGCGCCGCGGTCCTCGCGTCCTGTTCGAGCAGGCCTCGGTGGGCGTGTTCCGCGGCGACAAGGTGGGCATCGTCGGGCGCAATGGCTCGGGCAAATCGAGCCTGCTCGCGCTGATCCGCGGCGAGCTTGCACCCGACCTCGGTGACTACGACGCACCGTCGGGCCTGTGCATCGCCATCGTCGAGCAGTCGGTGCCGGATTCGGCGCAGAGCGTCGTCGACTATGTGCGCGAGGGCGACACGGAACTGGTCCGCATCGAACACGCGATCGCCGCCGCGCACGCCGCCGGCGACGGTCATCGCGAGGCGCAGCTGCACGCGGACTACGACGCCGCGGGCGGCTACGGCGCGCGCAGCCGCGCGGCCTCGCTCGCGACCGGCCTCGGCTTCGAGGCGGACGACATCGAGCGGCCACTGAGCGTATTCTCGGGCGGCCTGCGCATGCGCGCCGCGCTGGCGCGCGCGCTGATGCGCCGCTCCGACATCCTGTTGCTCGACGAGCCGACCAACCACCTCGATCTCGATGCGGTGCTGTGGCTCGAGGGGTGGCTGCGCGCCTATCGCGGCACGCTGCTGATCGTCTCGCACGATCGCGAGTTCCTGGACGGCGTCGTCTCGCGGACCCTGCACATCGAGGGCAGCCGGCTGACGGCCTACAGCGGCAACTACTCCTCGTTCGAGCGCCAGTACGCGGCGGCGCGCGAGCGCAATGCCGCGCTGGCCGAGAGCCAGCGGCGCGAGATCGCCCACGTCGAGGGTTTCGTCGAGCGCTTCCGCGCCAAGGCGAGTAAAGCGCGCCAGGTGCAGAGCCGGATCAAGTGGCTCGAGCGGCTGCCCGGCATCATCGAGGCGCAGGGCGAGGAAGTGTTCGCGTGGGAGTTCCCCGCGCCGGCGAAGCTGCCGCGGCCGCTGGTGGCGCTCGACCGGGTGAGCGCAGGCTATGGCGGCCGCGCGGTGTTTTCGGACCTCGGCCTGTCGATTGCGCCGGGTGATCGCATTGGCGTGCTCGGCAGGAATGGCGCCGGCAAGTCCACGCTGATGAAAACCGTGGCCGGCACGCTCGCGCCGCTGGCCGGTGAGCGCGTCGCGGCGAGCGACCTCGAGGTCGGCTTCTTCGCACAGCTCGAAGTGGAACAGCTCGATGCGGCGAGCTCCTCGATCGAGGAGCTGGCGCGCCGCGGCGGCCCGCAGGTCGCCGCATGGACGCCGCAGCAGAGGCGCGATCATCTCGGTCGCTTCGGCTTTCGTGGCGATCGCGTCTTCGAGGCGGTCCGCAATTTCTCGGGCGGTGAACGGGCGCGGCTCACGCTCGCGGTCATGGTGGCGCGGCGCCCCAACCTGCTGCTGCTCGATGAGCCGACCAACCATCTCGATTTCGAGATGCGCAACGCATTGCTGCTCGCGCTGCAGGATTACGCTGGCGCCGTGCTGATCGTGTCACACGACCGGGGCCTGCTGCGTGGCGCCTGCGACCGCTTCATGGTGGTCGCGGGCGGCGTCGTGAGTCCGTTCGACGGTGATCTCGAGGACTACGCCGCCTGGCTCGCCAAGGGTGCGCCCACCGGCGAGGCCAAGGCGTCGCAACGCGATGGCGGGAACCCGCAGAAGGCACCGCGCCGCGACCGCGACGCACGCCGGCGTGAAGCCGCAGCCCGCAATCGGCTCTCGCCGCTGCGCGTCGAACTGCGCGGCATCGAGGACGAGCTGGCACAGCTCGCGATCCGGCGCGCGGCGCTGGAGCACGAGCTCGCCGAAGATCCATCGAAGTATTCGCTTGCCGCGGAGTACGAGGGCCTCGCCGCGCGCACCACGACGCTCGAGGAGCGCTGGCTCGAACTCGGCGAGGAAATCGATGCCGCGCAGCGCGCGTAAGCGATGGCTGCGCGCGGCCGGCGGCGCGCTGCTCGTCGCCTGGCTCGGCGTCATGGCATGGAACACCTGGAAGCCCCTGCCGGACGGCGTATCCGTCGAGACTGGCTGGACTGCGCTGCACGAGGGCGACGTGCGCTTCCTGCGCGACGTCACCGCGGCCGATGCCTACGGGCACCCGATCGTCGACCAGCAGATTTTCGATGCCGCATTCGAGCTGATCGCCAGCGCGCGGCGTTTCATCGTGATCGACATGTTCCTGTTCAATGCGCATAGAGGCGCCGATGTGGCCGCGCCCGTGCAGCGTGCGCTCGCCGCCGAGCTGACGGACACGCTGCTCGCGCGCCGCCGCGCGGACCCGCAGTTGCGAGTGGTGTTCATCACCGATCCGATCAACGACGTCTATGGAGGCGCACCTTCGCCTGAATTGCAGGCGCTGCGTGACGCCGGTGTCGAGGTGGTGGTGACGGACCTCGATCGCCTGCGCGATTCGAACCCGCTGTACTCGTCCACCTGGCGCATCGCGCTGCGCTGGTGGGCGGGCGCACACCCGGGCGGCTGGCCGGATCCGTTCGACGCGCAGGGTCCGGGCGTATCACTGGGCGCGTGGGCGCGCCTCGCGAACTTCAAGGCCAATCACCGCAAGGTGCTGATCGTCGGGCGCGAAGACGGCAGTCTCGCCGGTCTCGTCACGTCCGCCAATGCACACGATGCGAGCAGCCGGCACTCGAATGTCGCGCTGCAGGTCAGTGGTGCGGTGCTCGAGCCGTTGCTTGCGAGCGAGCTCGCGATCGCGCGCTATTCGGGCTGGGAGGGGCAGCCACTGCCCGTGTCGAGAGCCGGAATCGTCGCGCGCGAAGCGATCCGGGCGACGGGCGAGGTGATCCCGGCAACCGGCGAAGCTGCCCCGCTGACCGGCCGCGCGCGCGTGCTCACCGAGTCGGCCATCGCCGATGCCGTCGTCGCGCGCCTGCAGACCTGCGTCGCGGGTGATGCGATCGACGTCGCGATGTTCTATCTCTCCGATCGCAAGGTCCTCGGCGCGCTGCGTGATGCGGCCACACGCGGCGCAGCCGTGCGCGTACTGCTCGATCCGAACAAGGACGCCTTCGGCCGGCAGAAGAACGGCATACCGAACCGCCCGGTGGCCACCGAACTGGTCGCCGCGACCGATGGCGCGATCCGCCTGCGCTGGTACCGCACGCACGGTGAGCAGTTCCACGTGAAGCTGCTCGCGATCCGCGGCCGCGACGACTTCTGGCTGACGCTCGGCTCGGCGAACTTCACGCGCCGCAACGTGCGCGACTACAACCTCGAGGCGAACATCGCAGTCGAGATGCCGCGCGAATCGGCGCTCGAGCTCGCGGTGCTCGCATGGTTCGACGGACTGTGGACCAACCGCGCATCGGCCGGCGTCGAGTACACCACCGAGTACGATGCCTACGCCGACCCGCGCCAGCTCCACTACTGGGGCTATCGCGTCATGGAAGCGACGGGGCTGTCGACCTTCTAGCCGGGCGCCCGCCCTAGTGCACTTCGCGCCGCTGCACGGTGCCCTTGCTCGCGAGCGAGAAGCGCGGCTCCGGCGCCGCGAGCAGTCCTGACGCCAGCTCGGCCGCATAGCGACCCACCGCCGGGCCGTGCTTGAAGCCGTGGCCGGAGCCACCGCCGAGCAGCCAGACATTCTCGAAATCAGGATGGCGGTCGATCAGGAAATCGCCGTTGGCGCTGTTCTCGTACTGGCATACACGCGTTTCGGTGAGCGGCTGGGCCGCGAGCGCCGGGAAGCGCCGTTGCAGGTAGCGGCGCACATCGGCCTCGCCCTCGCGGCTGGCGCGCCGCTCGCCGCTGTCGGGGTCGAACGCGGGCCCGTGCGTATCGTTCGCGATCTTGAAGCCGCGGTTCTCGAGGTCGGGCATGCCGTAGTAGATGTCACCGCTCGTGAATTCGGCCCAGCCCGGCAGATGCGGCGGCTGGAAGCACGCATCGCCGGGCGGCGTCGCGAAGAAAAAGACTTCCTGCCGCGTGGGAAAGATCCGCGGGCCGAGCAGTTCCGGCAGCAGCTTCGGCAACCACGGGCCGCAGGCGAACACGTAGCGCTGCGCGGTGTACTCGTTGCCGCCGGCGTCGCGCACGCCGCCGAGAGCGCCGCTGCCGGTGGGCGGCGCGACGGCGGCCTGCCGGTACTCGCCGCCCGCCGCGACGAACTCGGCCACCAGCGTCTGTACCGCGCGGCGCGCCATCAGCGCGCCGAAATCCGCCTGGTACAGGCCGAACTCGACCCCCTCCCAGGCCATCTGCGGATAGCGGCGTGCGAGCTCCGCGCGATCCCACTGCATGAGCGGCAGGCCGAGGTCGCGGTGCGTCGCGAGGCTGTCGGTGGCGAACGATTCGTTGCGTGAAAAGAACATGAGTATGCCGGTCGGGTGCAGTACCGGCAGGCCGGCCCGCCCCGACAGCCAGCGCCAATCGGTGAGGGACTGCGCGGCCATGCGCGTGTACACCCGGTCGGCGCCGTAGATCGTGCGGGTCAGGCGCGATTCGCCGCCCGACGAGGCACGCGCATGGGCCGGCCCCCAGGCGTCGAGCAGCAGCACACGCTGGCGCTGACGCTGCAAGTTCCATGCGGTCCAGGCGCCGAATACGCCCGCGCCCACGACCACGCTGTCCCAGCGGGAGACAACTCGGGGGCCCGGGCTGCGGCCCTGTGCCGCGGCGCTGAGCGCCGCCGACGCGCCAGCGAGGCTGGCGAGGGCCTTGCGACGCGAGATCACGACCGACTTGCTGCCCACGCTTCCAAATATAACCGCACAGGCGCACTATTTCGCACAAATGCAACAGCGGGTCGGCCCCGCCACCCGCGACACAAGGAGTGCAACATGCGGATGCATAAGCGATGGATGTGGCAGCTCGAGGGCTTTGCCGCGCTGACCCTGATTCTCCCGGTAACCGTAAACGCCCAGGAGCCGCCCGCGCGCAGCGGCGGACTCGAGGAAGTCGTGGTGACTGCGCAGAAGCGCAGCGAATCGTCCCAGGACGTGCCGTTCTCGGTGGTCGCTGTCACCGAGGAGACCATGCAACGCTCGGGAGCGACCAACATCGTCGAGTTGGCGCGCAATGTCGCGGGCCTCACGATCACCGACCTCGGACCTGGCCAGAGCCAGGTCGCAATCCGCGGCATCAGCGCCGGCCAGGTGGTGCGCGACCAGGCGGGCGTGAAGGAATCGGTGGGTATCTACCTCGACGAATCACCGATCTCGGTCGCACTGTTTACACCCGACCTCGACCTGTACGACCTCGAGCGCTTCGAGGTGCTGCGGGGTCCGCAAGGCACCCTGTTCGGCGCGGGCTCGTCCTCCGGCACCTTGCGATACATCACGCGGCAGCCGCAGCTCGAACGGCTCGAAGGCACCGTGCAGCTCACCGCGCACGAAGGCACGGACAGCGAGTTCGGCGGTTCGGCCAAGGCGGCGATCAACCTGCCGCTCGGCGAGCGGGTCGCGCTGCGCGCCACCGGCTACTACGACGAACTCGCCGGCTTCATCGATTCGCGCTATCCCGACCGCGCCGACCGTGAAGACGTGAACGGCGGCCAGCGCACCGGCGGGCGCCTCGCCATGCTCTTCAAGCCGAACGATCAGCTGTCGATCACGCCACGCATCGTCTACCAGAAGCTGGAAACCGACGGCTTCCCCCGCATCGAGGCTTTCAACATCCTCGGCAATCCGTTCACCACCAGCGAGCCGCCGGTCACTCCTGGCGAGCGCGGCCAGATCACCCAGATCCGCGAAGGCATCGAGGATGATTTCACGCTGGTCGACCTGTCGCTGCACTACGACTTCGGCGGTGCAAGCCTCACCTCGATCACTTCCTATACCGATCGCGACGTCGTCGTCACGCGCGATGCGAGCCAGCTCACCGGCAGCGTCACCTACGACCTGACCTTCGGCCATCCGACCGGCTACTTCCCGGAGGAGGTGCGGCTCGATTCGCCGCTGATCGATTCAACCAAACTCGAGGCGATCAGCCAGGAGATCCGCCTCGCCTCGGCCGATGACGGCAACTTCATCTGGCTGGTTGGCGCCTTTTACCAGCAGGTCGATCGCGAGTACGGCCAGGCCCTGCCGACCCCCGGCTACGATGTCATCCTGCAGCGGCGCTTCGGCGCGACCAGCGTCGATTTCGGCGCGCCACCCGACAACCCGTACTTCTCCGACCTGACCTACGATTTCCAGCAGTTCGGCGTGTTCGGCGAGGGAACCTGGCGCTTCAATGACCAGTGGAGCCTGACCGGCGGACTGCGTTACTACGACTTCGAGGAAGACCGCCTGCTCACGTTCGCGGGCGTGTTCGCCGACATGGGTTACACCGACGAGCCGGGCTCCACCAGTTCCGACGGCGTCTCGCCCCGCGCCATCCTCTCGTTCCGCCCGAACGAAGACGTGCTCGTGACGGCACAGGCCGCGCGCGGCTTTCGCCTGGGCGGCATCAATGACCCGCTCAACGTCACGCTGTGCCAGGGCGACGACATCAACACCTACGGCGGCCACCCGACCTGGGACGACGAGAAGGTCAACAACTTCGAACTCGGCATCAAGACACGTCTCGCGGACGGCAAGGTGCTGTTCAATGCCGCGGCGTTCTTCTCCGACATCGAGAACCTGCAGGTGATCGCCGACGCGGGCTCGTGCTCCTCGCGCATCATCCTGAACGCCGAGGCCGAGTCGATCGGCGCCGAGGTCGAGCTGTTCGCGCGCCCGAGCGACAACTGGGACTTCGGTCTGTCCGCCACGTACGTGCAGGCGGAGATCACCAAGTCGCAGGTCGATTCCAACGGCAACCCGATCGCCGGCATCCGCGAAGGCAACCGCCTGCCCACTTCCCCCGAATTCCAGGCAGCGGCGAGCGCCACCTACTCGTGGTCGTGGACGACGACGCTCGAGAGCTACCTGACGCTGACGGTGCAGCACGTCGGCTCGTCATTCACGCAGCTTGCGGACCAGGAGCCGAACTTCGGGCTCATCGCCACCGGCGGCCCGGCGGGCTCGGCGCGTTTCATCCCGTTCGGCGACCCGTCGATCAGTTCGTTCGCGTTTGCCGCGGAGCTGCCGGCTTACGAGATCGGCAACCTGCGCTTCGGGCTGCACAGTGGCAACTGGGAGGTCGCCGCCTTCGTCAACAACCTGTGGGACGAGCGTGCGTTCCTGTCGATCGACCGCGAGCGCGGGCGCAGCGCGCGGGTCGGTTACCTGACGAACGTGCCACGCACCTACGGCATGACACTGAACTACCGATTCTGATGTGGCCTCGCGGCGGCGGTCACGGGGCCGCTGCCGCGAGCGACGAGACCAACCCTGCGAGCGCCTGTTGCAGCGCCAGCTCGTGGGCGGCCACGACTTCCGTCATGCGATTGGCCGCGGCTGGCGCCTCACCGCGCACGGTGAAATTCGCCAGCACGGTGCGATCGAGACGCTGCACCAGCGTGCAGTCGAGCACGACCAGCGCGACAGGGCTGTCGCCGCCCCGTGAATAGTCCGCGACAAAGGCCCGCACGACGATCTGCAGGAAATAGTCCGAGCGCAGCGGCGTGCCGTCCCCGTAGGCCGAGGTGAACAGCGCCTCGCGCCGCAGCGTCTCGCCCGCGAGCGCCCCGATCATGTCGGGAATCGGCGCTGCCCAATGTCCGTTGGCGAAGAAATCGAGCTGCCGGTCGGCGCGCAGCAGCAGGATGCGATCGGTCTCGAACCCGGGGCCTGGGACGGGGCGGGAAATGCGCAGCGCGCCGGCAAAAGCGGGTGCCGTGCGAGCCGGCTCGCCGGCCGTGGCCGACGCGACAGCGATGGGCGCCGGGTACAGCACATATGCGCGGGACACCGGCGCCTTCGACGTAAACGTGCCGCCGCAGCCGGCGACGAGCAGCGCCAGCGAGGCGACGGCGCCGAGGCGGATGGTACGGGTCACTGGGGTATCTCCACGCCGAAATAGTTCGACTCGTACAGCAACTGGCCCGGATCCTCGCGCAGCTGGCGCGACAGGTCGCGGAACTCCGCCGCCGCCGAACGCCCGTCCTGCAGCAGTCGCTCGATCTCGGGCAGGCCGTCGCGTGCAAAGCTGCGCAGTTCGCGCTCGTTCTCGCTGATGAAGCGATCGACGCCAGCCGACGCGCTGGCGAGGCTCGTCGAGGCGGTGCGCAGCGCGGCGAGTGCCTCGGCCACGTCGGGGGCGGAACTCTCGGTGAGGTTGCGCATCGCGAGCATCGTCGCGCTGAAATCGCGCGACGAGCTGCGCAGCTCGGCGACCAGCGACTCGGCGTCGCGCATCGTGCCCGGCAGGTGCCCGGCGGCACGTTCGATGCTCTGCAGCGTGGCCTGCAGCGAAGCGATGTTCCCATCCGAGAGGATCGTGTTGACGCGAATCAGCGTGTCGTTCGCCTTCGCGACAAGTTCGGGGAGCGAAGAGAGGAACAGGTCGAAACTCGAGCGCGACGAGGCGATCACCGGGTAACGCTCGCTCGGCACGGGATCGACGACTTTCAGGTTGCCGCGGTTCTCGATCAGGTCGATGTACAGCAGGCCGGTCACGCCCTGCAGCGACAGCTGCGCGACGGTGCGCGCGGATACCGGCGCCTCCGAGTCGATGTCGGCGATCACCTGCACCCGCGCGCTCGAGCGCCGGTCGATGCGCATCTGCGCGACCCGCCCGACGTCGACGCCGAGGTAACGCACCGGCGAGCCGCGGGTCAGGCCGCTCACGCTGCCGTCGAAATAGATTTCGTAGCGCGTGTAATCGCGCCGCTCGGCGTTGTCCGAATACCAGTACACGAACAGCACCGCCATCGCGGTGATCAGCAGCACGAAGGCGCCGACGGCCGTGTAATTGGCCTCACGCTCCATGGCGCCCTCCGAACCGCAGTGCGCGTTCGCCGTGGAAATACTCGCGGATCCACGGGTGCGGATTGTCGACGATCTCGGCGAGGGTTCCGCTGATCATGTGGCGGTCGACTATCACGCCGACACGATTGCAGGTTCGGAAGATCGTGTCCAGATCGTGGGTGATCATCACCACGGTCAGCGCGAGCTGGCGCTGCAGCGCCATCAGCAGTTCGTCGAACGCCGCCGCGCTGATCGGGTCGAGGCCCGCGGTGGGCTCATCGAGGAACAGCAGCTGCGGATCGAGCGCCAGCGCACGCGCGAGCGCCGCGCGCTTCACCATGCCGCCCGAGAGCTGCGCCGGATACTTCGCGCCCGCATCCTCGGCCAGTCCCACGATGCGCAGTTTGAGCTTCGCCAGCGCATCGAGCGCGTCCGCGGGCAGTTGCAGGTGCTCGATCATCGGCAGCTGGATGTTCTGCAACACCGTGAGCGAACTGTAGAGTGCGCCCTGCTGGAAGGTGACGCCATAGCCGGCCTTGGCCGCGCGCAGCTCGTTCCACGACCGGTGCGTGATGTCCTGGCCCTCGAGCAGCACGACGCCGCCCTGGGGCTTGTGCAGGCCGAGTATCGTGCGCAGCAGCACCGACTTGCCCGACCCCGAGCCGCCCACGATGCCGAACACCTCGCCCTCGCGGACCTGCATGTCGAGGCCGTCATGCACCACCTGTGCGCCGAAGCGGTTGACGATATCCCGCACTTCGACCATCGCGGCCATCAGAAGTCGATCTCCATGAACAGCACCGCGAACAGCGCGTCGGCGAGGATCACGAGGAAGATCGACTGCACCACCGCGAAGGTCGTGAGCCGGCCGAGTTCGCGGGACGAGCCGCGCACCTGCAGGCCGCGCCAGGTACCGGCCGTCGCGATCAGGATCGCGAACACCGGTGCCTTGACGAGGCCGGCCCAGAATGTGGTCGGCGAGATCGCGGATTCCACGCGCGCGAAGTACTGCACGAGCGGCATGTCGAGCAGCGCCTTGCAGAGCAGTGCGCCGCCGGCGATACCCACGCCGTCGGCGATCACGGTAAGGAGCGGCAGTGCGATCATCAGCCCGATCACGCGCGGCAGCACCAGCACCTCGATGGGCTCGACGCCGGTCGCGGTCAGCGCATCGACCTCCTCGTTCAGCTTCATCGCGCCGATCTCGGCGGCGAAGGCACTTCCGGAGCGCCCCGCGACGATGATCGCGGTGAGCAGCACGCCCAGTTCGCGCAATACGCCGACCGTGACGAGGTCAACCACATAAATCTCGGCGCCGAAATTGCGCAGCTGCTGCGCGCTCATGTAGGCGATGATCACGCTGATCAGGAACGCGATCAGCGA
>CADEFJ010000002.1:102031-104748 GCA_902826575.1 uncultured Pseudomonadota bacterium | reverse complement strand
CATGCTCGGCGGACAGGTGCATCCGAAAAGTCTAACCGGCAAACTGTCGGCGTGATGACGATTTCCGCATGACCGCCCTCGGCACCCCCCTGTCGCCCTCGGCTACCCGCCTGCTGCTGCTCGGGGCCGGCGAACTCGGCAAGGAAGTGACCATCGAGGCCCAACGGCTCGGCCTCGAGGTGATCGCGGTCGACCGCTATGCCAATGCGCCCGCGATGCAGGTGGCGCACCGTCACCACGTGATCGACATGCTCGATCCGGCGCAATTGCGCGCGGTGATCGAGCGCGAACGCCCTGCGTTCGTCGTGCCCGAGATCGAAGCGATCGCGACCGCCGAGCTGCTCGCGCTCGAGGCCGCGGGACAGACCGTGATTCCGACGGCACGCGCCGCGCACCTCACCATGAACCGCGAGGGCATCCGGCAGCTTGCCGCCGCAGAGCTGGGAATTGCGACCTCGCCGTACCGTTTCGCGGATTCGCTGCCGGACTACCGCGCGGCCGTGGCCGCGATCGGCCTGCCCTGCGTCGTGAAGCCGGTGATGTCGAGCTCCGGCAAGGGCCAGAGCCTCGTGCGCACGGCGGCGGACATCGACGCCGCCTGGCAGTACGCGCAAACCGGCGGGCGCGCCGGCGCGGGTCGGGTGATCGTCGAGGGCTTCATCGATTTCGAGTACGAGATCACGCTGCTCACCGTCCGCCACGCCGGCGGCACGGCTTTCTGCGCACCGATCGGCCACCTGCAGGTCGATGGCGACTATGTCGAGTCCTGGCAACCGCACCCGATGAGCGAGCTCGCGCTCGAGCGCGCGCAGCGCATCGCCCGCGCGGTGACCGATGCGCTCGGCGGGCGCGGCATTTTCGGCGTCGAGTTGTTCGTGCGCGGTGACGAGGTCTGGTTCAGCGAGGTATCGCCGCGCCCGCACGACACCGGCATGGTGACGATGATCTCCCAGGACCTCTCGCAGTTCGCGCTGCACGTGCGCGCGATACTCGGCCTGCCTATTCCGAACATCGTGCAGCACGGGCCGTCGGCCTCCTGCGCAATCCTGCTCGAAGGCCACGGCCGCGACATCCGCTACGGCGGCCTCGAAGCCGCGCTCGCGCAGCCCGACACGGCGCTGCGCCTGTTCGGCAAGCCCGAGGTGCAGGGCCACCGGCGCATGGGCGTCGCGCTCGCGCGCGGCGCATCGGTCGCGGCCGCGCGGGACAAGGCGCGGGCGGTGGCGGCAGCGATCGTCGCCGGCGCGCAAGTCGTGCCGGACTGACACAGCGAGTCGCTCAGTGCGGGGCGCCGGAGAATTCCCGCGCCTCGTCCAAAGCGGGCTGTCGCGTCCCACCGGCGGCCACTTCGAGCAGATCCTCGTAGAAGCTGCGCGCCCGGGTTTCGTCGCCGAGCGCGCGTGCCGCCCGGGCAGCGCCCAGCAGGCTGTTGAAGCGCCGCGGATAGAGCTGCATGGAGCGCTGGTACGCCGCGAGCGCTTGCGCCGCTTGCGCCTGCTCCATGAAAAGGTCTCCCAGCAGTTCGTACGCGGGAAGAGTGGGGCCCGGCGTCACCGCGTGCTTCGGCGTCGAGGCTTCGAGCCCTGCGGCCTCCCGCATCAGTGCAACGCTCGTTTCCTTCTGTCCTTCTGCGTGGGCGAGCCACGCGCGCAGCTCGAGGTGCAGCACGCGGATACTCCGGGCGAAAAGATCCTCCCCGGCCTTGCGGGACGCCGCTTCGAGTGCCTCGAGTCGATCGCCGGCCGCCCGCCCCGCATCGAGATCGCGCAGATGCGCCGCGCCCAGGCCGCGCGCGAACTGCGCAACAGCTTCCGCCCAGGGGAAACGATCCCAGTCGAGGGTCGCGGGCGTGCGCGGGGCGATCAGCGCAGCCTCGCCCCAGGCCCGTCGCTCGAGCGCGTAGCGCGCCTGGGTCGAGGCGAGATGGAAGGCCGTCTTGAAGGTCGGCTCGAGGCCGGCCCGGGTGTGCAGCCGCTGCAACTGCGTGGCGGCTTTGTCGTCGGCCCCCTGCTGCAGGTAGGCGTACAGGAGATACTCGATCGCGTGGGCAAACTCGTCCCACACGAACTCGCCGTGTTCGCCCGCCGGATGCTCCAGCGCGGCATCCGCCGCCTGCAGGTTGCCCCGGATCACTCCGTCCCAGTCCCCGAGCCGCGTGTAGATATGGGTCGGCATGTGCAGCGCGTGCGGATTGCGCGGCGCGACCGTTTCATACTTGCGCGTGATCGCCAGCGATTCGCGTTCCCGGCCCGGTACGTCGTTGGCGTGCACGAGGTAGTGCATCGCGCCCGGGTGATCCGGATGCTGCTCATACAGGCGCAGCAGGATTTCGGCGGCACGGTCCGCATGCTCTCGCGAAACCGTATTGGAGGGCGTGGTGGCGAGCAGCGCCAGCGCATGGAAGGCGCCCGCCTCGCTGTCCTGCGGGAACGCGGCGTAGTGTTTCGCCGTAGCCTCCTCCCAGCGACGGATGCGCAGCCAGTAATCGGACGACTCCGGCTCGAGGAAGAACGCTTCTGCCGAAGCAACGAACAGCCGCTCCCGCTCCGTCGGCGGATTGAGCGCCGTGGCTTTCTGCACGGCTTGCCAACCTTGCCGGCGCGCCGCGAGTGACGGCCGTGTCGGCCAAAGCGGCTGGAACAGGGTCATTGCGATGCCCCATTGGGCCATCGCACAAGCAGGAACCGTCGCCTCCACTTGGTGGAAAGCTTCCCGCG
>CADEFJ010000002.1:0-102021 GCA_902826575.1 uncultured Pseudomonadota bacterium | reverse complement strand
GGTAGGGCATGTGGTGCAGCAGGGCGGGCGCCCGATTGAATTGCGCCTGGGCCGCTGCGGAGCAACTGATGGGGAAGTCGACCGTGCCCAGGGAATGACCGGCATGCTGTTCGGCCCCGGCTCGCGTCTCGCCGGCAAGCAGTCCAAGCACGATGCCGATCAGCACGACACCGATCGGTCCGGCGCGGCTACGCACCTGTGTCTCCCTCCGGAGCGGATGCCAATTCCGGCTGCTTGCCGTTCAGGTCTCGTCGCGGAAGCGGCGCAGCCGGATTGCGCCGAAGACTAGCACGGCCGTGGCAACGAGGCCGAGCAGCATGGGCGCGTTGAAGAAGATGGCGCCGAGATCGACGTTGCCCAGCAGCGCGCCCGGCAGGATGACCTCATTGCGATCGATCGTGACCGTGCCATCGGCGATCTGCGCCTCGATGCCGCGCATGATCGGCACTGCGGGCGACAAGCGGTCGGTGAGGAATTCCCAGACGTGGGTGGTACGCAGCGCGATGCGCTCGACCATCACCAGCACCAGCGGCGGCAGCACGGCCCACAGCATCACGTTGCGCCGCGCCCAGGCCGACATGACCAGCAGGTAGGCCGCGAGGGGCGCATACCAAAGAGCGGACGCGACGACGCCGATGAACAGCAGGACCTGCGCCTGCCACCACATGCGTCCGTCCCACAGCGATGTCTGCTCGACGGAAATTCCCGCGCCGCCACGCACCGCAATGAGGGCGCGCACCACGAGGTCGGTGAATGCCACGACCAGGAATGCGAGCAGCGGCACGATCACCATCGCGACGGCAAATTTCGAGATCACCGTGGCGGCGTCGGACACGGGCAGCGACTTCCAGAAGAGGATCGAGCGGTCGCGGCGCTCCGCATACAGCGTATCGAGCAGGTAGAAGGTCACCACGACCCCCACGACGAGCAGCGTCGCGACGCTCATGCCCCAGCCGATCACGTTCACGATGGCGCGACCCTGCTCGCCGGTCAGCGGGATCGTGTTGCCCATCTGTATCCTGAAGAACGCCGAGGTCGCGATCCACAATACGGCCATCGCGAGCGGCGTGATCCACAAGGCGCGGTGTTCCCAGAATTCCCGGCGCACCAGAATGCGGTAGATCATGGCGCGGCTCCCTGCATCTTGGCGACGAACAGGTCGGCGATCGAGGGCGTGCGCAGTTCACCGAGGGCGGCGAGCTCCGCCGCATCGCGCCCCTCATAGAAGAACGCCGTGCGACCGAAGATCTCGCGCGTGTAGAACGGCGCCAGCGCGCGGGCGCGTTCCAGATGATCGGGCGCGCAGATCAGCTGCCGGAAGGTGCCGCCGATGTCCTCGACTGCGGAATCGAGCACGACGCGGCCGTGCTGGATGAAGATCACGTCGGTCAGCAGGTTCTCGATCTCCTCGACCTGGTGGGTCGTCATGACGATCGTGCGGTCCTTGTCGAAATAGTCGTTCACCAGCGTGTCGTAGAACTGGCGGCGATAGAGGAGATCGAGGCCGAGCGTCGGCTCATCGAGCACCAGCAGGCGCGCATCGATCGCCAGCACCAGCGCGAGATGCAGCTGCGTGACCATGCCCTTCGAGAGCTCGCGCACGCGGCTGTTCATGCGGATGTCGGTGGTCGCAAGGAAGGCCTCGGCGCGCGCGCGATCGAAGCGCGGGTGCACGCCGGCCACATAATCGAGTGCCTGCGTGACGCGCAGCCACTTGGGCAGCACCGCCACGTCGGCAATGAAACACACTTCCTGCATCAGGGCGTCGCGCGCGGCGGACGGATCGCGTCCGAGCACGCTGAGTTCGCCATCGAACTGCGTCAGGCCGAGGATGGCCTTGAGCGCGGTCGTCTTGCCGGCGCCGTTCGGGCCGATCAGCCCGACGATGCGGCCGGCGCCCACCGTGAAATCGATGCCGTCGAGGGCGCGCAGCTTGCCGTAGGACTTGGCGAGTCCGCGCGCCACGATGACCGGCGTATCACTCGTGCTTGTCATCGGCTTTCCCTGGTGTCGACAGCGTCTGGGTGACGGCCGGCGCCTGTGCGAACAGTTCGTCCGTCGACAGTCCGAGGCGCTGGATCGTCGCGTAGACTTTCGGCCATTCGTCTTCGATGAAGCGCTGGCGCTCGTCCTTCATCAGCGCCTTGCGGGCGCCGCTGTTGACGTACATGCCGCGTCCCCGGCGCTTCTCCACCAGCTGCTCGTCGACGAGTTGCTGGTAGCCCTTGAGCACGGTCAGCGGGTTCAGCCGGAACTCGGCCGCCACGTTCCGCACCGAGGGCAGCGGATCGCCCTCCTTCAGGACGCCCTCCAGGATCATCGCCACGACGCGATCGCGCAGCTGGCGGTAGATCGGCAGGCTGTCGTCCCACTGCGGATCCATGATTCCCGGGTTCTCCTGTTGCATGGCGAGTTGCCGTGCTCTAGAGGGCTAATCTAGCAGAACGCCTTAATGCCGGGCCGCGAGGTGGATCGCCGCTGGGGCGTCGACCGTCACACGTGCCACGCTGGTGGCATTCACGAAGCTGATGCTCGAAGCAACCGTCAGCACGATGGCAATGACCGCAGCGCCGAGAGCGACCGCGAAATTCTGGGTTGAAGTGCTCATGTCCGTCTCCTTTGGGTTACCGTCTCTGGCCATCTGCACCCTGCATTTGGCCCTCGTCTTGGTGTTATATATAACTACAACACTAGTTCAGTGTCAACACCCTTCTGAAGATTTTTTCAGTCGTCGCCCGCTATTACCGTAACTAGTTGATTTCTGTAGAATCTACGCCCCTTTCCCCGGAGCCCTCGATGAAAACTGCCTTGAATGTCGCGATTACCGGTGCCGCCGGCCAGATCGGTTATGCCCTCGCTTTCCGTGCCGCCTCGGGCGCCCTGTTCGGCCCCGACCAGCCGGTGAACCTGCATTTGCTCGAAATCACGCCGGCCCTGCCGCAGTTGACCGGTGTCGTGATGGAGCTCGGCGATTGCGCATTTCCGACCCTGCAGAAAATCGTCGCGACGGACGATGCGAAAGTCGCCTTCCGCGACTGCCACGCCGCGCTGCTCGTCGGCGCGCGCCCGCGCGGCCCCGGCATGGAGCGCAAGGACCTGTTGCTCGCGAATGCGCAGATCTTCTCGGCGCAGGGCAAGGCGTTGAACGAAGCCGCCGACCGCAATGTGAAGGTGCTGGTCGTCGGCAATCCGGCCAACACCAACGCGCTGATCGCACGCGCGAATGCGAAGGACCTCAACCCGCGCAATTTCACCGCGATGACGCGCCTCGATCACAACCGCGCGCTGTCGCAGCTGTCCGAAAAGACCGGCGCGCATGTCACGCAGATCCAGCGCATGATCATCTGGGGCAATCACTCGGCCACGCAGTACCCGGACGTCTCGCATGCGCTGATCGGCGGCAAGGCGGCGAAGTCGCTCGTCGACCAGGCCTGGCTCGAGAGCACGTTCATCCCGGTGGTGCAGCAGCGCGGCGCGGCGGTGATCAAGGCTCGTGGAGCCTCGTCGGCGGCCTCGGCGGCCTCGGCCGCGATCGATCACATCCGCGACTGGTTCAAGGGCTCCGCGCCCGGCGACTACCTCAGCATGGCGGTGCCCTCGGACGGCAGCTACGGCATCCCCGAGGGTGTCATCTATTCCTACCCCGTCACCACGAAGAACGGCGAATACCAGATCGTGCCGGGCCTTTCGATCGATGAGTTCAGCCGCAAGCGGATGGACGCTACACTGGCCGAGTTGCACGAGGAACGTGACGGAGTCAAGGAGCTGCTGACATGATCAGGACACTGACTGCGATCTGTCTGCTCGCGTTCGCCGCCGTACCGGTGGCGCATGCGGACTCGAAGGAAGAACTCGATGCCAAAGTGCGCGAGGCGAGGACCAAACTCGCCGAGCACACCTCGGCGGGCGCCGAACTCGCCGCCAAGGCGAAGGGCGTGCTCGTGTTCCCGAGCGTGATCAAGGCCGGCTTCGGCATCGGCGGCGAATTCGGCGAGGGCGCGCTGCAGATCGGCGGCGCGACCGTCGATTACTACAACATCGCCTCCGCCTCCATCGGCCTGCAGCTCGGTGCGCAGGCGCGCACGCAGATCGTGCTGTTCATGACCGACGATGCGCTGAAGACCTTCCGCGACAGCAAGGGCTGGAAGGCCGGCGTCGACGGCAGCGTCGCGCTCGCGACGCTCGGCGCGGGTGGCACGATCGACACCAAGACCGCGCAGCAGCCGATCATCGGCTTCATCTTTTCGAACAAGGGCCTGATGTACAACCTGACGTTCGAAGGCTCGAAGATCACGAAGATCGAGAAGTAGGCGCGGATGCTCGGCCCGGTCATCACGCTGGTCCTGCTGGCCGCGGCAATCTTCGCGGTCACCAAGGTGGGCGGCATCATCACGCTGCTGTTCGTGGCGGCGGTGCTCGCCCTCGCATACAAGCGCCTGTCGCTGATCGCGTTTGCGGCCACTTTCACGGTGCTGCTCGCGGCGTACACCGCGCTCGGCCATCCGGCGGGCATCTGGAAGGGCTTCCTGTGGGTGATGCTCGCGCTGCTGTGGCTGTTCACGATCCGCCCGCTGCGCAAGTCGCTGATCACCCGTCCGTTCATGAAGACCTACCTGCGCATGCTGCCCGCCATGTCGCAGACGGAACGCGAGGCGCTCGAGGCGGGTACCGTGTGGTGGGACGGCGAGCTGTTCACGGGCGCCCCGGACTGGAAGAAGCTCGCCGCGACCCACACGCCGCAGCTTACGGCCGAGGAGCAGGCGTTCATCGACGGGCCGTGCGAGACGCTCTGCCGGATGCTCGACGACTGGGACATTACGCACCTGCGCGGCGATATGTCGCCCGCGGTGTGGGACTACCTGAAGTCCCAGGGCTTCTTCGCGATGATCATCCCGAAGAAATATGGCGGCCTCGAATTCTCGGCCTATGCGCACTCCTGCGTGCTCACGAAGCTCGCGAGCCGCAGTGCCACGGCGTCGTCGACCGTGGCGGTGCCGAACTCGCTCGGACCCGCCGAGCTGCTCAATCACTACGGCACCGAGGAGCAGAAGAACCACTACCTGCCGCGACTTGCGCGCGGCGAGGAAGTACCCTGCTTCGCGCTCACCGGCCCGCGCGTCGGATCCGACGCCGCCTCGATTCCCGATACGGGTGTCGTTTGCCGCGGCACCTGGCAGGGCAGGGAAATCATCGGCCTCAAGTTGAACTTCACCAAGCGCTACATCACGCTCGCGCCGATCGCGACCGTGGTCGGCCTCGCCTTTCGCATGTTCGACCCCGACAAACTGATCGGCGACGTACAGGACATCGGCATAAGCTGCGCGCTGATTCCGCGCGATACGCCGGGCCTCACGATCGGGCGACGCCACCTGCCGCTGAACATTCCGTTCCAGAACGGCCCCCTCGAGGGTCGCGATGTGTTCGTGCCGCTCGACGTGCTGATCGGTGGCACGAAAATGGCGGGCCAGGGCTGGCGCATGCTGATCGAACAGCTGTCGGTGGGCCGCTGCATCTCGTTGCCCGCGAATGCGACCGGCGGCGCCAAGGCTGCCGTGTTCGCGACCGGCGCCTACGCCCGCATCCGTCGCCAGTTCAACATGCCGGTCGGCAAGTTCGAGGGTGTCGAGGCAGTGATCGCGCGCATGGTCGGCCACACCTACATCATCGATGCGGCGCGCTCCGTGACCACCGGCGCGATCGATGGCGGCGAGAAGCCGGCGGTGCCCGCGGCGATGCTCAAGTACCACGCGACCGAGCTCGCCCGCAAGGTCGCCGACGACGCGATGGACGTGCACGGCGGCAAGGGCATCATGCTCGGCCCCAACAACTACCTGGGGCGCGGCTACCAGGCGGTCCCGATCGCGATCACGGTCGAGGGCGCGAACATCCTGACCCGCAACCTCATCATCTTCGGCCAGGGCGCGATCCGCTGCCATCCGTTCGTGATGCGCGAGATGAACGCGGCGCGCAACCCGGATCGCAAGGCCGGCGTCGATGAGTTCGACCGCGCGCTCTTCGCCCACATGGGGTTCGCCATCTCGAACGCCGTGCGTTCGCTCGTCATGGCGTTCACCTTCGCGCGCTTCACGCGCGCACCGGTGCAAGGCCCGACTGCGCGCTACTACCAGCACATCGTGCGCTTCAGCGCCTCGTTCGCCTTCGCGGTCGATGTCGCGATGCTGACCCTCGGCGGTTACCTCAAGAAGAAGGAAAACCTTTCGGCGCGACTCGGCGACGTGCTCTCGAGCATGTATCTCGCCTCGATGGTGCTGAAGCACCACGAGAACCAGGGCCGGCCGGAGGCGGACCTGCCGATCGTCGAATGGGCGTGTCGCAGCCTCATGTACACCGCGCAGGAGCAGATGCACGGCTTCCTGCGCAACTTTCCGAACCGCTTCCTCGCCGGCTGCATGCGCCTGTTGATCTTCCCGCGCGGCCTCACCTACTTCGCGCCCGGCGACCGCCTGGGACGCAAGCTTGCAGAACTCGTCACCCAGCCCGGTGAATCGCGCGACCGGCTCTGCAATCTCGTTTATCGCACGCTCGAACCCGGCAACGCGCTCGGCCTGCTGCAGGAAGCACTGGTACTCGCGCAGACCGCCGAGCCGCTCGAGAAACGACTGCGCGTCGAGGGCGTGAAGACCGGCCGGGTCACGGCGCTCGACCTGCCGGGGCAGATCCGGCAGGGACTCGAACTGGGCATCCTGTCGGAGACGGAGGCCGCGATGTTGCGCGACTACGATCGCAAGGTGATGCATCTCGTCAACGTGGACGACTTCGAGTCGCACGAACTGGGCACCCGGAGGCAGCCCGCATCGACGGCGGCGGACGATGCCGGCCTGGCGGGCACCGCACGCGCGTGAACGCCGGGGTCGAGGGGGGCGAGGACGATGACGCGATCACCGGTGACGTGGTCGCGGTGGCGGTCGCGACCAGCGACGCCGCCACCGACGCCGCCACCGCCACCGCCACCGACACCGACACCGACACCGACACCGCCGGCGATGGCGACAGCGATGGCAGCGGCGCCGTGGTCGTCGAAGCCCCGCGCTGCCTTAATTGCGGCGTGCCGCTTGCCGGCAAGTATTGCGCCGCGTGCGGACAGCGCGACGACCCCCACGTCCACCGCCTCGGTCATTTCCTGAGCGAGGCCTTCGAGGGGCTCACGCATGCCGACTCGCGACTCTGGCGCACGCTCTGGCCGCTGCTCGCGCGCCCGGGGCTCCTGACGCGCGAATTCTTCGCGGGCCGCCGCCAGCGCTACCTGCCACCATTTCGGCTCTACATCGTCGTCAGCCTGCTCTTCTTCGTCGTGGTCACGCTGCTGCCGGATACCGAGGTGATCCAGTTCGGCGACATGGCGCAGCAACGCACGCTCGACGCGGAGCGGGCCGCCGGACTCGCGGACATTGCGGCGCAGCTTGCCGCGGAGAAGGATCCGCAGCGCAGGGCCGCGCTGATCATCGGCCAGAAGGCACTCGAGGCGAAGCAGGCGCGGGACACGGCGGACGGCACTGTCTCGGAGCCGGCGGACGCCGCGCCGTCATCCGTCGATGGCACGGCCGCGACTGCGACCAGCCGATCCGCGCGCATCTGCGGCGATCTCAACTATGTGGGCCCCTTGGGGTCCTGGGTGGCGCCACGCCTGAAGCTCGGCTGCATCAAGTCGGTCGAGGACGAGGGCTCGCTCGGGCGCGCGTTCCTGCACAACATCCCGCGGGCGATGTTCGTGTTCCTGCCCCTGATCGCGGCGTTCATGCTGCTCATTTACTGGCGACCGCGGCGCTACTACGTCGAGCACCTGCTCTTCTATATCCACAACCACGCGATGATCTTCCTGCTCGGCACGCTGCTGATACCGGTGTTCTGGCTGTTGCGTGACACGCGCGGCGCGCCCGTGCTCGGCTGGATCGTCTTCCTGTGGCTCATCTGGTACCTCTTCCGCGCGATGCGGGTGTACTACGGCCAGAGCCGCCGCCGCACGCTCCTGAAGTACCTCTTCATGGGCACCGTGTACCTGTCAGTGAGCATGACCATGCTGGTGCTCACGGCGCTCGTCAGCGTCGTGACCCTCTGATGGGCGCCGCGCGCGAGCGCGCGATCCTGCACGTCGACATGGACGCGTTCTACGCGTCGATCGAAGAGCGCGACGAGCCTGCCTTGCGCGGCCAACCAGTGATCGTCGGCGGCACCAGCGCGCGCGGCGTGGTTGCGGCGGCCAACTACGTCGTGCGCCGCTTCGGCGTGCACTCGGCGATGCCGATGCGCCGCGCGCTGCAACTGTGCCCGCAGGCCGTCTGCATCATGCCGCGCATGTCGCACTACCAGGCCGTGTCGCGCGAGGTATTTGCGGTGTTCCACGAGATCACGCCGCTGGTCGAAGGACGGTCCCTCGACGAGGCCTTCCTCGATGTGACCGCGAGCCGCGCGCTGCATGGCGATGCCGTGACGATCGCGCGCACGATCAAGGCGACGATCCTGGCCCGCACCCGGCTCAACGCCTCCGTGGGCGTCGCGCCGAACAAGCTCGTCGCCAAGATCGCCTCCGACCTCGAGAAGCCCGATGCACTCACGGTGATCAGCTCCGCAGAACTGCCGCAGCGGCTCGACGCGCTCTCCATTCGCCGCCTCCCCGGCCTCGGGCGCAAGAAGGGCGACGAAGTGGAGCGCGCCGGACTCGAGACGCTCGGGCAATTGCGGCGTGCATCCGACGCCGTGTTGTGGCCCCTGTTCGGCCGCGACACGCAGCGCATGCGCGAGCGGGCAGGCGGCATCGACGACCGACCGGTGCTCCCCGATCGGGAGGACCTCTCCATCAGCGCCGAGGAGACCTTCGACACCGACCTGTCGGATCCGGTGCGCCTCGAAGCGGAGCTGCTTGCGCTCGGCGATCGCGCGAGCGAACGACTGCGCAGGAAGAGCCTGGCCGCGGGCTGCGTGGCGGTGAAAGTCCGGCGCGCCGATTTCGCGACTTTCACGCGCCAGCTGCAGCTCGAGCCGGCAACGCAGGACAGCCGCGTGATCAGCCGCGCGGCCTGCGACCTGCTGCGAAAGTGGCGGGCGGAGTATCCGCACGCGCGCGTGCGTCTGCTCGGCGTCGCGGTCACCGATCTCGCGCCGGCCACGCAACTGGATCTCTTTGCGGCAGGCAGCGTGCCGCAGCCACCACCACTCGATGCGGCGATGGATGCGATACGGCAACGCTTTGGCGCGGCCGGGCTGCAGCGCGCGGTTGGATTGCCGGGCGGGAAGAGGAAGGCCGGGCCGCGCTAGCCCGGGCGTGGTGCAAACACCGTCGCCAACTGTTCCCGCAACCAGCGATTGGCGGGATCGCGGTCGGCGTCGGCGTGCCAGTAGAGGTAGGCATCTAGCGGCGGCATCGCAAGCGGCAGAGGCAGCACCCGGTTCGGCAGGTTCCGGTTCACGATCCGCGCGTACTGCTCGGGCATCGTGAGGAGCAGATTGGTCATCGCGGCCACCCGGCAGGCCGCGAAATAGTGCTGGCAGCGCAGGCGCACATGGCGCCGCAGCCCGAGGCGCGCAAGTTCCTGGTCCACCGGACCCTGGCCGCTGCGCCGCGAACTCACGGCGATATGCTCCTGCGCGAGATACCCGTCGAGGTCGAGGCTGCCCTTCACGACCGGGTGGCGCCGGCGCATGATCACGACCAGTCGCTCTTCGGCGATTCGCTGTCGGCGCACTGCTTCGCTCATCGGCCAGCGCACGTCGAGCGCCGCATCGAGGCGACCCGCGGCCATTTCCGCCTCGAGCTCGCTGCGGCCCACCATCAGCGCGGCCACTTCCACCCGCGGCGCCACCCGCTGGACCGCGCGCATCAGCGGGGGCAGCAACGTGGCCTCGAAGACGTCACGTACGCCAATCGTGAAGCGCCGCTGGCTCGTCGCCGGATCGAACGACTCGGTTTCCGTGAGCATGACCTCGAGGCCGCGCAACGCGCGGCGCACCGGCCCGGCGAGACTGCGCGCCATCGGCGTCGCGCGCATCGTGCGCCCGTCGCGCACGAAGAGCGGATCGTCGAAGAGGATGCGCAGCCTGCCGAGTGCATGGCTGATCGCCGGCTGCGTCAGGTTCAGTTTGCCGGCGGCCCTGGTGATGCCGCCTTCGGTGATGATCGCATCGAGCACCACGAGCAGGTTGAGGTCGATGCCACGTATATGCACAGGATTCATTCCCGCAGATCTGGAACATTCATTTGAATGATTCCACACCCGGGCCTAGGCTAGCCAGCGCGATGAGCACCACACCCTCGTTCGATCTGTCGGGCCGCGTGGCCCTCGTCACCGGCGCGTCACGCGGCATCGGTGAATCGATCGCCCGCGCCCTCGCCGGCGCCGGCGCCCATGTGATCGTCTCGAGCCGCAAGCTCGACGGCTGCGAGACGGTCGCCGCCTCGATCCGCGCGGCGGGCGGCCAGGCCACTGCCCTCAGCTGCCACATCGGCGAACTCGAGGACATCGCCAGGACTTTCACCGCGATCGAGGCGGCACACGGCCGGCTCGACATCCTCGTCAACAACGCCGCGACCAATCCCCATTACGGCCCGATCACCTCGATCGATCCGGCGGCATTCCAGAAGACGGTCGACGTGAACATCCGCGGCTACTTCTTCATGTCGCAGGCCGGCGCAAAGCTGATGGCGCGCGGTGGCGGGGGCAGCATCGTCAATGTGGCGTCGATCAACGGCGTGATTCCGGGGCCACTGCAGGGCGTGTACTCGATCACCAAGGCTGCCGTGATCTCGATGACCAAGGCGTTTGCGCGGGAGTGCGCAGCTGACGGCATCCGCGTCAACGCACTGCTGCCGGGCCTCACCGATACGAAATTCGCCGCGGCGCTGACGCGTAATCCGGCGGTGCTGGCGCAAGCGCTGCCGCACATTCCGATGAACCGCACGGCGGAGCCCGGCGAAATGGCGGGCGCGGTGCTCTACCTCGTGTCGCCGGCCGCCAGTTACACGACCGGGGTGGCGCTCAACGTCGACGGCGGCTACCTGGTGGCCTGAGCACGATGCGCGAGCTGACCGGCAAGGTGGCGGTGGTCACCGGCGCGGCGAGCGGCATTGGTCGCGAGATTGCGCTCGCCTGCGCGCGGGAGGGTATGCGGCTCGTGCTTGCCGACCTCGACCTGGCGGGTCTTGATGCGACGATCGCGCTGCTGCCGCCGGCAGGCAACGCCGCCAGTGCGGCCGCGGCGCCGCTCGCAGTCGCCTGCGATGTTTCGCAGGCCGATTCGGTCGAGCGCCTCGCCAGGGCATCCTTCGACGCCTGCGGCGACGTGCACCTGCTCTTCAACAACGCCGGGGTCGCCGTCGGCGGTCCGGTGTGGGCGGCCACCATCGAGGACTGGCAATGGTCGCTCGGCGTGAACCTGATGGGCGTCGTGCACGGCATCCGCAGTTTCGTGCCGCGGATGCTCGAGCGCGGAGCGGACGGACACATCGTCAACACCGCCTCGGTCGCCGGCTTCATCTCGGTACCCGGCTCGGCCGTGTACTGCGCGAGCAAGCACGCGGTCGTCACGCTGTCGGAGTGCCTGCTGCACGATCTCGCGCTCGCGAAGTCGCCTCTGGCGGTGTCGGTCCTCGCGCCCGCCTTCGTCGACACGGGCATCGCGGACTCCGCGCGCAACCGGCCGGCCGCACTTGCCGCGACCAACCCGCTCGCGGGACCCTTCGAGGCGCGCATGCGTCGTGCGACCCGCTCGGGCCGCCTCACCGCAGCCGACGTTGCCAGGTTGACGATCGAGGGCGTGAAAGAGGGCCGCTTCTACATCATCCCCCACCCGGTGATCCTGCCGTCCATCGAGACCCGCGCCCGGGAGATCCTCGAGGGGCGCACGCCGACGAGTCCCATGCCATGAAAGCACTACTCTGCAAGCAGTACGGCCCTCCCGAGACGCTCGTGGTCGAGGAAGTCCCGGACCTCGTGCCGGGCGACAAGCAGGTCGTCATCGACGTGCATGCCGCCGGCGTCAATTTCCCCGACTCGCTGATCATCGAGGGAAAATACCAGTTCAAGCCAGCGCCGCCGTTCGCGCCGGGCGGCGAGTGTGCGGGAGTGGTGCGCGCCGTGGGCGCCGGGGTGACCAATGCCAGGATCGGCGATCGCGTCATCGCCTTCACGATCCACGGTGCGTTCGCCAGCCAGGTCGCCGTCGATGCGGCATCGCTCATACCGATGCCGCCAGGGCTCGATTTCCCGGCGGGTGCCGCATTCGTGATGACCTATGCGACGTCATACCACGGGCTCGTCGACCGCGGCGCACTGCAACCGGGCGAGACCCTGCTGGTGCTCGGCGCCTCGGGCGGCGTGGGGCTTGCCGCGATCGAGATCGGCAAGGTGCTCGGGGCGCGCGTGATCGCCGCGGCCTCGAGCGCCGCGAAGCTCGCGGTGTGCCGCGAGCATGGCGCCGATGAGCTGATCAACTACGCAGGCGAAGACCTGCGCGAGCGCGTGAAGGCGCTCACCGCCGGCCGCGGCGTCGATGTGGTCTACGATCCGGTCGGCGGCATCTACACCGAGCCGGCGCTGCGCAGTTGCGCCTGGCGCGGGCGGCACCTCATTGTCGGTTTCGCGAACGGCGAGATCCCGCGCATTCCGGCCAATCTCACGCTGCTGAAGGGCTGTGCGGTCGTGGGCGTGTTCCTCGGCGACTACATCCGCCGCGAGCCCGCGCGCGTCGCGGCCGACCTCGCCACACTCTTCAAGTGGCTGGGCGCCGGCAAGCTGCGCCCGCACGTCGCTGGCACCTACCCGCTGGCGCGCGGCGGCGAGGCGATCCGCGCGCTCATGGAGCGGCGCGTGTCGGGCAAGCTCGTCATTCTTCCGGGAGAGTAAGCATGGATTTCGAGTACAACGCGCGCACGCTCGAGTTGCTGGCGCGGCTGCAGGCCTTCATGGACGAGCACATCTATCCGCGGGAAGCGGAATTTGCCGCCCAGGTGGCCGAGGGCGATCGCTGGCAGCCGACCCGCATCGTCGAGGAGCTGAAGGAGAAGGCGCGCTCGCAGGGGCTCTGGAACCTGTTCCTGCCGGAATCGAAGCACGGCCCCGGCCTCACGAACCTCGAGTACGCGCCGCTGTGCGAAGTGATGGGTCGCGTGATCTGGTCGCCGGAAGTGTTCAATTGCTCGGCGCCCGACACCGGCAACATGGAAGTGCTCGAGCGCTACGGCAGCGCGGAGCAGCAGCGCCGCTGGCTCGAGCCGCTGCTCGCCGGCGAGATCCGTTCGTGCTTTGCGATGACCGAGCCCGCCGTCGCTTCGAGCGACGCGACCAATATCGAGACATCCATCGTGCGGGACGGCAACGAGTACGTCGTGAACGGCCGCAAATGGTGGTCCTCGGGCGCGCCCGACCCGCGCTGCGCGCTGTTCATCGTGATGGGCAAGACCGACCCGCACCATGCCTCGCGCCACAGGCAGCAATCGATGATCCTGGTGCCGCGCGACACGCCCGGGATCACCATCCTGCGCTCGCTGCCGGTGTTCGGCTATGACGACGCCCCGCATGGCCATGGCGAGCTGCTGTTCGAGAATGTGCGGGTGCCGGCCGCGAACCTGCTGCAGAACGAAGGCGACGGCTTCTCGATCGCGCAGGGCCGCCTCGGCCCCGGCCGCATCCACCATTGCATGCGCCTGATCGGGCTCGCCGAACGCGCGCTCGAGAAGATGTGCCGACGCGCGCTCGCACGCGTCGCGTTCGGCAAGCCGATCGCGGCGCAGACCGTCACGCTCGAGCGCATCGCCGATGCGCGCATCCTGATCGACCAGGCGCGCCTGCTGGTACTGAAGGCGGCGCAGATGATGGATACCGTCGGCAACAAGGCGGCCGCCAAGGAAATCGCGATGATCAAGGTGGCGGCGCCATTGATGGCCTGCCAGGTGATCGACTGGGCGATCCAGCTGCATGGTGCGGCCGGAGTCAGCGACGACTTCGGTCTCGCGTATGCCTATGCGCAGGCGCGCACGCTCCGCTTCGCGGACGGACCCGACGAAGTGCATCGCAATCACATCGGCAAGCTCGAGTTGGCGCGATACAGCTGAGACAAACGCGCGGCAATGCCGTTATGATGCGGTCACTTCCGCAGTCATCACGGATTGCGCATGCCGCACTTCGATTTGCCGCGCGTGCTTGAGGATTATTTTTCCCACGCCGAAACGGCGCCTACGCGCGCCGGCCGGCGCTTCTCGATCACGATGCCGTATCTCGACGGCGCGCGGCTCGATCGACTGCAGTGGTGGTGGCAACTGCCGGCCACCCAGGAAAAGCTCGGCGGCGCGGACATCGTCGCGAAGCTGCGGGCCGAGGCGATAGAGCGCTTCAGCCGCCACATCGAGCGGTGGCTCGCCAATACCGGGCAGCGCTTCCACGGCAGTGGACCAATCCCGCGCATCGGGCCCATTGAGGCCCTCGAGCCTGCACCCGCTGCCGTCCTGCCGGAGCCCCAGGTCGCCAACGGCTGACGGCGGCCGGATCAACCGGCCGCCGCCTGCCTTCCCCCCTAGAACTTGAGCCGGAACGTCGCACCGTACGTCTGCGGATTGCCGAGGAACGCGCCCGTGGTGCCCGGCTGCAGCGTCGCATCGAAGCCCAGCTGGATGTAGTCCTCGTCGAACACATTCCTGCCCCACAGCTCGAGCGCCCAGCTGTCGCTCTGCGAGCCGATGCCGATGCGGGCGTCGACCAGCGTGAACGCGTCCTGGTCCTTGGTCGGGTTCAGGTCCGAGCCGGTGTTGAAATCGGACATGTACTTCGCGCCGACGTTCATGCGCCACTTCAGGTTCGCCCCGATCGGGTGCTCGAACGTCGCCGCCAGGGTACCGGACCATTCCGGCGCGAATGACATCCGCGCGCCGGGCAGGCGCTGGCCTCCCGCGAAGGACGGCACGAAGTCGCCATACTGGGTGTCGGCATAGGTGATGCCGCCCTGGAAGCTCAGGCTGTCGAGCGGCGTGAACCAGGTGAAGTCGAAGTCGACGCCCTGCGAGGTCACCTCGGGGATCGAGGCCACGACGAACACCGTGCCGGTGAAGGTGTTCAGCTGGAAGCCCGTGTACTCCTGGTAGAACGCGGCGGCATTGAGGGCCAGCGAGTTGCCCGCCCAGGTGGTCTTCAGGCCGAGTTCGTAGGAATCGACTTCCTCCGGCGCGAACGACGTGTCGGTGTCGACTGCCACGCCGGGGGCGTACGGATTGACGCTCGTGCGCTCGCGATCGAGGTTGAAGCCGCTCGCCTTGTAGCCGCGCGCGTACGAGGCGTAACCCATGGCGTCGTCGGTGAAGCGATACGACAGCTTGGCCGTGCCGCTCCATTCACCCTCGGCGATCTTCTGCGAATGCGAGAAGTCGTTGTACAGCGGGTCGCTGAAATTGGCGCAGCCGAGCGAACCCAGGCCCGCAATGATCGCCGCGTGCGACGCGGCGGGAATGCCTGCCAGGCCCAGGATGATCGGCATGATCGGCTGGCGGGCGCGCACCGCCGCGCAACCCACGCCGTCCCCGACGTTGTCGTAGTTCGAGGTGAGATTCTTCTCCTCGTCGGTGTAACGCAGGCCAAGCGTGACCTCGAACTGGTCAGTGATGGCGAAGCTGTTGTTCGTGAACAGCGCCCAGCTCTTCGCGCTCTGGGCGTAGGTGTCGTGCGAGCCGAAGCCAAGTGAATAAGAGGTGCCCGGTGCACGCCCCAGCAGCGGACTGAGCAACGCCGTGGAGGCACCCTGGGTGAGCAGCAGGCTCACATAAGGCTCGAACTGCGTGTCGTAATTCAGCGCGTTGATCGACTCGAGGTCCTCGTCCGCGTAGAAGGCGCCCACCAACCATGTAAGCCGCCCGTTGTTCCCGGCAAGCCGCAGCTCCTGGGTCAGGGTCTCGAAGGTATTGGTGTAGCCCTTGGAATCGCGGAACAGGATGCCGGCGCCGCTGAAGTCGCTGTCCTGGCCGTTCTCGGTCTCCCAGTTGCGCCATGCGGTCACCGAGGTCAGGGTCGCACCGCCCGCGAGATCCCAGTCCAGCTGCAGCGAGGCGCCGTGGTCGCGGATGTCCTGGATCGTGTCGCGATTGGCATAGGCGGTACGCGCGAACGGATCGGCGGGCACCGCAATCGCGCCTCCCGAGAGCGCCGCGACGATGGGGCCGGTCGGGCCGGTGACGTACTGCACACCAATGCAGCATTGCTCGTTGCGCTCCGACCAGTCGGCGATCAGCCGCGCTTCGAAGGTCTCACTGGCCCGCCACAGGAGCTGGCCGCGCACCGTGTTGACGTCGCGGTCCATGTCGGTCGTGGCGACGCGCGGGCCGATGCCGGTGTCGACATCGAGGAAGCCGTCATGTTCACGGTGGGCGAGGAAGATGCGCCCGGCAAGCTTGTCGCCGACGAGCGGCCCGGTGAGCGAAAACGCCTGCTCGAGCTGGCCAAGGTTGCCTGCGGTCAGCGCGATGTTGGCATCGACGTCGAAGCTCGGCGCCTTGGTCTTGACGTTGATGACGCCCGCGGAGGTGTTCTTGCCGAACAGCGTGCCCTGCGGGCCTTTCAGCACCTCGATGCGCTCGAGTTCACCGAGGTCGCCGAAGCCGACGCCGTTGCGCGGCCGGTAGACCTCGTCGATCACGACGCCGACGGAAGATTCGAGGCCGATGTTGTCGCCGACCGTGCCCATGCCGCGGATGCGGGCGGTGGTGCTGGTCTCGTTGCTGGTCGAGGTGACGATCAGGCCCGGCACGAGGACCGTGAGGTCCTTGATGTCGTGCACACCGGTGTCCTGCAGCAACTGGCCCGAGACGGCCGTGATGACGATCGGCACATCCTGCACGTTCTGCTCGCGCTTCTGCGCTGTGACCACCACTTCGTCGAGCGTTCGTCCCCTTTCGGAATCCTGCTCCTGCGCAGCGGCGGCGCCGCCGAAAGCCAGTGACATTACCGCGCATCCCAACATGGTGCGCACAACCCCGCGTAGTGACCGCATGTCTCTACTCCTTGTAGTTTATCGGGTACTTGTTCCGCCGAACAATCGCTTGCCAACCTCGCCCAGATGATAGTCCACATCGCCGAAGGCGAGCTCGATCATCGTCAAGCGTTTGAAATAGTGGCCCACGGCGAACTCGTCCGTCACGCCGATGCCGCCGTGCAGCTGCACGGCCTGCTGTCCGACGAAACGCGCCGCTTCGCTGACCTTGACCTTGGCGGCCGACACGATACGCCGCCGCTCGTCGCGTGTCGCGTCGGCCAGCCGGCTCGCAGCGAGCAGCGCCATCGAACGCGCCTTTTCGGTCTCGAGCAGCATGTCCGCCATCCGGTGCTGCAGCACCTGGAAACTGCCGATCGGCACGCCGAACTGCTTGCGGGTCTTCAGGTACTGGCCGGTCGCCTCGAGCAGCGCGCTCATCGCCCCGACGGCCTCGGCACAGACCGCCGCGATGGCCGCGTCGATCGTGTACTCGATCGCGGCGGTGGCGGTACCCTCCTCGCCGAGCAGCGCCCCGGCGCCGACCCGCACGTCGGCGAGGCGGATCGTGACCGCCCGCTGCGCGTCGTACTGCGGATGATCGTGCACTTCGAGGCCCGGCGCGCCGCGCTCGACGAGGAACAGCGACACGCCGCGCGGCGTCCGGGCCGAGACGATCAGCTGGTCGGCCGTTGCCCCGTGCAGCACATGGGCTTTTTCGCCGGAAATGACCCAGCCCTCGCCCGCCAGGCGTGCCTCGGTGGCCAGCGCATCGAGGGCGTAGCGGCCGCCCGGCTCGTAGTGCGCCAGCGCCAGGCGGCGCTCCCCGGCGGCCACCGCGGGCAGCAGGGCCGCGCGCTGCGCCTCGGTGCCGGTGCGTGCGATGAGCCCCGCGCCCATCACCACGGTGGCGAGATAGGGTTCGAGCAGCAGCGCGCGGCCGCACTCTTCCATCACCACGAGCACATCCATCGCGCCGCCGCCAAAGCCGCCGTGCGCCTCGGGCAGCGGCAGCGCGAGTACACCGAGTTCGGCAAGCGCACCCCAGGTCGCCTCGCTCCAGCCACTCGCGCTCGCGGCAATCCCGCGCCGGCGCTCGAAACTGTAGTCGGTGCGCAGCAGGCGCTGCAGGCTGTCGCGGAACTGTTGCTGCTCGTCGGTCAGGGTGATCAAGGTCAGAACCCGAGGATGTGGCGCGCGATGATGTTGCGCTGGATCTCGTTGGATCCCGCGTAGATCGACGCCTTGCGGAAATTGAAGTAGTGGCCGGTGCCCGCCTGTGGATAGCGCATCGCGCCGTGGCCGGCCGCGCGCATCGTCTCCTCGGTCAGCGCCTGTTGCAGCTCGCTGCCCATGATCTTGAGCATCGACGCCTCGGGCCCGGGGGCGTGGCGCTGCTGCTCGAGCATCAGCACGCGCACGTTCATCACTTCGAGCGCCATCAGGTCGATTTCGAGGCGCGCCATCCGGTCGCGGAAGCGCGGGTCCTGCGCGAGCGCGCGCCCGTCGTTGCCGCGCTCGCGCTGTGCGAGCGCCTTCAGTTCGGTGAGCCAGCGGCGGCAGTAACCGACGCCGGCATTGCCGGTGCGTTCGTGGCCGAGCAGGTACTTGGCGTAGGTCCAGCCCTTGTTCTCTTCGCCGACGAGGTTATCCGCCGGCACCTCGACATCCTCGAACCAGACTTCGTTTATCTCGTGTCCACCGTCGAGCATGATGATCGGACGCACGCTGATGCCGCGCGTGCGCATATCGACCAGCAGGAACGAGATGCCTTCCTGCTGGCGTCCCTCGTTCGAGGTGCGCACCAGGCAGAAGATCCAGTCGGCATATTGCGCGAGTGTGGTCCAGGTCTTCTGGCCATTGACGATGTAATGCCCGCCGCGGCGCTCTG
This sequence comes from uncultured Pseudomonadota bacterium, assembly GCA_902826575.1. Classification (GTDB taxonomy): domain Bacteria; phylum Pseudomonadota; class Gammaproteobacteria; order Steroidobacterales; family Steroidobacteraceae; genus CADEFQ01. Next base: position 83,168 of record CADEFJ010000002.1, on the reverse strand, counting down.
CGCGCATCTTGAGCGAAGCCAGGTCGGAGCCGGCGCCAGGCTCGGAGTATCCCTGGCACCACCAGTCCTCGCCCGAGAGGATGCGCGGCAGGAAACGCTGCTGTTGCGCGGCGTTGCCGAATTTCATCAGCACCGGCGCCACCATGCGGATGCCGAACGGCAGGATACCGGGCGCACCGGCGAGCGCGCATTCCTCGTCGAAGATGTGCTGGCGCACCGCGCTCCACTCACAGCCCCCGAATGCCGTGGGCCAGTTGGGGGCGATCCAGCCGCGCTCGAACAGTATGCGGTGCCAGGCCAAATACTCCGCTTTCGCGAGCGGCTCGCCGGCCACCACCTTGTTGCGCAGGGCCAACGGCAGCCTGGCGCGCACGAACTCGCGCACTTCGCCCCGAAAAGCCTCGTCTTCCGCCGAAAACCCGAGTTCCATGTCTCGCTGGCGCGACGCCCCTCCCGATACCCTGGGGACAGGGTAGAAGCGGGCGGTTCATCTCGCAAATAAATATTGCACATGGTCATGCATGCACCGATTGCATCATCGGAAATTTGATCCTGACGGGTGACAACCCGTACGCTCGGCTGCTTCGACAGCCTGCAAGACGGGGAGTATCGGCGCATGGGCGTGACCACATACGAGAAACACGGCAAGGTCGCCGTAATCACCATGGACAGCCCGCCCGTCAACGGCCTCGGGCAGCCGCTGCGTGCTGCGCTGCTGAAGGCGCTCGACAAGGCGCTCACCGCCCGCGGCGTGAAGGCCATAGTGCTGATCGGCTCGGGCAACGCGTTTTCGGCCGGTGCCGATATCCGCGAATTCAATACGCCCAAGGCGTACGCGCCGCCGAACCTGCTGACCCTGGTCGGCGCATACGAGGCGAGCCCGAAACCGGTGGTCGCGGCCATCCACGGCTCGTGCATGGGCGGCGGTCTCGAGCTCGCGCTCGCCTGCCACTACCGCGTGGCGAGGCCCGACGCGCAGATCGCGTTGCCCGAGGTGAAGCTGGGCCTGCTGCCGGGCGCCGGCGGCACGCAGCGCCTGCCGCGCGCGCTCGGCCTCGAGGCCGCGCTCAACATGATCGTCTCCGGCAGCGTGGTGCCCGCCAAAGCGCTCGCCGGCACCGGAGCCCTCGATGACCTCATCGAGGGCGACCTGCGCGAGGGCGCGATCGGGTTCGCCACGCGCCTGATCAAGGAGAAGCGTCCCCCGAAACGCGTGCGCGATCTCGAGGTGAAGCACGCGAATCTCGAGGGCTTCCTGATGTTCGCGCGCAATACCGTCGAGAGCGTGGCCGGGCCGTGGCCGGCGCCGCGCAAGTGCGTCGAGGCGGTCACCGCCGCGGCCACCACCCCGTTCGAGGCGGGCATGGTGACCGAGCGCAGGCTGTTCAACGAGCTGATGCTGACCCCGGAGTCGAAGGCGCTGCGCCACATTTTCTTCGGCGAACGCGCGGCGGCGAAGATTCCCGACGTGCCCGACTCGACGCCGACCCGTCCCGTCGCGCGCGCGGCGGTCATCGGCGCCGGCACGATGGGCGGCGGCATCACGATGAATTTCATCAATGCGGGTATCCCGGTCACGCTGCTCGAGATGAAGCAGGAGGCGCTCGACCGTGGCCTCGACACGATCCGCAAGAACTACGGCGGCGCGGTAAAGAAAGGCCGCATGAAGGAAGCGGACGTCGAGTCACGCATGCAGCTGATCACGCCAGTGCTCGACTATGCGGCGATCGCGCAGGCCGACATCGTCATCGAGGCGGTGTTCGAGGAGATGGGCGTCAAGCAAGCCGTGTTCGAGAAGCTCGATGCGGTGATGAAGTCCGGCGCGATCCTCGCCTCGAATACCTCCACGCTCGATCTCGATCGCATCGCCGCCTTCACGAAGCGGCCCGGCGACGTGATCGGCACGCACTTCTTCAGTCCGGCCAACGTGATGCGCCTGCTGGAAGTGGTGCGCGGCGAGAAAACCGCGCCCGACGTGCTCGCGACCGTGATGCAGCTCGCGAAGAAGATCCGCAAGATCGCGGTGGTCTCAGGCGTGTGCGACGGCTTCATCGGCAACCGCATGCTCGAGCAGATGGGTCGCCAGACGCTGTTCTTGCTCGAGGAAGGCGCGCTGCCGAAACAGGTCGACGCCGCGATGGAGAAGTTCGGCTTTGCGATGGGGCCGTTCCGGGTCGGCGACCTCGCCGGCAACGACATCGGCTGGGCGATCAGGAAGCGCCGCTACGTCGAGAAGCCGCTCGTCACCTATTCGCGCATCGCCGACCGGCTGTGCGAGCAGGGCCGCTTTGGCCAGAAGACCGGCGCCGGCTGGTATGACTACAAGCCGGGCGATCGCACCGCGCGGCCCTCGGCCGCCGTCGAGCAGATGATCGTCGAGTACTCGAAGGAAATCGGCCTGAAGCGCCGTGCGATCAGCGACGAGGAAATCGTCGATCGCATCGTGTATGCGCTCGTCAACGAAGGCGCGAAGATCCTCGAGGAGGGCATCGCGTTGCGCGCCTCCGACATCGACATGGTGTACCTGAACGGTTACGGCTTCCCGCCGCACCGGGGCGGACCGATGCTGTACGCCGATACCGTCGGCCTCGACGTGGTCGTGCGGCGCATGAAGCAGTTCGCGCGCAACCAGCACGGCGACCCGGCAGCCTGGGAGCCGGCGCGCTCGCTCGCGAAGCTGGCCGCGGCCGGCAAGACATTCAGCTGATTCCTTAGGATACCGCAATGACCGATGCCGTTATCGTTTCGATCGCCCGCACACCGCTCGCCAAGTCCTGGCGCGGCGGCTTCAACATCACGCACGGCGCCACGCTCGGCGGCCATGTCGTCCAGCACGCCATCGCGCGCGCCGGCATCGACCCGGCCGAAGTCGAGGACGTACTGATGGGCTGCGCCTACCCGGAAGGCGCCACCGGCATGAACGTCGCGCGCCAGTCCGCACTGCGCGCCGGCTGCCCGGTGAGCACTGGCGGCGTCACCATCAACCGCTTCTGCTCCTCCGGGCTGCAGAGCATCGCGATGGCGGCCGCGCGCGTCATCGTCGAGAAGACGCCGATCGTCGTCGCGGGCGGCGTCGAGACGATCTCCTGCGTGCAGAACGAGATGAACAAACACATGATCCGCGAGCCCTGGCTCGCCGAGCACAAACCGGACCTCTATCTGCCGATGCTGCAGACCGCAGAGAACGTGGCCAAGCGCTATTCGATCTCGCGCGAGCGGCAGGACGAGTACGGCGCGCGCAGCCAGCAGCGCGCGGCCGCCGCGCAGGCGGCCGGCCTGTTCGACGCGGAGATCGTGCCGATCACGGTGAGCGCAGGCTACGCCGACCCGAAGACGCAGCAGCTCGGCACGCGCGAAGTCACGGTATCGAAGGACGAAGGCATCCGCCCCGACACGACCTTCGAGGGCGTCTCGAAGATCCGCCCGGCGATTCCCGGCGGCGTGATCGCCGCGGGCAACGCGAGCCAGTTCTCGGACGGTGCCGCGGCGTGCGTGGTGATGGACGCCACCCTTGCCGAGAAGCGCGGCATCCAGCCCCTCGGCATCTTCCGCGGCTTCACGATCGCGGGCTGCGAGCCCGATGAGATGGGCATCGGGCCGGTATTCGCCGTGCCGCGCCTGCTCGAGCGCGCGGGCCTGCGCGTCGACGACATCGGCCTGTGGGAGCTCAACGAGGCGTTCGCGGTGCAGGTCATCTACTGCCGCGACAAGCTCGGCATTCCCGACGAGCGCCTGAACGTCAACGGTGGCGCGATCGCCGTCGGTCATCCCTATGGGGTGTCCGGCACGCGTCTCGTCGGCCATGCGCTGATCGAGGGCAAGCGCCGCGGCGTCAAGTATGTCGTCGCAACCATGTGCATCGGTGGCGGCATGGGCGCCGCGGGCCTGTTCGAAGTCGTGTAATCGATGTCGCGGCCATGGCTCAAGTCGTACCCGGCCGATGTGCGCTGGGCCATCGATGACGAGCCCGCGCCGGCCTGGCAGCTGCTGGATGCGGCCGTCGCGCAGTGGCCCGACCATCCGGCGATCGCCTTCTTCGCCCGCCGCCTGAGTTACCGCGAGCTGCACTCGCTCGCGGATCGCGCCGCCGCGGGCCTGCAGCGACTCGGCGTGCGCCCCGGTGATCGGGTCGGGCTCTACCTGCCGAATTGCCCGCAATACCCGATCGCATTCTTCGGCGCGCTCAAGGCGGGCGCGATCGTCGTCAATTACTCGCCACTCGACGCCGAGGCCACGCTCGCGCACAAGATCGAGGACAGCGGCACCGACGTGCTGGTCACGCTCGACCTCGAGGTGCTGCTGCCGAAGGCCGAGAGCCTGCTCGCGCGCACGCGCCTCGGGAAGCTGGTCGTCGGCGGCCTCGCCGACTTCGCGGGGCTGCCCATCCCGGCGCAGTGCGCAGTGCCGCGCGATGCCGCGCACGTACGCTTCCTCGAACTGCTCGACAACGATGGCGGCTACTGGCCATGCGCGATCGAGGACCCCGCCACGCACATCGCGGTGCTGCAGTACACCGGCGGCACCACCGGCACGCCGAAGGGCGCCTCGCTGACCCACGGCAACATTTCAATGGCCGCCGCGCAGTGCGTCGAGACCACCCGGGGCGAACCGCGCTCGATGCTGCCGGGCGAGGAGCGCATGCTGCTCGTACTGCCGCTGTTTCATATCTACGCCGAGCTGATCATGTTCCTCGGCATCAGCGTCGGCACCGAACTCGTGCTGCACCCGAAGTTCGATGTCGCCGCCGTGGCCGGCGACATCGCCGCGAAGCGCATCACCGTGATGTTCGGCGTGCCGACCATGTTCCTCGCACTCGCGGCGCATGCGCGCGCGCACCCGATCGACCTGTCATCGCTCAAGCACTGCGGCTCCGGCGGCGCGCCGCTTGCGCTCGAGATCGTCGAGCAGTTCCGGGAACTCACGGGCGTACAGGTCACCGACGGCTGGGGCATGAGCGAGACGACTGCCGCCGGCACCTTCACGCCGCGCCACGGCGTGCAGAAGCCCGGGTCCTGCGGCCTGCCGCTGCCGCGCATCGACATGAAGGTCATCGACACCAATGATGCCGCGCGCGAGCTCGCGCCGGGCGAGTACGGCGAGCTGTGCATTCGCGGGCCGAACGTGATGCGCGGTTACTGGCAGCAGCTCGAAGCCACTGCGGCGGCGCTGACGTCCGACGGCTACTTCCGCACGGGCGACGTGGGCTGCATCGACGAGGACGGCTGCGTGTTCATCATCGAGCGCTGCAAGGACATGCTGCTCTGTGGCGGCTACAACGTTTATCCGCGCGTGATCGAGGACGCGATCTACGCCCACCCCGACGTCGCCGAGGTGTGCGTGATCGGTGTTGCGGACGAGTACCGCGGGCAGTCGCCGAAAGCGTTCATCAAGCTGAAGGACGGCGCGCCGGAGCTTGCGCTCGAGGCGCTGCAGGCCTTCCTCGCCGAGCGCGTCGGCCGGCACGAGATGGTGCGCGCGCTCGAACTGCGCGCCGAGCTGCCGAAAACCCCGGTCGGCAAGCTCTCGAAGCTGGCGCTGTACGAGGAAGAGCGGCGCCGGCGCTGACGCGACCGCCACCCGCGTATACTCAGCGGTTGTTCTGGGCAGCTGGCGACAGACCCGCGCGATGTACCTGTCGTTTTTCGGACTCAACGAGAAGCCGTTCTCGATCACCCCCGACCCGCGCTATCTCTACCTGAGCGAGCGCCACGCGGAGGCGCTCGCTCACCTGCTCTATGGCGTCAGCGAGGCCGGCGGCTTCGTGCAGCTCACCGGCGAGGTCGGCACCGGCAAGACCACGATCGTGCGCTCGCTCCTCGGCCAGATTCCGAAGAATGCCGAGGTCGCGCTGATCCTGAATCCGCGCATGACGGCGCCGGAGTTCATGCTGACGATCTGCGAAGAGCTCGGCATCGGGCTGCCCGACCGGGCGGTCGCGAGCCTCAAGGATCTCGTCGACATCCTGAACCACTATCTGCTGCGCGCGCATGCCGAAGGGCGCCGGGTGGTGCTGCTCGTGGACGAAGCGCAGAACCTCGACGCGACCGTGCTCGAGCAGGTGCGGCTGCTGACCAATCTCGAGACGCCGACGCAGAAGCTGCTGCAGATCATCCTGATCGGACAGCCGGAACTGCGCGAAATGCTGGCCCGGGCGGAGCTGCGCCAGCTCGCCCAGCGCATCACCGGCCGCTATCACCTCGATCCGCTGTCGGCGACCGAGGCGTCCGCTTATGTGCTGCATCGCCTGCGCGTCGCGGGCGCCACGACCGAAATCTTCACGGGCGGCGCGCTCGCCGAGGTCTATCGCCAGTCGGGCGGCATTCCGCGACTCATCAACGTGATCTGCGATCGCGCGTTGCTCGGCGCGTACACGCAGGACCGCCACCGCGTCACCGCGACGATCGTGCGCAACTCGGCGAGCGAGGTGTTCGGCCGACGCGTCGCACCGCGCTGGCTGCCGTGGGCGGCCGGCGCCGGCGGTGCACTCGTCGCGGCCCTCGCCGCGGTCGCGTTGTGGCAGTCCGGCGTGCTCGATCGCAGCGCGCAGGACGCGGCCGGCGCAGCCTCCGGTGCTTCGGGCGCGGTCGCGGCAACACCGGAAACGTCGATCGCGCCCGAGCCGCCGGCGCCTCCGTTGCCGACGCTCGGCTCGATCCTCGGCAGCGCGGGCGGCGAGGCCACCAGCACCGCGACCGCCTACTCCCGCCTGCTCGCCCGGTGGAATGTCGCCTTCACGCCGGGCGCGGGCGATGCCTGTGCGCAGGTCGAACTCGCGGGCCTGCAGTGCGTCGCGCAGCGTGGCTCGTTCGCGCAACTGCGTTTCTACAATCGCCCGGCGTTGCTGCTGCTCGGTGACGAACAGGGCGGCGCGCACCAGGTCGTGCTTACCGCGCTCGACGATGACACGGCGCGGCTCGATATCGGTGGCCAGGAGCATACGGTCGGCATCGTTGATCTTGCCCGCTACTGGTTCGGGGACTTCGTGCTCTTGTGGCGCCCCATTGCGCTGCCCGTCCGGGCACTGGTGCCGGGGATGTCCGGCGCCAGCGTGTTGCAGCTGCGCCAGAGCCTCGAACGGGCCGCCGGCCTGAGCCCCGCGCCCGTGCCGGATGACCGCTACGATGCGTCGCTCGTGCGCCTCGTCGAGGATTTCCAGCGGGCGCGGCGTCTCGATGTCGACGGCATCGCCGGTCGAGAGACGCAGCTCGCGCTCGACGCCGCGCTGCCGGCGGCAGGCACACCGCGGCTGGTCACTGCCGCGCGCGGGGAGAGCTGAGCGATGTCGTTCATCCTCGATGCACTGAAGAAATCCGACAGCGAGCGCCAGCGCCAGAGCGGGCCTGCGCTGTTCGAAATCCGCAAGGCGCCGCCGCGCAGCGGCCTGCCGATCTGGGCGCTGGTGCTCGGTGCGTTGTTGCTGGTCAATCTCGTGGCGCTTGCGTGGTTCGTCGCGCGCGAGCCGCAGCCGGCAGTGGCGCCACCGCCTGCGCCCACCGCCGCAGCGCCCGGGGCTGGCGCGCCGGCGCCTTCGGCTGCGCCCGCACCCGCCAACCCGCCGCTGCAGGCCACCGGAGCGGGGGGGACACAGGCCAGCGCGGCGCCGCTCGCCGGCACGGTGCCCGTGCTGCCACCGCCCACGTCCACCGACCCGTCAGGCCTGCCCTCGAGCGCCGCGATCGCGCCGGGCGATGCCTTCTCCGTCCAGCCGGATTACAGCGGCAATCCCGCCGACTACGAACAGGCGCTGCCGGCGAACGGCGGGCCGGGCGCCACTGTGCTGGCAGCGGAGCGCAACATGGTTCCGACCGTCGATCGCCTGCCGCCCGCGCTCGGCAACCAGCTGCCGCCCCTGCGCCTCGACCTGCACGTGTATGCCAGCCGCGCCACCGACCGCTTCGTCATGATCAACATGCGGCGGCTGCGCGAGGGCGACGCCACGCCGGAGGGCGTGCGCGTCGAGGAGATCACCCCGGCGGGTGCCGTGATGTCATTCCGCGGCACGCGCTTCCTGCTTGAGCAGGACTGACACCAGCACGGCCGCGCTCGACGGCGCGTCGCTGGCCACCGCACTTCGCGCGGGCATCTATCGGCTGTTCGCGCGCACCGATCACCTGAACCGCATCAACGTGTTCCCGGTTCCCGACGGTGATACGGGCACCAACATGGCGATGACGATGTCCGCGGTGCTCGCGCGCCTCGACGCGCAGCGCACCGCGCACGCCGGCGAACTGCTGGTACGCGTCGCGGACGCCGCGATCGACGGCGCGCGCGGCAACTCCGGCGCGATCCTCGCGCAGTTCCTGCACGGCGTCGCCGATCGCGCCGGGCCCCACGCCACGCTCGGCGCCGCGGAATTCGCCGCCGCGACCGACAGCGGCGCGCGCTACGCCCGCGACGCGGTGACCGAGCCGCGCGAAGGCACGCTGCTCAGCGTACTGACGGCGCTCGCGGCGGAGCTGCAGCGCGTCGTCACCCGCGGCACCCCGGGCATCGGGCGATCGCTGCGCGAGGCGCTGCCCGCGCTGCGCACCGCGCTCGCGAGTACGACCGACACCCTCGACGTCCTGCGCGCCGCCAACGTCGTCGACGCCGGCGCGGCGGGCTTCGTCGAAATCGTCGAAGGCATGTCGTCGTATCTCGAGAGCGGCGAGATCGGCGCCACCGTCACACCGCCGCACGATGCGGTGGAGGCCATGTCGGTGGGCGGGGCGGAGGGCGCACACCGGTACTGCACCGAATGCGTGGTCAATGGCGAGGGTGTCGATCAGCGTCACCTGCGCGAGGAGCTTGCGGCACTCGGCTCGAGTCTCGTGATCGCCGGCACGCGACGCAAGGCGCGCATCCATATCCACACCAACGAGCCGGCACAGGTCTTCGATGTGGCGGCACGGTTCGGCGCACTGTCAGCGCAGAAGGCGGACGACATGCATCGCCAGGCCCACGCCGTGCATGGCACCGGGGCAAGGCGCGTGGCGATCGTCTGCGATTCGGCCGCCGACATTGCCGAGGAACTGCTCGAGCGACTCGACGTGCACGTGGTGCCGATGCGCGTGCACTTCGGCGCGCGCAGCTTTCTCGACAAGGTATCGCTGTCGCCGCAGGAGTTCTGCCATGAGCTCGCGACGAGCGGCGTGCATCCGCAGACGTCACAGCCGCCGCCGGGCGACTTCCGGCGCATGTACGAGTTCCTCGCCTCGCATTACGCGCACATCGTGGCGATCTCGGTCAGCGCGCGCGTCAGCGGCACCCATGCGGCCGCGAGCGGCGCAGCGGCGCGCGTGGCCGGCGGCAAGGTGACCGTGGTGGACAGCCTGAACGTTTCGCTCGGCCAGGGGTTGCTGGCGATGTATGCCGCCGAGTGCGCGCTCGCGGGCTACGACGGCCCGCGCGTGGTTGCCGCGGTGGAGGCGATGCGCGCGAAAACGCGCACCTATGGCCTGCTTGCGCGCCTCGACTACGCGGTACGCGGCGGGCGGGTCACGCCGCTCGTGCAGAAGCTGTCACGCGCGCTGCGTTGCTCGCCGGTGCTCACCAACCTGCCGGACGGACAGGTGAAGCCGCGCGGCGCGCTGTTCGGCCGCGCCGACCTCACGCCGCGCTTCGCCCGCTTCGTGGCGCGACGCCTGCGCCGCGGCGTGGCCTGGCGGATCGCGGTAGGCCACGCCGACGCGGAGCAGGAAGGCCAGCGGCTGCTCGATGCCCTGCGCAGCTGCGTGCCGCAGATCGAATCCGCACACCTGACGCCGCTGGGCACCGCCCTCAGCGTGCACGGCGGCCCGGGCATGCTGGTGGTCGGCGTGCAGGAGTACGTGGCGCCTACTTCAGGACGAACGTGACCTTCAGCCGCACGCGGTATTCGACGATCTTGTCGTTCCTGACGATCACTTCCTGATCGGCCACCCAGGCCGACTGGATGCCCTTCAGGGTCTTGGTCGCGCGCTTCACTCCCGTGGTGACCGCGTCGTCGAAGGACTTCGATGAGCTGGCGATGATTTCGCTGACCTTGGCTACTGACATGGCAGAGTCTCCTTCAGGTGGGTCTCGTATGCTAACCCAGCGCCGCGATCGCCGCGCGATTGTCGGCCGAGGAAGGTCGAGGAGTCGTGAAAAATGCAGCACCAGGTCACCGGCTCACCTCGCGTAGCCGCACCTCCCTTGCTACGCTCGCTTCATGTTGAGTCGTCGCGAAGCAACGCAGCTGCTCGTCGCCGCCGGATTGGCGGGCAGCGCCGAAGTCGCTGTCGCGGCCGACGCAGCGCTCCAGCGGCCCTCGCGCCGCAGTGAGATCGCAGCCCTCCGGCAGTTCGCGCAAACGAAGCATCCACGCCGCCATGAAGCGGCAGCGGATCCGGATTGGCGGGCGCGTTGGGACAAGCTGCTTGCAGAGGCGGACGAACTGGGCGACGGTGCCTATTTCGTGCACGCGCGTCGCGCGCTCGCGTGGTTCAAGGATGGGCACACCACGATTCTTCCCTTCGAGTTCGTCGGTGGCGTGCCGGCCGCACTTGCGAACGGACCGTTCTCGTACAACTTGCCGGTGCGAGCGCGCGTGTTCCATGACGGAGCCTGGATCGTCGCGGCCGGTGCCGACGCGAAATCCCTGCTCGGCGCTCGCATCACGCGCATCGGCAAGCTGACCGCTGCCGAGCTGATTCGCGCGCTGGCCGAACAGTGGCCCGGCAATGACGCGTGGGCGCACCGTTGGTCGGCCGCGCCGTTCGCCTCGCCGGCTTTCCTGCAGGGGCTGGGTGCAATCGACGATTCCGCCGCGCCAGTGCCGTTCGAGGCTCAATCAGGCACGAAGGCGTTGAAGGGGTCGCTCGAGCCGACTGCGAATGCCCAGTCCGATCTGCTGCAAGTCACGCGCAAGGCCACCGAGATAGAGGGCTGGGCATCTTCCGCCGCGAGCGGCAACTTCGTGCGTGCACTCCCTGACCGCCAAGCGCTCTACCTCAGCATCGACGAGATGGATGACGTCGAGGGCAAGACGTTCGGCGCATTCACCCGCGAGGCTTTCGCGGCGATGGCGGCTCCCGGAATCGAGCGCCTCGTCGTCGACCTGCGCCGCAACGGCGGCGGCAACAACTATCTCGCCGAGCCGTTACGCAAACGGATCGGGCGTTCCGCGTTCAACAGGCCCGGCGGCCTGTACGTTCTCATCGGGCCGCGCACGTTCTCGGCCGCGCAGAACTGCGTCAATCGTCTCGAGCGGGAAACGTTCGCAACATTCGTCGGCGAACCGACGGGCGGCGCGCCAAATCACTACGGCGATGCAGCCATCTTCACGGGCGAAATCACGGGAATCAGCGCCATCGTCTCGACACTGCCCTGGTTCGATTCCTATCCGCAGGACACGCGGCCGTGGATCCTTCCGGATCTGCCGGTGAATGAAACCTTTGCCGACTGGCAGGCCGGTCGGGACATCGCGCTGCAAAGGGCGCTGACTCATCGCAACACCGCTGCCACGGACGAACTGGGTGCCAGTCGCACATTTTATTTTGAGCGCGAGAGCCAGAAAGGCAAGGACTGGCGGCCGTTCTGGCGCGCTTGAAGGCGCTGCTCGCGAGCACCCGGAGCCCATGACAGCGGGGTCGCCGGCAATGAGCCGGAATATTGCGCCGCTGCTCAAAGAAGGAACAGCCGAGGCCTACCGTCGACAGCGCTTGTCCGGTGGATGCGGCCGCGGGGGCCAGACTCGCAGGACTCAACTCAATGATGTCTTGCCCAACGCCGCGATCGCGGCGCGGTCCAGCCGGTACACGGTCCAGCCGGACATGGGACGCGCGCCGAGGCTGGCGTAGAAGCGTTGCGCATCGACGTTCCAATCGAGCACCGACCACTCCACGCGGCCGCAGCCGCGCTCGGCGGCCCGCCGCGCGAGCTCGACCAGCAGCGCGCGACCGATACCGTGGCCACGCTGCGCGGGCAGCACGAACAGGTCCTCGAGGTACAGTCCCTGGCGGCCGAGGAAGGTCGAGAAATTGAAGAAGTAGAGCGCAAAGCCCGCGGGTTCGCCCGCCCACTCCGCGATCAGCGCCTGCGCGACCGGATGGGGTGCGCCGAGTTCGGCGGCGAGTTGTGCCTCGGTGGCAACCACTTCGTGCGCCAGCTTCTCGTACTCCGCGAGGCCCCTGATCAGCGACAGCAGCACCGGCGCATCGGATGCGAGCGCCGGCCGGATCGTGAGCGCACTCATTCCGCGATATACCAGCGCGCGTCGATCCGCTCGAGCACGAAGTGCTCGAACGGCAGGCCGCGACCGGTGATGTCATAGCGTGCCCGCTCGCCGCCCTGCTCATAGTGTGGCGAGGAGCCGTCGACGATTCGCAGGGTGGACACCAGCATTTCGCGCATCGAATCGCTGCGTTCGCAGGACTTCACCAGCGCGCCGAGCGCCGCCGCGGAGGTCGCGCGGCGAAAATTCGGACTCATGTACTCGCGGTAGTATTCATCGCATTGGCCGGCGAGCAGCGCGCCGGCAGCGCTCGAGAGCAGGCTGCGGATCTCGGGGGTATTGACCGCCTGCGGCGTGCCGGGTGCCGTGCTCGCGGCGGGCACGCGGGGCACGAGGCCGGCACTTGGCTCGCGGCCGTCGAGCAGGTCCTCGATCTGCGCCTCGATCTCGCCCGGGACCGCGGCCTTCCATCCCTTGCCATCCGCCATCAGCGTGACGAGCGTGACCACGCGCATCTTGCCGCGACCGTCGGGTTGCTCGCCACGAATCACGACGTGAACGATGTGCTCGCCGTCCTTGACCGACTCGAGGCCCTGCACCTTCGAGAATACGCGCCCCGGATAACGCAGACGCGTGCCGAACGCCGCGAAGAAGGCCTGGTCGGTCAGACGTTCGATGTCGCCGAGGTTCGACGCCTCGCCGAACAGCCGGCTGCGCACCCGATGGTCGCCGAGCGCGGCATCGGCGCGCAGCCGCGCGGTGATGCCGGCGCGCACGCGGCGCAATTCGTCGGGATGCAGGCTCGCGGCCAGGGCCTGGGAGTTGCCGGATGCCACGGCGGCGAGGAATTCCTGCGCGGCGCGCTCCTGCGCACCGCTGACGCCCGCAGCCCACGCCAGGGGCGCGACCAGGCTGAGCGCCAGAAGGGCAAGAATGCGCGAGTTCCCGAGCATTTCCCGATCATAGCCGCTCGCCAAAACTGTGACACGGTTCGCGTTTCCGCCGCCTGTCGCCGGCTCGCGCGCATCGCTCGACGGCGACCTGTCGCGGCGACGACAACCATCACAGAATCTTGCGAGAAACCCCTGTAAATCCGCGACATTGGATTGGAGCGCGCCGTGGCCAGCAGGACAGCAGAACAAGCACCCAGGGAGGCAATGGCTTTGCACTCGGCGTTCATTCCGGTCGGTGCGCCGGCGGGCCTCGTTGCACTCACGCGCGACCCTGCGCTGGTCGCCGCACTGCGCGTGCTCGCCGAGGACGGCCACCACTTCGAGTTCGTCGCGTCCGACACGGCACTCACCGATCACCTGATGGCGAGTGCGACACGGGCGGCGCTGATCGACGGCGCCGCGGCCAGCGTACCGGTCGCGCAGCTCACCGATCGGCTGAAGGCGCAGTTCCCGGATCTCGTACTGGTGGTCGCGGGCACGGCAGCCGACCAGGGCGTACTCGCGCCGCTGATCACCGACGGGCGCGTGTTCCGCTTCCTGCACAAGCCCGTTTCCGCACAGCGCGTCAAGCTGTTCGTGGAGTCTGCCTTTCGCCACAGCGACGCCATGCCGCCGACCCCGGCAGCCGCGCCGCCCGCGCGCTCATCCGGCGCTCGCTCGCGCCTGCCGCTGGTGCTCGGTGGCCTGTCGCTCGCGATCGTCGCGGCTGTTGCCATCTGGTGGGCCATGCGCGAGCCGGCGCCGGCCACGGCCCCCACCTCATCCGGTACGGCGCCTGCCGATGCCGCGCGCGCCGGCGCCGCTGCGCCCGCGCCAGCGGCGCCGTCCGATCTCGACCCTGCCACGCAGCGCGTGCTCGAACGCGCCGACGCCGCACTCGCTGCCGGTCAGCTCGTATCGCCGCCGGGCGAGTCCGCGGCGGACCTGTACCGGCTCGTTCTCGCGAAGTCGCCCGCACATGCGCGCGCCACGGCCGGTCTCGATGCGGTCACGAACCGCCTCCTCGCCGACGCAGAGCAGGCGATCGTCGCCGAGGACCTCGACAGCGCGGCGCAACTGGTCGATGTCGCGCGCGGCGTGCTGCCGGAACATCCTCGTGTGGCCTTCCTCACCACGCAGATCGGCAAGGAACGCGAGCGGCAACTGCTCACCACTGCGCGGCAGGCTGCGGCCAGCGGCAATCTCGACCGGGCGATTGCCGTGCTCGAGCGCGGCTCATCGAGCGGCTCCGAGCTGATCGGCGCTGCGAAGCGCGAGCTGCAGCAACAGGAAATCGACCTGCAGGCCGCGAGCTTCCTCGCGCTCGCCGACGCCCGCATGCAGGCAGGCGCGCTGGTCGATCCCGCGCAGGACAACGCACGCTATTACATCGAATCCGCGCGCGCGCTGGCGCCCGAACATGCCGGTCTGCGCGAGGCGCAGCGCAAGCTGCAGGTCGCGCTGGTCGCAGCCGCGCGCGATGCCATCGGCGCCGGCGACTTCGCGGCGGCGGAGCTCGGCATTGCAACCGGTGCCGAGAATGGTGTCGCGCGCAGCGAGCTCGACGCGCTGCGCCGCGAGCTGGCCGCCGCACAGGTGGCCTTGCAGGCGGACGAGTTCACCGCGCTCGCGCAGCGCTTCAACGCGCAGCTGCGCGCCAACCGCTTGCTCGAACCCGCCGCCGACAGCGCGCTGGCGCTCTACGGCCAGATGCGCGAGGCGAACGCACAGCATCCGCAGACGCTGGCCGCACGCAATGCGCTCGGCAGCAGGATGCTGGGCGAGTCGCGCGTCGCGCTCGCGCGCTCCGATGTTGCCGGCGCGCAGCGCTGGGTCGGCGAAGCCGAGGCAATCGGGTTCACGGGCCTCGAACTGACCAACGCGAAGCGCGACATCGCCACCCAGCAGGCGCGCGCGCAGCGGCTGACCGAAGCCGTGCCGGTTGGCCAGCTGACGCGCACGCGCACGATCGAGCCGCGTTATCCGCCCGCCGCACAATCCGCGGGCCAGGAGGGCTGGGTCGACCTCGAATTCACGGTAACGCGTACCGGCACCGTCGAAGACGTGCAGGTCATCGACGCCAGCCCGGCCGGCGTGTTCGACGAGGCGGCGAGCGATGCGGTCGCGCGCTGGCGCTTCAGGCCGGTCGAGGCGAACGGCGTGGCCGTGCCGCAGCGCGCGAAGCTGCGCATGCGCTTCGATCTCCAGTAAGCACGGGCGCACGAGTGTCCCATCGAATCATGATCATCGACGACGACGCCCGCTACGGCGCATGGCTGACCGCGCACGTCGGTGCCGTGCTGCCGGAGGCACAGGTCGAGTTCGTCGACATCCCGGAGTTCGAGCGGCGACGCGACACGGTGCGCTTCCAGGACTGGGACGTGCTGCTGCTCGCGATGAACTTCGGCAGCAACCCCGAGGACGTCGCGGCCGAGGGGCTCGGCTGGCTGCGGCGCCTGCGCGACCAGACGCTGCTGCCACCCGTCATTGCCATTGCGGCGGGCGGCAATGAACTCACGGCCGTGCGCGCGATCCGCCTCGGCGCCAGCGACTATCTGCCGAAGCACCTGCTCACGCCGACCCGTCTCAATACCGCCATCAAGATCGCGCTGCGCGCTGTCGAGCGCCGGCGCGCCGCAGATCGCGCGCGCAGGGACGAACCGGCGCCGGCGCCACGGCCCGCGCCGCCCGGCGGACGCGCACGGTTGCCGCGCAGCCTGATTCCCCGCTATGCGATCCTCGACGTGCTCGGTGAGTCCGATCGGGCGGTGGTGTACCTCGCGACCAGTTTCGAACTCGATGCGCTGGTCGCCCTCAAGGTGACGCGCACCGACGAGCAGCCGATCCCGAACGCCGATGGCCCGCAGCATGAACGCGCGGCGCGCCAGGATTTTGCGCGCGAATACGAAGTGATCTCCTCGATCCACGATCCGTCGGTCATCGATATCTACGACTACGGCGTCCACGACGGGCTCGAGTACCTCGCGATGGAGTATTTCCCGCGCGGCGACCTGAAGGCGCGCCTGCAGCACCCGATGGATGTGGGTGACGCGCTCGATTACGTGCGCCGCATCGCCCGCGCGCTCG
This sequence comes from uncultured Pseudomonadota bacterium, assembly GCA_902826575.1. Classification (GTDB taxonomy): domain Bacteria; phylum Pseudomonadota; class Gammaproteobacteria; order Steroidobacterales; family Steroidobacteraceae; genus CADEFQ01. The sequence continues at coordinate 66,974 of CADEFJ010000002.1, read as the reverse complement.
GCGTCGTGCACGCGGCCGGGCTCGTGCATCGCGACCTCAAGCCGCCCAACATCATGCTGCGCGACAACGACGAGATCGTGTTGATCGACTTCGGCCTCGCCCGGCAGATGCACGCCGAGATCACCACCACCAGCACCGGCATGTTGCGCGGCTCGCCGTACTACATGAGCCCCGAGCAGGCGCAGGGCCTGCCGCTCGATGCCCGCAGCGACCTGTACAGCCTGGGTGTGGTGCTGTTCGAGATGCTGACCGGCCGCAAGCCGTTCACCGGCACGAGCGCGATCGAGGTGCTGCAGCGTCACGTTACGGCACCGATACCGTTACTGCCCGCGGGACATGCGCACCTGCAGCCGCTGATCGACAGGCTGCTCGCGAAGAGTCCCGCGAGGCGCTATGCCAGCGTCGAGGAACTGCTGGTTGCGCTCGCGCAGGCCGCGGGCGGAACTGCCGGCAGTGTCGGCGGGGAGTCGGCGGGCCGCGCGCACCCGGGTGTGGACGCGGACGGCGAAGACGATGAGGCGCCGGCCGCCGCGCTCGCCTAGCGCTGCTTGTTGTCGCGCTCGTGCCGACTGCCGAGCCACCAGCCCACGCCCGCCCAGCACAGCGCGGCACCCGCCCCCAGCATCGCAACACCTGCGCCTGACAGGCCGCCGGCGCGCAGCGCGTTCTGCAGCTGCGCCACCAGCATGTCGGCGCCGCGGTAGACCGGCACGTCGATCAGGTTCTTGGCCTTGTACTTCGCTTCCGTGTCGAGCCGGCTGAAAAGCATCTCGCGGCCCGGACGGATGAAGGCGTACTCGCCCCAGCGGCGCAGCACCATGACGGCGGCCAGCACCGCGAAGCCACCGACCGCCGCAAGGGCGGCGAACCCGGCCACCATGGCGAGCGGCACCATCACCAGCAGCGTGCGCACGCCGAAGGTCGCCGCGATGCGCCCGGTGAGGAATATTTGCGACAGCACCGTGAGTGTCTGCACCACGTAGTCGATGCGCGCGAAGACCTGGGTGCGCCGCGCGGGATCCGCGAAGGTTTCGCGCACGATGCTGAGCTGCTCGAAGTACAGCAGCGTATTGGCCGTCGAGAGCAGCACGACGAACAGTGCAAGCATCAGCAGGTACGGCGAGCGCGCTACGATCGCGAAGCCCGCGAACGGATTGCCGCCGAGGCCGCGGTCCGCCGCCGGCAGCCGCCCGGACGGCGTGTCCTTCCAGATCGCGAGCAGCACGCGCTGGGCGGCGATGGCGCCGACGAACATCGCGGCTCCAATGAACAGCACGCCGAGGTTGCCGACGTGCTGCACGGTCAGGTCGGTGAGCAATGGCCCGACCAGCGCTCCAGCGGTGCCGCCGGCCGCGATGACTCCGAACAGCCGCTTCACCTGCGCATCGTCGAACAGCTCGAGCAGGAAGCTCCAGAACACCGACACCAGCATCAGGTTGAGCACGCTGATCCAGACATAGAACACGGCGCCCACCAGCGTGTCCCCGGGCCGGGCGCCGAACGCCAGCCCGAACAACACCAGCGAGACCGCGACGAAGCCGTAGATCGAGGGCAGCAGCAGCGAGCGACGCACGCGGCCGACCAGCCAGCCGTAGAGCGGCACGATGATCACCGCGCCGATCGAGGTGATGATCCACAGATCCGCGACGCGCTCGCCGCCGAGGATCGTGGCGATCGTCTCGCGCACCGGTCGCACGGCGAAATAGCCGCCCAGCACGAAGAAGAACAGCAGGAATGCGGCGATGACCGCCGGTGCCTCGCGTGGCTCGACGCCTGCGACGCGGCCGAGCCAGCGTGTGAGCGCGGTTCCTCCGGTGCCGTGCACGCTCGCCACTCAGCGCTCGTCCGGCTCGAGGCCGTCGAAGAATGTGCTCCAGTCGGGCGGAGAGCCGCTCGGGTCGCTGATCACCTCGAAGGTCCGGAAGAGTGCCGCGTCATTGGCGAGCGCCGCGACGAGAATCGCCGCCACGTCGCCGCGCGTCACCTGGCCGAGCCGCTGCGGGTCGCCTTGCAGCACGACGAGGCCACCGGAGGCGCCTTTGTCGCCATCGCGCAGCCCGCCAGGGCGCACGATCGTATACGGCATCCCCGTTGCGCGCAGCGCGTCCTCGCCGCGCTTCTTCCAGAGAAGCACGTTGTTCAGGACCTTGTTGAGCATGTGATCGGGGTCGGTGACACCCATCGCCGGGAGCAACACGAACTGCTTCACCTCGGCCGCCTGCGCACTCTGCGCGAGCGCCTTCACGGCGCCGTAGTCGATCAGCTCGGGAGTATTGGTCGGATCGCTGCGCGCGCCCGAGCCGAGCGTCGAAATCACGTAATCGACGCCCGCCACTGCCGCGGGGATCGCGGCACCGTCACGCACGTCGAGGGCAACGTAGCTCACGCGATCGCCGAACAGCGCGCGCGCCTTCGCCTCGTCGCGCACCAGCGCGCGCACCGCATAGCCCGCCTCGAGTGCCTGGTCGACGACTTCCCGACCGGTGCCGCCCGTCGCGCCGGTGACCAGCACCAGCGCCGGGGCCGTGGCCGTGGCCGTGGCCGGTCCGCGCTGCGTGCCGGCGCCCGCACAGGCCGACGCAATCGCCGCCGCGAACAGCACCGCCAACAGACGCACCAACCGCACCGTGTCTCGCATACCTGAGTCCCCCTTTGCCGCGAGGATAGCCAACCTCGTAACATCGGCGCCATGATTACATTGCAGATCAATGGCGAGCGCCGCGAGCTGGACGCCGACCCGGCCATGCCGCTCCTTTGGGCCTTGCGCGACATCGCCGGGCTTACCGGCACGAAGTTCGGTTGCGGCAAGGCGTTGTGTGGCGCCTGCACGGTGCATCTCGACGGCGCGCCGGTTCGCGCCTGCATCACGCCGCTGGCAGCTGCCCAAGGCCGCAGCATCACGACGATCGAGGGCCTCTCTCCCGACGGCAGTCATCCGGTGCAACTCGCCTGGTCCGAACTCGATGTCGTGCAGTGCGGTTACTGCCAGTCGGGCCAGATCATGAGCGCCGCGGCATTGCTCGCGACAACGCCCCGGCCGACCGACGAGGACATCGACGCCGCAATGAGCGGCAACCTGTGCCGCTGCGGCACCTACCAGCGCATTCGCGCGGCGATCAAGCGCGCTGCCGAACTGGCCGGGCCGCCATGAGGTCCGATCGGCGCATGTTCCTGATCGGCGGCACCGCCGTCGCCGCCGGGCTGGTCGTACCGTGGTATCTCGGCCAGCGTGCCGGACCCGGCGGCCTGCCACTGGCCGCCAGCCGCGGCGCGGGTCTCGCGCCGAACGCCTGGGTGCACGTGGCACCGGACAACACGGTCACCGTGTGGCTCGCCAAGTCGGAGATGGGCCAGGGTGTGTACACCGCCCTCGCACAGATCCTCGGCGAGGAACTGGACGTCGATCCGCGCAAACTGCGCATCGAGTTCGCGCCGGTCGATGCGGCCTACAACAGCCCGTTCGCGCCGCTGCAGTTCACCGGCGGCAGCATGAGCATCAACACGAGCTACGAGCAGCTGCGCATGGCTGGTGCGAGCGCACGCGCGATGCTGGTGGCCGCAGCGGCGAAACGCTGGGGCGTCGCCGCGGCTACGCTCCGCACACACGACGGCAAAGTGCTTGGCCCCGACGGGAGTGCCACTTATGGCGAACTCGCGATTGAAGCGGCGCGGCGCAAGCCGCCACGCAACGTCGTTCTCAAGGATCCGGCGAACTTCCGCTACATCGGGCGCCCGCTGCGCCGCCTCGACAGCGATCTGAAAATCACCGGGCGCGCCCGGTTCGGCATCGACGTCATTCGCCCCGACATGGCGCACGCGGCGCTCGCGCGTTCACCGGTGTTCGGTGGCAGGTTGCGCTCGTTCGATGATTCGGGCGCGCGTGCCGTGCCCGGCGTGCTCGACGTCAAGCGCGTTTCGGCCGGTGTCGCGGTACTCGCGACCCACACGTGGGCGGCGCTCCAGGGTCGCGATGCGCTCCGCATCGAATGGGACGAAGGCGCAGGAGCCGCGCTGTCGACCGACGGGCTCCGCACCCAGTATCGCGCCTTGCTGCAGCAGCAAGGAGTCACCGCACAGGACGTCGGTGACGTCGATGCGGCGCTCGGCAGCGGCGCTCGCGCCATCGATGTCGAGTACGAGTTGCCGTTCCTCGCGCATGCGTGCATGGAGCCGCTCAACTGCGTCGCGCACGTCACGGCCGAGGGCTGCGAGGTCTGGACCGGCACGCAGTTCCAGAGCCCGGATCGCGACGCCGCCGCCGCGCTGCTCGGCATGCGGCCCGAGCAGGTGCAGATCCACACCCAGTTCCTCGGCGGCGGCTTCGGGCGGCGCGCCAATCCGCAATCCGACTTCGTGCTCGAGGCGGTCGAACTCGCGCGCGAGGCGGGAAGGCCCGTCAAGATCACCTGGACCCGCGAGGACGACATGCGCGCAGGCTGGTACCGGCCGTTCGGCCTGAGCCGCATCCGCGCCGCTGTCGATGCCGACGGCCTGCCGCTCGCCTGGCACCACACGCTCGCCACGCAACCGTTGCTGCGCGGGACGCTGTTCGCGGGCTTCATCCCGAAGGACCAGCCGGATCCCTCGATCGTCGAAGGCGCGATGCATATGCCGTATGCAATCGCGAATCTGCGCGTCAGCGTGCACGAGGCGCATTCCGTGGTGCCGGTGCAATGGTGGCGTTCGGTGGGCCATTCGCACACCGCATTCGCCGTCAACAGCGCGATCGACGAACTCGCAGCGCTCGGCGGCCGCGATCCGCTCTCCGTGCGCCGCGTCCTGCTCGCGGACAAGCCGCGCCACCTCGCGGTGCTCAACGCCGCGGCGCAACGCGCCGGCTGGGGACGAGCACTCGAACCCGGGCATTTCCATGGCATCGCGCTGCAGGAATCGTTCGGCAGCATCGTCGCCCAGGTCGCCGAAGTGTCGGTCAAGGGCGGCGCGGTGCGCGTGCATCGCATGACCTGCGCGATCGATTGCGGCCTCGCGGTCAATCCGGCGGGGGTCATCGCGCAGATGGAAAGCGCGGTGGTCTTCGGACTCACTGCGGCACTCCATGGCGAGATCCGCATCGAAGCGGGTCGCGCCGTGCAGTCGAACTTCGACGACTACCCGCTGCTGCGCATCGGGCAGATGCCGTTCGTCGACACGATCCTGGTGGCGGGCGACGGGCCCATGGGCGGTGCCGGCGAGCCGGGCGTGCCGCCGGTGGCGCCCGCGGTCTGCAACGCGATCTTCGCGGCGACCGGCAAGCGGATCCGGCGCCTGCCGGTTACATCGTCCCTGTGAGGTAGTCGACGGCGAGTTGCGTCAGCGCGCGCACGCCCACCGGCAGTGCGCTCTCGTCGATATAGAAGAGCGGCGAGTGATTCTCCGCGACGGTGGCCGGGTCGGCGCCGGGTTTGGCGACCCCAACCCAGAAAAACACCGCCGGCGCCTCGCGAGCGTAGAAGGCGTAGTCCTCCGAGGGCGTCTGCACGGCGAGCGGCTTCATGTTGTCGCTGCCGACCACCCGCGCCAGCGTCGCGGCAGTGCGCTGCATCAGCGCCGGATCGTTGTAGGTGACAGGGAGCGGCATGGCGGTCAGCTCGAACTTCGCGCTGGCGCCGCTCGCCGCGGCGACATGGGTCGCAATGCGCTCCACGCTCTCGAGCACCTCGGCGCGCTGCGCGTCGCTGAAGGTTCGGATGGTGCCGAGCATTTCGACGCTGCCCGGAATGATGTTGTGGCGCACGCCGCCGCGGATCACCGACACGCTCACGATCGCCGGGTTCAGGGTGAGGTCGACCTGGCGACTCACCACGGTCTGCAGCGACGTGACGATCTGCGCCGCCACCACGACCGGATCGATACCCATCCACGGCCGCGCGCCGTGGGTCTGCCGGCCGGTCACCGTCAACCGGTAGGTGTCGGCGCCGGCCATGAAGGCGCCGGGGCGAAACCCGATCTCGCCTGCGGGCAACATCGAATGCACGTGCAGGCCGAACACCGCTGCCGGCTGGTGCCGCGCGAACACGCCTTCCTTCAACATCAGCTGCGCGCCGCCCTCTTCGCCTTCAGGCGGACCCTCTTCGGCCGGCTGGAACAGGAACACGACTTTGCCGGGCAACTGCGCGCGCAGCCGCGTGAGAATTTCCGCCACTCCCATCAGGATGGCCACGTGGGCATCATGGCCACAGGCATGCATCACGCCGACGGTCTCGTCACGATAGGTGGTAGTGACGGTGGAACGAAACGGCACGTCGGTCTGCTCGGTCACCGGCAACGCATCCATGTCGGCGCGCAACACGATGGTTGGCCCCGGACGAGCACCCTCGAGTACTGCCACGACACCGGTCTTCGCGACCCCCGTCTGTACTTCGAGGCCAAGGCCCTGCAGGTGCTTCGCGACGATACCCGCGGTGCGCACCTCGCGATTGGAAAGTTCGGGATGCTGGTGGAAGTCGCGTCGCCATGCGACGACGGCTGGGTTCACCTTCTCGACCATCGCCGCGAGGGCTGCATCGTCGGTGCCCGCGGCACGGACAACGCCCAGGACTGCTCCACAGGCCATCAACACGAGGAAGGGAATCGTTCTCATCAGGCCAGTCTGCGCTGGCCGGCCAGATGTCGCAATGCGCTTGACACCATCGTTACGGGCGGTTGCAATCTGCCATGCCGGCAGGGGAGCCGGTGAACAGTCGACGAACCAGACATCATGCATATCGTCGATACAACCTTGTTCTTCTCGCCGACGAGCGGCGGCGTCAAGCGCTATCTCGACGCGAAGCATGCGTGGTATGCGGCGCGGGCGCCGTATCGCCATACGCTGCTCGTGCCCGGCGAACGGGAACACATCGAGGCGGGCGGCATCTCGACCCTGCGCGGCACGCACGTGCCGGGCACTTTCAACTATCGCCTGCCGCTCGATCCGCAGCGCTGGGCCGCCTCGCTCGACGCACTCGAACCGGACCTGATCGAAGTCGGTGACGCATTCCATCCGGCGTGGTGTGCCGCGCGCATCGCGCAACGTCGCGGGATTCCGCTCGTCGCGTTCTTCCATTCGAACCTGCCCGAGCTCGTCAGCCAACGCGTCGGCAGGGCGATCGGCGCAGGCTTCGCACGTTACATACGCTGGCTGTATTCGCGCTTCGATGCCGTGTTCGCACCCAGCCGCTTCGTGCGCGATTACCTGCACGACCTGGGCATCAGCCGGGTGATCTGCCAGCCGCTCGGTGTCGACGTCGACACTTTCAATCCTGCGCAGCGCACGCTCGACGTGCGCCGTGAACTCGGCCTTGCGAAGAACACGCGTTTGCTCGTGTTTGCCGGGCGCTTCTCGGGCGAGAAGAACCTGCCGGTGCTTTTCGATGCGTTCGCGCGGCTCGGCGCGCCGTATCACCTGCTGCTCATTGGCGGCGGGGAGTCGAAGCAGTTCGCGGACAATGTCACTGCCATTCCCTATCGGCGCGAAAGCGGCGAACTCGCGCGCTGGATCGCCTCCTGCGATGCGCTCGTGCACGCGGGGACGAGGGAAACCTTCGGTCTCGTGATCGTCGAAGCGCTCGCTTGCGGCCGGCCCGTGGTGGCGGCGCGCGCCGGGGCCGTTCCCGAGCTTGTCGACGAGTCTGTCGGGCAGCTCGCCGCGCCCCACGATGGCGCGAGCATGGCGGAGGCCATCGCGTCGCTGTACGACCGCGACCTCGACGCCCTCGCCATCGCCGCACGCGCGCACGCGCTGCGCCTCAGCTGGACCCAGGCATTCAACGCGCAGCTCAATGCCTACGCCTCGCTCGGCGCGCGGGTGCGCCTGCCGGTGCAGGCGCAGCGCCCGATACCCGGGTACCGCTGGTAGCGGCCTCAGTCGGCAGGCTCGCCTCAGGCCGCGAGCGCGTAAAGCGCGATCTCGCCGTTCTCGCAGGCGACCGCCACGCGCCGACTGTCGGGTGACCAGGCGAGCGCGCACACCGGCGCGCCCAGCAGGTGCGCGTCGAGCGCGAGTGTGGTGCTGCCGGGACGCCATAGTGACAGGCGCCAGTCGCGGCCACCCGATACCAGATGCCCGCCCTCGCGCTGGAACGCCACGGCGGTGAGCCGATCGGTATGCCCTTCGAGCTGGACCGGACGCGTGCCCTCGGGACCCCTGCCGCCGAAATCCCACAACACGACCGCATTGCCGCCGCCGGTCGCGAGCCAGCGGCTGTTGGCACTCCAGCTGGTCTCGCGCACCTTGTGCGCATAGCCCGACATCTGCGAATGGTGTCCGCCCGGGCGGCGCCAGAAGTGCACGCTGCCATCCTGCATGCCGCAGGCGATGGTCTTGCCGTTCGGACTCACGACGAGCGTGAGCGGCGCCCCCTTCCATGGCAACGCTTCGGTGGCATGGGCGCCGGGCACGATCGTGTGCAGCCACACGCCACCGAACGCGGCGGCGGCGAGGCGCTTCGATCCATCCCATGCAAGCGCCGCGACCACGCCGCCGTGTCCCTCGAAGCTGTGCACGAGCTCGCCCGCCTCGGACCACAGGTCCACGGACTTGCCCGCCGCCGATGCGAGCTGCTTGCCGCCCGGTTGATAGGCAAGGTGCTCCACCCACTGCCGACGCGCGCGCCGCTGCAGCAGGTCGCCGGAGTGGGCGTTCCATTCGGCGATCTCGCCGTCCTGTCCTGCGGTGGCGATTCGGGCGCCGTCGCCGCGGGCCGCGACCGCGAGCACGCCGTTCTCGTGCCGGCCGATCACGCGCATTGCGCCGCCCTGCGCGGCAATGAGGCACACGTCGCCCGCTCCCGTGCCCGCCACGAGTTGCGCGCCGTCCGCGAGCCATGCCAGTGCCGTCGGAAAGTCCCCGACGTCCATCGTCCACAGTGCATCGAGCCGCGCTGGCTTCAGCTTCGCGTTCACGCGAGCGCTGACTCGAATCCCGCCTCGAGCTCGTTGCGGTCGAGGTCGCGGCCGATGAACACGAGGCGATTGATGCGCGCGGCGTCGCCCCAGGGTTTGCCGGGCCGCCCGTCGAACATCATGTGCACGCCGTGGAAGACGTACTGGCGCGCCTCGCCCTTGAGGTGCAACACGCCCTTCATGCGGAAGATGTCCTGGCCACGGCTTTGCAGCAGGTAGGACAGCCAGGCATTGAGTTTGGCCGGGTCGAGCGCCCGTGGGTCTTCGATGCCGATGGAACTGATGGGCGAATGGCGATGGGAAGGGAACGAGCGAACGGCGAGGGGCGAACGGATTACAGCCAGAGGGCTCGTCGGGCTGTGGTCCAGGAACAGGCCGTAGGCGCCATTCTTTGCGATGTGCACGGCTGCCGCTGCGCCCTGGTGCGCGATATCGAGTGACCAGGGATGTTCGGCGGGTGTGAAGTGGCCACCGCACGGGACGTTCTGTACCGGTGCGGCGAAGGCGCGCACGGCGGCGTCCAGCGCCGCATCGATGCCGGCCGAAGTCGGCGCCGGGAGCGGCAGCAGCGCGGCCTTCACGCCGTGACCGTGGCCGTGGTCGTGGTCGTGGTCGTGGTCATGATCGTGCGCAGGGTCCTGGTCGTGTTCGCGATCATGCGTGTGCCCACGATCATCGTGATCGTGCGCCGCCTGTGCTTCGCCCACGACCCGCAGCGCGTGCTCGCCCGCTTCGAGCGCATAGGCGCCCGCCCACTCGAACGGATACTCCGGCGCGAGGAACGAGCCGTCCACGGCGAGCGCGCGATCGAGGTCGAACGCACCGATGCCGAGCAGCTTGCCTATCGCCACGTCCGCGTTCTGCGCGCGATGAATCGTGGCCGTGCGGTTCATGCCGCGCAGCTGCGATTCGACGCGTGCCACCGCGGTCGCATCGACCAGGTCGGTCTTGTTGAGCACGATGATGTCGGCAAACGCCACTTGCTCGGCCGCTTCGCGCGTGCTGGCGAGCTGTCCCTCGAAATGCCGCGCGTCGACCAGCGTGACGATGGCGTCGAGCACGAACTGTTCGCGCAGCTCATCGTCGAGGAAGAATGTCTGCGCGACAGGGCCGGGATCCGCAAGTCCGGTGGTCTCGATCAGCACATAGTCGAACTTGTCGCGCCGGCGCATGAGCTGGCCGAGGATGCGCAGCAGGTCGCCGCGCACGGTGCAGCAGATGCAGCCGTTGTTGGTCTCGAACAATTCCTCGTCGGCGCCGATCACCAGCGCCTGGTCGACGCCGACCTCGCCGAACTCGTTCTCGATCACCGCGATGCGCTTGCCGTGCTGCTCGGTCAGTATGCGGTTCAGCAGCGTGGTCTTGCCGGCGCCGAGGAAGCCGGTGAGCACCGTGACCGGAATGCGTGCCTGGCTCATGCGCGTGTCACCAGGTACACGCCCGCGAGCAGCAGCGCACAGCCCGTGACGCGCGCGAGCGTGATCGACTGCTGCGGAAAGCCGAGCCAGCCGTTCTGGTCGAGGACCAGCGCCGCGACGAGCTGGCCGAGCACGGTCACGGCGATGAGCACGGTCGCGCCGAGGCGCGGCCCGGCGATCGTGACGGTCGCGACATAGAAGGCGCCGAGCGCCCCGCCGAGCCAGGCCCACCACGGCGCGCCGGCGAACGCCTCGCGCGATGGCAGCGGTGTGCGCATGGCAAGCACCACGGCCAGTAGCGCGACGATGCCGACCAGGAAATTGGCGAGCGCGGCAAGGCCGGCCGAGCCGAACGCGGTGCGCAGCGCGGCGTTCAGGCCCACCTGGATCGTGATGAACACGCCCGCGGTGAACGCGAGCAGCGACATGCCGGCCTGCATGTCAGCGGCGCCGTGCCGCGATCAGCAGGCGTCGGCCGACGGCCGACGAGGCGAGCGCCGGCAGCCAGCGCCACGCAAGACGCCGCGCCAGCGGCGCCGACTGGCGCGGCAGCAACGCGCGCACCGCCACGGACACGTCGCGATGCAGGTGCAGGCTCCTCGCACGCACGACGAATTCGCCGCGCGCAGTGCGCACGCTCCAGACGCGGGAAGCGTCGGTGACATCGAGCTCCGCATACTCGAGATCGTCGGGGACCTCGCCGGCGGCACCGGCAAAGGCAACCTCGGTGGCGTTGGCGACGGTGCCCACTTCCTGGCCGAGCAGGATCAGGTTGAGCGGGCCGGTGGCGGGCCGTAGCGCACGCACGCCCGAGAGACTGGCGATCATCCGCTCAGGATAACCCAAAGGCTCAGCCCGCAAGCGTCTCCAGCGAGTCGACCAGGATGATTTCGCAGGCGCCGGCACCGGTATCATCGCGGCGCAGCGAAGTGCGCGCACCGCCGCCGTCCGGACCCGCCACGTCGACGAGGCGGCCGCCGAGCCGCACCACTTCGCCGGCGCGCAGGCGTCGCAGCTTGCGGGCTATGCCGGTGTTCGCCGGCACCATGTGCCAGTTCGCCGAATGTGTTTCGACCTCCTTGCGCGGGATCGGCAAGGCGTCGGCGCGCCAGTGATAGAAGCGGGCGGACTGCGAGATTTCGAGCGCGTCGATCACGGCGCTGTCCGACATCCGGCCCCAGCCGACCGCCAGGTCGACCGGTGCGACCGGCGCGAGGGCGTCGATGAAATAGCGCTCGCGCGCCAGCACGCGCACCGTGGCGCTGAACTGTGCACGGGGCGTCAGTCGATAATCATGGCCGGCATCGATGGCGGCACCAGCTTCGAGTTCGACCTGCAGCGGTTCATCCGGTGCGATGACGCCGGGACGCCGCTCGAGCGGCCGGCTCGACGCCCACTGCACTCCAGCAATGACCGCGGCGATGGGCAGCAGCCACGCCTTCCAGCCGGACATCACGCCGCAGCCAGCGTGCCGGCCAGTCGCTGCAGGTGCACGCGCAGCTCCGGCACGGCGGTCGCTTCCCACCAGTCAGCCCGCAGCATCGGACCGACGTAGTACAGGGCCGGGATCGCCTTGCCGGCCGCATCCAGCACCTCGCCCGAGGGCCCCGTCATCAGTCCGAGATCGAGCGGATCGGGCGTGACCAGCCGCTCGCGCAGCAGCTGCCCGACGAGGATATCGCGCGAATTGCGCAGCCGATAATCGGGGCCGGTGCAATTGATCACGTAGTCGACGACCAGTTTCCGTTCCGCGCCGCCGCCGCGCGGCACGAGGGTGGCGCGGATCTGGTCACCCCAGGACTCGAGCGACTTGATGCGCGCGGCGCGCACGTGCAACAGGCCCGATTCGCGCAACCCGGTGACGGCGCGCTCGATTTCGGGGGCGAGCCGATGGCGGTGCAGGTCCCAGTAGGGCCGCACGTGTCGCAGGAAGCGCTTGCGTTCGCTGCGCGGCAGCGCGCGCCACAGGCTCGGCACGTGCGGGCGCATGAACGCGATGACGTCGTGCCAGTCCTGGCCGCGCTCGACTGCGTCGCGGGTCATCGAGCGCACGAACCGCAGCAGCGCGCGCGCAGTGGACGCGGCACGCAGCAATGCCCCGGCATCGCCCGCGTAAGGCGCGCCGTGTGCCGCGCTGTGCGGATGGGGCAGGAAGCCGTGACGCGAAATCGCGTGGATCGGCGCCTCGCGCGTACTGTGCGCTTCGAGGCGCGTGACCATGTCGGCCATCGTTAGCGCGGTGCCGATGATCAGCACCGGATGCCGGCCGCGCACCACGCCAGCCTCGTCCCAGAGATCGCTCGCGCGATCGAGGCCCCGACCGACAGCGATCGATGCCGGGCGCGGATTGCCGATCGCCAGCACGACGATGTCGGCTGCCAGGTTCGGGCCCGTGCTCATGCCGAGGCGCCAGCCGCCGTCGTCGGCACGCTTGACCGAGGTCACTTCGGCGTGCACGCGCTGCAGTTCGACGTGGTCGGTAGCTTCGCGCTCGGCGGCTGCGAGGCGCTCGATCAGGTAATCGCCGTAGAGAGCGCGCGGCAGGAAATCGCCGGGCGCCACGTCGGGGCGGCGCGTGCGCGCAAACTCGACGAACTCCAGCGGCCGCGCAGGATCGGCCGACATGCCCGAGGCTGGCACGTTGAGCACATACGGAAACGCGCGGGTCGAATAGGCGACGCCGCGGCCGATCTCGGCCCGGCGCTCGATCAGCACGATGCGGGTCGGTTGCGCCGGCGGATTGCGCAGCAGCGCCGTCGCGAGCGACGCACCGCTGAACCCTCCTCCGACGATGGCAATGGTGTGCATCAGCCCGAGAGTGCCTACCGGGACCTGCCGCGCGCAACCTCGAGTTCCCACAGCGGCCAGTGAAGGTCCTTGCGGAGCCAGAATCCGGCGCCGATTTCGCGAAACCGCCGGTCGAGATGCCTGCGGTACCACGAGCCGCGGCGCAGGTGCACGTCCCGGTCGGTGCGCGTCTGGTCGCAGTTCTCCTGCCAGTCCGCCCGCGTCAACGCGCTGAAGTACAACAGGCCGTGGCACAGGCGGGGCAGGTTCGCGAGCGCGCGCGCGGCAGCGCGATCATCGAGGTATTGCAGGACGTCGTAGCAGACGACGAGGTCGTACGCCCGGTCGCTGCGATAGTCCTCGAGCGAGGCCTGCACCCAGCCGTATTTGCGGCACAGGTAGTCGCTGACCTCGATGCCGGTGTAACTCGCCTTCGGCAGAACCCGCCTGAGCGGCGCCTGCAACAGGCCCACGCCGCAGCCGGCGTCGAGGATGCGCCGCACCGGCAGGCCGGCGTACAGCGCGAACGCGCCGATCAGCCGGCCGCGCGCGCTCATCTCGGCGCGCGTGGTCACGCTGCTGCGCGGATCGGTGTAGTAACGCTCGTAGTAAGCGCGGTCGAAGCGGCCGGTCATGGAGCCCGTGACTATACCGGGCGACGCTGGCAAACTCGCCGCCATGATTCGTGCCCTCCGAGTGCCGCTGCTGCTTGGCGCCTCCCTGCTCGCCGCCGCGGCCGCGGCGACCGAGCCGGCTGCGTTCACGCTGACGTCGGGCAACTTTGCGCCCGGCGGCACCCTGGCCGAAGAGCAGGTATTCAACGGCTTCGGCTGTACTGGCGGCAATGTCTCGCCGGCCCTCGCCTGGACGGGCGTTCCGCAAGGCACCAGGAGCTTCGCCCTGATGGTGCACGATCCCGACGCCCCCACCGGCAGCGGCTGGTGGCACTGGATCATCCACGACATCCCGGCCGACGTGCGCAGCCTGCCCGCGGGCGCCGGTGCGAGTGATGGAAGCCGGTTGCCCGCGGGGGCTGCGCACGGGCGCACCGACTTCGGCCTGCTGGGCTACGGCGGAGCCTGCCCGCCGGCCGGCGATCCGCCGCACCGCTACAACTTCCGCCTGTTCGCGCTCAAGGTCGCGAAGCTCGATGTCCCGGCCGACGCGACCGCCGCACTGATCGGTTTCATCGTGAACGCGAATTCGCTGGGCGTTGCCGAAGTCCAGGCCACCTACGGACGCTGACCCGATGATTTCCACCGAACGTCGCGGCGTGCCGTGGCTATGGTTCCTGGTGCCGATCTTCTCGCTGATCGTCTTCTTCGGGTTGCGCTCCTGCAAGGACGCGCCGACCGCGCCTCAGACCGAAGTCGTCGACGGATCGTAGTCGAACAGCCCGAGCCGTTCGTCGGCCGCACGCCCGCCGGTTTTCTGCGTGTATTTTTCCGGTTCGTGCGAATGAAAGACCTTTACGGCCTGGCGTGATTCGCGCACCACGAATGCCGCGCGCGGAATGCGCGCCGCCTCGTATCGCTGCAGCGCCTCGCCGACTTCGCCCGCCTCGGCGAATGCACGCGCGAGCAGCACCGCATCCTCGATCGCCAGCACCGCGCCATGGCCGAGGAAGGGCAGCACCGGATGGGCCGCATCGCCGAGCAGCGTCGTGCGACCGCTGTGCCAGGTAGTGAGCGGCTCGCGATCGAACAGGCCCCACTTGAACAGCAACTCGGGCGGCACCGCGGCAAGAAAGGCGCGCACGTCGGGATGCCAGTCCTCGAACTCGCTCATCAGTTCATCCACCGTCGAGGGTATCGACCAGCCCTCCTCGGCCCACTCGGCGCGCTCGGCAAAGGCGACGAAGTTCAACAGCTGCCAGCGGCGCACCGGGTAGCGGTTCACGAGGTGTCCCGGCCCGATATAGATGCCCGATGGCGGGTCGAGCACGCTTTGCGGCACGCGCTCCATCGGCACCAGCCCGCGCCAGGCGATGTAGCCGGTGTATGCCGGCCCGCTGTCGCCGAACAGCAGCTGGCGCAGGATCGAGCGCGAGCCGTCGGCGCCGACCACGACATCCGCCGTGACCTCACCGCCATCCGCGAAGCCCACCGTGGCCGAGTCCGCGGCCTGTTCGAGGCCAGCGCATCGCCGTCCGAGCCGGATCGCGCCCGGGTCATTGCCGCGCACCGCCGCGGCAAGCGCGTCGTGCAGGTCGGCGCGATGGATCAGGTAGTACCTTTCGCCATACTTCTCGAGCAACGCGCGGCCCCGATTGGTCCACTGCAGCGCGTGGCCGTCGCGGTAGTGGCGTACGGCCTGGTCCTCGGGCAGGTAGGCGTGGCTGTCGAGCGCCGGCCCGAGGCCCAGCCAGCGCAGCGCGTGGGCCGCCGTGGGACTCAAGGACAGCCCGGCCCCCACCTCGCCAAGCTGCGGCGCCTGCTCGAGCACGGTCACCCGCATACCGGCCCGCTGCAGCGCCAGTGCCGCCGCCAGGCCGCCAATGCCGGCGCCGACCACGGCGATGTGCAGGTCCTTCATGGCGAGGAGTGTCCCGCAGCCCCGCGCGGCGGCAATACACGGCACGCGGAGTGGTTCAACGGGCGGACAGATCCGGGCGCCTGCGTGCGGCGGCGTCCGGCAGGTGGCGCCGGGACAGGCCGACAAGCCTCCCGCCGGCACGCGTATCATCCGCACCATGCCCCCTGCCACCCGAACTCCCCGTGTGGGCTTCGTCAGCCTCGGCTGCCCGAAGGCCCTGGTCGATTCCGAGCGCATCCTGACCCACCTGCGTGCGGAAGGTTACGCGGTCGCGCCGAGCTATGACGACGCCGACGTGGTGGTCGTCAACACCTGCGGCTTCATCGATGCCGCGATCGATGAGTCGCTCGATGCCATCGGCGAGGCCATCGAGCACAACGGGCGCGTGATCGTCACCGGCTGCCTTGGTGCCCGGCCGGAGCGCATCCTCGAGCGTCATCCGCGCGTGCTCGCGGTTACCGGCGCGCACGCCTACGAGGACGTGATCGGCGCGGTGCACGCGCACCTGCCGCCGCAGCACGATCCGTTCCTCGACCTGGTGCCGCCGCAGGGCATCAAGCTGACGCCGCGCCACTACGCCTACGTGAAGATATCCGAGGGCTGCAACCACAAGTGCAGCTTCTGCATCATCCCGTCGATGCGCGGGCGGCTCGCGAGCCGCCCGATCGATGAAGTGCTGCGCGAGGGCGAGAAGCTCGTGCGCGCAGGGGTGAAGGAACTGCTGGTCATATCGCAGGACACCAGCGCATACGGTGCCGATCTCAAATACTCGCCCCGGGAATGGCGCGGCTCGAAGTACGAGACGCGCTTCCTCGATCTGGCGCGCGGCCTGGGCGAGCTGGGCGCCTGGGTACGATTGCACTACGTCTACCCCTATCCACATGTCGACGCGGTGATCCCGTTGATGGCGCAAGGGAAAGTCCTGCCGTACCTCGACGTGCCGTTCCAGCATGGCAGCCCGTCGGTGCTGAAGCGCATGAAGCGTCCCGCGCACGCCGAGGACACGCTCGCGCGCATTCGCGCGTGGCGCGAGGCCTGCCCGGAACTCGTGATCCGCAGCACTTTCATCGCGGGCTTCCCCGGCGAGACCGAGGCGGAGTTCGAGGAATTGCTGGCGTGGCTCGATGAAGCGCAACTCGACCGTGTCGGTTGCTTCACCTACTCGCCGGTCGAAGGCGCCACCGCCAACGCACTGCCCGGCCAGGTGCCGGAAGAGGTCAAGAACGAGCGCCAGGGGCGCTTCATGGAGCGCGCTCAGGCGATCAGCGCAGCAAGGCTCGCGCGGCGCATCGGCACGCGCATGCGGGTGCTCGTCGATCGGATCGACGGCGCGATCGCGGTCGCGCGCGGGCCGGGAGATGCGCCGGAAATCGACGGGGTGGTGCGGATCAGGCAGGGCGGCAAACTCGAGGTCGGGGAGTTTGCCGACGTCGAAATCACCGGGGCAGGCGCTTACGATCTCGAAGCACGCGCCGCGCCCTGAACAGCAGCCGGGCCGCAATCAGCGCATAGCCGGCGACCTTGGCCTTGTGCACGATGGCCAGCCTGCTCGCGAGTGACGCCCCGGCGAGAGCCCAGGTGATGCCCTTCGCGCCGTGGAGCGTGTCGAAGGAGGCGCGCAGCGTCTTGCGCTGCAGCTCCGCTTCGAGCTCAAGGAGTCTCGCGCGTTCTTCGAGGTTCGAGGACGTCGCTGTCACGTTTCAGTGCCTCGATCAATTGCCCGAACAGGCGCCCGCGCCGCTGCAGGCCGCGCCAGAAGAGCAGGCCGCAGGCAACGGCGACCAGCACGAACACACCGGTCAGCACGCCGAGCACGATGAAGCGGGTGCGCGGTTCGAACGACAGCGCCGCCCACAGGATGCAGGCGAACGCGGCCAGCGCCGCGCTCGTTCCGCACGCCACCGCGAAAGCCAGCTGGCGCGCGACCGCGGCCTTCTCGCGCTGCAGGTCGACGCTCAGCATCTCGAGCCGGGTCTGCGCGATGCGCAGGCCCTGCGCGCCGAGGCTGAGCGCCTCCTCCAGCACCCGTTGGGTCGGCGATGTCACGACTCAGCGGCGACGCGACAGCAGTGCACCGATGATCACGCCGGCGGCGGCGGCAATCGCCACCGACGCCCACGGATTCTCCCGCACGTACTCGTCGGCGGTGGCGGCCGCCTCCTCGGTGAGCTGGCGCGCATCGCCCTCGAGCGACGAGAGGCGTGTGCGCGCACTCTTCACCGTAGCCTCGACACGCTCACGCAGTCGCTCCGCGGCTTCCCCCGTCTGCCCGCGCAGCGAATGCAGCATGTCCTCAGCCTGTGCGATCAGGTCGCGCAGGTCCTCGCCGGCTGCGCCATCATTGGCGGCATCACCCTCGGGCGGGTTCATGACGCCGGGGCGAGGCCGAGCAATCCGAGCACCTCGTTGCCCTTTTCCTTGACGGTCTGCGCCTTCGCAGCCGCGTCAACCGCATTGCCCGCATTGAACGCGTCGGTGGCCTCCGCCCACGTCGACTTCATCCAGTCGAGTCCCGACTTCGCGCCGTCGAAGGCTTCCTGCGAGACGTTCCGTGGCAGCTGTCTCGCCTTGCCCAGGATGTCGACACGGCTCTGGATGGCTTCGACCATCTTCGGCAGATCGGCAGCGTAGACATTCCACTGCTCCCGCGCCGCGGCGTTGGCCGCTTCCCATTCCGCCTTTTTCGCGGCGGTGGCGTCGCGCAGCGCGGCGATGCGGTTCGACAGATCGGGCGCGGCTGCCATCACGGCCTTGAAGTCGCTCTTGGCAAGACTGTCCTTCAGGCTCGCGACGGTCGCGTCGACGCCCGACAGGTCATCGGGCAACAGGCGCGCGGCGTCGTCGCGGAATGCAGCCAGCGCCGCCTCGGCATCGGCGACCGCCTTCGTCGCGGGTCCCTTCTGGTTCGTGCAGGCGACGGCCAGCACGAGTACCGCCATCGCGGCAATCCAAGTGGTTCGCTTCAGCATGATGTACTCCTCGCGTGTCTCAGGGAATGCGCAGGCGCTGGCCGGGCTTGATCCGGTTCGGATCGGACAGGATGTCGCGATTGGCTTCGAAGATCTTCGGGTACAGCATCGGATCGCCGTAGTGCTCCCGCGCTATCTTCGACAGCGTGTCGCCCTTCTGCACAACGTAGTGCTGCGTGTATGGATTCTCGGCAGCGGCCTTGGTCGCGTCCGCGGCCTCCGGCTTTTCCTCGGTCGCCATGGCATTCCTCCAACTGGGGGGCCCGAAGGCCCGGGGGAACGCCGAGGTTACTCGACCGTGACGCTTTTCGCGAGATTGCGGGGCTGGTCGACGTCCGTGCCCTTCAGCACCGCAACATGGTAGGACAGCAGCTGCAGCGGGATCGTATAGACGGCGGGCGCCTGGAAGTAGCTGACGTGCTTCGGCATCTGGATCACGGTGACCCCGTCCGAGGGCTCGAATCCGGCCTCCGGGTCGGCGAACACGTAGAGCTCCCCGCCCCGGGCCCGCACTTCCATCAGGTTCGACTTGAGCTTCTCGAGCAGGTCGTTGTTCGGCGCCACGGTGATCACCGGCATGTCCGCGTCGACCAGTGCGAGCGGCCCGTGCTTCAGCTCGCCGGCCGGATACGCCTCGGCGTGGATATAGGAGATTTCCTTCAGCTTGAGCGCCCCTTCCATTGCGATCGGATGCAAGGCGCCGCGGCCGAGGAACAACGCGTGGTGCTTGTCGGCGAAGCGCTCGGCAAGGCGGTGGATCACCGGGTCGAGCGTCAGCGTCTTCTCGATCAGGGCCGGGATCTCGATCAGGCGCGCGATGAGTCCGCGCTCGCGCTCGGCATCGCCGGCGTGATACTTGGTCAGCGCGACGACCAGCATCGACAGCGCCATCAGCTGCGTGGTGAACGCCTTGGTCGAGGCGACGCCGATCTCGGGACCGGCGCGCGTGAGCATCACCAGGTCCGATTCGCGCACCAGCGAGCTTTCGGGCTGGTTGCAGATCGCGAGCGAGGCCAGGTAGCCGGCCTGTTTCGCGAGGCGCAGCGCGGCCAGCGTATCGGCGGTCTCGCCCGACTGGGAAATCGTCACGAACAGGGAGTTCCTGGGCACGACGGGATTGCGGTAGCGATACTCGCTCGCGATCTCGACCGAACAGGGCAGCTTGCAGATCTGCTCGATGAAATAACGTGCGACCGCACCGGCATGGAAACTCGTGCCGCAGGCGACGATGTGCACATGTTCGGCGCGACGGAAGATCTCGCTGGCCGTCGGCCCGAATGCGGCATCGAGGAGGCGACCGTTGGCGACGCGCTCCTGCAGCGTATTGGCGAGGGCGCGCGGCTGCTCATGGATTTCCTTGAGCATGAAGTGGCGGTACTGGCCCTTTTCGGCGGCATCGGCCGACAGATCGCTTTCGTGCGCCGGTCGTTCGACGAGATTTCCCTCGCGATCGATGATGCGCACGCTCGTCAGTCCGACCTCGGCGACGTCGCCCTCTTCCATGAACACGAACCGGCGGGTCACCGGCAGCAGCGCCGCGACGTCGGAGGCGACGAAGTTCTCGCCGACGCCGATGCCGATCACGACCGGGCAACCCTCGCGCGCCAGGATCACGCGATCGGGCGTCGCGGCGCTCACCACTGCCAGTGCGAAGGCGCCTTCGAGCTCGGCAACCGTGGCGCGCACGGCCTTGAACAGATCGCCGAGCGTCGCGAGGTGGAAATGTATCCGGTGGGCAATGACCTCGGTATCGGTTTCCGAGGTGAACTCGTAGCCCAGCCGTTGCAGGTCGGTGCGCAGCTCCTCGTGGTTCTCGATGATCCCGTTGTGCACGATCGCAAGTCCGTCGCGCGACACGTGCGGGTGTGCATTGCGCTCGTTCGGAACGCCATGCGTCGCCCAGCGCGTGTGCGCGATGCCGAGCCGGCCGGCGACCGGCTGCTGCTCGAGCGCCTGCTCGAGGGCCTTGACCTTGCCCACCGTGCGGACCCGCGCGAGGTGCATGTCGGCGTCGAGCACCGCGAGGCCGGCGGAGTCATATCCGCGGTACTCGAGGCGGCGCAGGCCCTCCAGCAGGATCGGTACGATGTTGCGTTCGGCTACGGCTCCGACGATTCCACACATGGCAGGCGGGCACTCCGGTCAGGGTCGCATATTTTGCCTGATTGGCCGCCGCCCTGCTGTGGCACGCTACACAACATGGGAGCGCCGTCATGAAAACGATAATCGAGCCCTTCCGGATGAAGGTGGTCGAGCCCATCCGCCTGACCACGCGGGGCGACCGAGAACTGCTGCTCGCCGGGGTGCACTACAACCTGTTCGGTTTGCATTCCGATGACGTGCTGATCGACCTGCTGACCGATTCCGGCACCGGGGCGATGAGTGCCGCGCAGTGGAGCGCGCTGATGCGTGGCGATGAGTCCTACGCCGGTTCACCGTCGTTTTACAGATTCCAGAGCGCCGTGCAGGACCTGATGCCGTTCCGGCACGTGATCCCGACCCACCAGGGGCGCGCCGCCGAGGCGATCCTGTTCTCGCTGCTGGGTGGCGCCGGGCGGGTGATTCCCTCCAACACGCACTTCGACACGACGCGCGGCAACATCGAGTCAAGCGGGGCCGAGGCGCTCGACCTGCCCTGCGCCGAGGCGGCCGACTTCGCGAGCACATTTCCCTTCAAGGGCAACATGGACACTGTCGCGCTTGCGCGGCTGCTCGAGGAGCGCGCCGCGAACGTGCCTTGCGTCATGATCACCCTCACCAACAATGCCGGCGGGGGCCAGCCGGCGTCACTCGCGAACCTGCGCGCGGTGCATGAGATCGCGCGCCACCACGGCAAGCCGCTGTTCATCGACGGCTGTCGCTTCGCCGAGAACGCCTGGTTCGTCAAGCAGCGCGAACCGGGCCAGCAGGAGCGCAGCGTGCGCGACATCGTGCGCGAGACTTTCGCGCTGGCCGACGGCATGACGATGAGCGCCAAGAAGGACGGACTTGCGAACATTGGCGGCTGGCTCGCGCTGAACGACGACGACCTGGCACTCGCCGCGCGCAACCGCCTGATCCTCACCGAAGGCTTCCCGACCTACGGCGGGCTCGCGGGGCGCGATCTCGAGGCGATTGCGGCGGGCCTCGCCGAGGTCATCGACGAGGAGTACCTGCGCTACCGGGTGCGGTGCAATGAGTACATCGGCGAGCGGCTGTTGTCGCTCGGCGTACCGATCGTGCAGCCGGTGGGCGGCCACGCGGTGTTCGTCGACGCGCGCGCCCTGCTGCCGCACATCCCGCCGCTGCAGTATCCCGGCCAGGCGCTCGCGGTCGCGCTCTATGAAGTCGGCGGGGTGCGCGCCTGCGAAATCGGCAGCGTGATGTTCGGGCGCCGGCCCGACGGGCGCGAGGTGCCCGCGCGCTACGAACTCGTGCGGCTCGCGATTCCGCGGCGCGTCTACACGCAAAGCCACGCCGACTACCTGGTCGAGGTGTTCGAGGAAATCGCGCGCGACAGCCGCTCGCTGCGCGGGTTGCGCATCGTGCAGGAGCCGCCGCTGATGCGGCACTTCACGGCGCGGTTTGCACCGCTGCCGTGAAGCCATGGTTGGCAAGCGTGGCGCGCGACGCTGCGCCGCCCAGGTAGTCGAGGAAGGCCCGTGCGCCTGCTCGTGCCTCGACCGGCAGTGCCGCGGGGTAGGTGATCGGCGCATGCAGCTGCGCAGGGAACGTGTCGACCACTCGCACCCGGGGTTCGATCTGCGCATCCGTCGCATAGACGATGCCGAGCGATGTTTCGTCGCGCGCGACGAATGCGAGCGCTGCACGCACGTTATCGGCATTGGCGAGCCGGCTCGCGACACTGTCCCAGACGCCGAGGCGCACCAGTGCCACCTGGGCATAACGCCCGGCGGGTACGGAGGACGGGTCGGCGATCGCGAGCCGCCCCTTGCCGAGCGCCGCAGCGAGCGCGAACCCCGGTGCTATCCGCAGCGCCACTTTGCTGTCGGCCGGCGCGATGAGTACGAGCCGGTTGCCGGCGATATCGCGCCGGCTCGCCGCAACGATCAGCCGGCGATCGGCGAGGTAGTCCATCCATTGCTGATCGGCCGACACGAAGAGATCCGCGCGCGCGCCAGCCTCGATCTGGCGCGCCAGTGCTGAGCTGGCTCCGGGTGACAGCTTGATCGCGGTACCCGTTTCACGTCGATAGCGGTCGGCGATCTCCTGCATCGCGTTGGTCATCGACGCAGCGACGTAGACGGTGAGCCCGGGCGGCTCGTCGGCGGCATGCAGCGGCCCGAGCACGATCGTGAGCGCCGCGAGCACCGACACGCTGCGGCGCGCGACGGGCGGCAAGGTGACTGCGGTTCGCGGCATGCGCGCCGGCATTACACGCCGGGACCGGGAAACGGATGGCTGCGCAGCGAAACCGCCTTGACGAGGACCCAAACCGTGCTGCCCGGCGCGAGCCGCAACGCATCGATCGCATCGCGGGTCACATAGGCCACGATGCCGGCACCGGACAGGTCGACCAGGACCCTGCGGGTATCGTTGCTATCCGTGTCGATCGCGCTGATACGACCGCGCAGCGCATTGCGCACACTGAGGCCCTCGGGCGGGCGGTCGGAGAGGATCACGTCGCGTGCGAGCACCTGCACGCGCAGCGACATCCCCGGCGCGGTACCTGCCGCGCCGACACGCAGCTCGCCGTGATCGCCGATCGCCACGCGGGCGAGGCCGTGCGTGGCATCGACATCGACGACCCGGCCATCGAGCACCGCGCCTGCCGCGGCCGGGCCAACGATCGCCGTGAGGGCCGGATCGAGGCTCACGTCGGTGAGTGAGCCCTGCGCCACCACGCTTCCTGCATCGAGCACCACGAGGTGCGTGGCGAGGCGCAGCACTTCGTCGAAGGCGTGGCTCACGTAGATCATCGGCATCGCCAGCCGGGTGCGCAGCGCCTCGAGATACGGCAAGACCTCCTCGCGGCGAGCGGCATCGAGCGATGCAAGCGGCTCATCGAGCAGCAGCAGGCGCGGCTGCGCAAGCAGCGCGCGACCGAGCGCCACACGCTGGCGCTCGCCGCCCGACAGCGTATGCGGACGGCGGGCGAGCAATTCCTGCAGCGCGAGCAGCGAGATGACGTCATCGCGCCTGACGCCTTGCGTGCGCCCGCGCGCGCGGCGCAAGCCGTAATCGAGGTTGCCGGCCACGGTAAGGTGCGGGAACAGCCGCGAGTCTTGGAAAACGTAGCCGACGCGGCGATCCTCGGGTGCGACACGGCGCGCGGTCGCGGTGTCGAGCAGCACCTCGCCGCCGATGTCGATGTGGCCCCTGTCCGGGGCCAGCAGCCCGCTGATGATATTCACCAGTGTGGTCTTGCCGCAGCCGGAGCGGCCGAACAGCGCGACGACGCCGGCCTGCGGCGCGGTGAAGCGCGCATCGAGCGTGAAGGCGCCGCGCCGCATGGCGGCCTCGACGCGGATCACGTCTGCCCCAGCGTGCGGCGGATGCGCCGCGCGAGCCACTCGGCGAACGCGAGCCCGCTGAAGCCGAGCAGCAGCGACAGCGTGGCAATGCGCGCAGCGGCGGCATCGCCGTCCGGCGTCTGGATCGCCGTATACAGGGCGAGCGGCAGCGTGCGCGTCTCGCCCGGGATGTTCGCGACGAAGGTGATGACTGCGCCGAACTCGCCGAGGCTCGCCGCGAATGCGGTGACGCTGCCGGCGAGTATGCCGGGCAGCATCAGCGGCAGCGTGACCGACAGGAACCGATCGGCGGGACCGGCACCGAGCGTGCGCGCCGCGTCCTCGAAGCCGCGATCGACGGCCTCGAGCGACAGGCGTATCGCGCGCACCATCAGCGGGAAGGACATCACCGCGGTGGCGAGCGCCGCACCGGCGGTGGTGAAGGCGAGCTGCACGCCGAACGCATCGTGGAGCCAGCCGCCGATCGGCCCGCGACGACCGAACAGGACGAGCAGCAGGTAGCCCACCACCACCGGCGGCAGCACCAGCGGCAGGTGCACCAGCGCATCGAGCGCGAAACGCCCACGGAACCGACCGCGCACCAGCAGCCAGGCGATCAAGGTGGCGAGCGGCAGGCTGATCAACACGCTGCGCGTCGCCACCACGAAACTGAGGCGCAGCGCATCGAGTTCTTCGGGTGTCAAGGTCATGGAGTGCCGGCTGGCACGCGACGGTGTCGGACGACTGATCGAGACAGGAACATCCCGGTCACGTCTTCAGGTCTTCTTGGCGGGCCTCTGCCAGCCATCGATCGTCACCTGCTTCGAGCGCTCCAGCGTCAGCTTGTCGGGCGGCGTATCGCGGGTGATCGTCGAACCGGCGCCGATCGTCGCGCCGGCACCGATACGCACCGGTGCGACCAGCATCGCCCCCGAGCCGATGAAGGCGCCGTCGTCGATATGGGTCTGCGACTTGTTGGCGCCGTCGTAATTGCAGGTGACTGTACCGGCACCGACATTGACGCGCGCGCCGATCACCGCGTCTCCGAGGTAGGTGAGGTGGTTCGACTTGCTGCCTTCGCCGAGCTTGCTGTTCTTCACCTCGACGAAGTTGCCGATGTGCACGCCGCGCGCCAACTGCGACGACGGGCGAAAGCGCGCGAAAGGCCCGATGTGGCAGGCCGGACCGATGGTCGCACGATCGATCACGCAGTTCGGGAACACTTCGGTGTCCGCGTCGATTTCGCTGTCGCGGATCACGCAGTTTGGCCCAATGCGCACCCGATCGCCGAGGCGCACGCGCCCTTCGAACACCACGTTCACATCGATCTGCACGTCGCGGCCCACTGCGAGGTCGCCGCGCACATCGATGCGCGCGGGATCGACCAGCGTGACACCCGCGACGAGCAGGTCGCGCGCGCGGCGCGCGCGCAGCGCGGCCTCCACCTCGGCGAGCTGCAGCTTGTCGTTGACGCCGAGCACTTCGCTTGGCGCATCGACGAGCTGCGGCACGACCTCGATCTTCTCCTTCACCGCCATCGCGACGACGTCAGTGAGATACAGCTCGCCTTGTGCATTGTCGGCGCGCAATTGCCCGAGCCAGCGGCGAAGCAGCCTGGCAGGCGCGACCATCACCCCGGTGTTGCCTTCGCGGATGCGGCGCACGCGCGCCGTGGCGTCCTTTTCCTCGACGATGCGCTGCACCTGGCCGCGCGCGCCGCGCACGATGCGCCCGTAGCCTGTCGGGTCCTCGAGCTCGACGGTCAGCAATGACATCGACTTCGGGCCGGCAGCGGCGAGCAGTCGCTCGAGTGCGCCTGGGCGTATCAATGGCACGTCACCGTAAAGCACCAGCACCAGGTGGCCGTCGTCGATGGCCGGCATGGCTTGCGAGAGCGCATGCCCGGTGCCGCGCTGCTCGGCTTGCAGCACCCAGCTGACCGGCGCGTCCGGCAGCGCGCTGCGCACCTGCTCACCTCCGTGGCCGTAGACGACGTGGATCGCCTCGGGCGCGATTGCCGTCGCGGTGGCAATGACATGGGCGAGCAGCGGGCGCCCCGCAAGGGGCTGCAGGACTTTCGGCAGGTCGGATTGCATCCGCTTTCCCTGGCCGGCAGCGAGGATCACGACGGTGACTGGCATCGCGCGATTGTATCCGAGCGCAGCGCCCGTGTAGGACGACGACAGGTCCAGGTGTCGGATGACATCGAATCCTTCGGTCGGAGCGCCGCCAACGTCGGGCGATTGAGACAGCGCCAAACCGCGCAATTCCGCCGGTCCGGTGTGTCAGACGGGCCGGGCAACCCGCCGCCGGGGCATGCCTGTCGCCGGTGCGGGACATTACGTCGCATTGGCAGGCGGAGTACGTTTGCCCCGTGCCCCCCTCAACCGGAGTTGCGAAATGAAACAGCTGATCATGTTCGCCGCCACTGCACTGGTGGCCGGCAGCGTCTTCGCCGGCGGCGGCGAGACCATGGCTTCGAAGTCGTTCGAATCGCTCGACAAGAATGCGGACGGTCGCATCACGGCGAGCGAGTCGGTCGTCGACAAGGGCCTCGCCGCGGAGTTTGCCACCGCTGATGCCAACAGCGACGGTGCCGTATCGAAAGAGGAGTTCGCAAAGTGGCAGGTGGCTGCGAAGCCGCAGTCGTCCGAGCCAGTTGAGCCGCGGGGGGAGTAACACCGCCCTCGTGCTCGAGTCCGTTCCCTGCGGGCCTGGAGCGGCCCGCGGGGGGCGGTTTGCATTGCGCGCGCGCGCGGGCGCATAGTCACGTCCGCCGGTTCAGGAGTGAACCGGCATCAGAAACAGAATAAACAACTTCAAAGGACGGAGACCAATCATGCGTATGCGGGAAATACGGCTGCTTGCAGCCATTGCGTGCATTTGCGTGCCCATCGTTTCGTTCGGCCAGGAAGCGCGCGACTACAGCGAAGGGCCCGTGACGAATGTTTCGTTCATAAAGATCGAACCGGGCATGTTCGATGCGTACCTGAATTATCTCGCCACCACCTACAAGCCGCTGATGGAAGCGCAGAAGGCGGCGGGCCTGATCCTGGACTACCGCGTGTACGAGGCGCAGGCCCAGTCGCCGCAGGACGCGGACCTGATCCTGACGATCACGTACAAGAACATGGCGGCGCTCGACGGGCTCGAGGACAAGCTCGAGCCGCTGGAGAAGAAGGTCTGGGCAGATCGCGCGACGGCGGCGAAAGCCACCATCGAGCGTGGCAAGATGCGAACGCAGCTCGGCAGCCAGTTGATTCGCGAGCTCGTGCTGAAATAGCGGCGCCGGCTCGCCGGGAAGCTGCGTCAGCCCTTCAGCTTGCGCAGCTTCTCGATGAGCTTGAGCTGCGCGGCGGCGCGCGCCAGCTCGGCCAGGGCCTCGGCCTGGGAAATCGCGTCGACCTTGTCCTTGAGCGCCTCTTCCGCACGCTGCTTCGCGGCGATCGCGGCAGCCTCGTCGATGTCCTTCGCGCGCAGCGCCGTGTCGGCGAGCACGGTGACCTTCTTCGGCTGGATCTCGAGCACGCCACCGCCCACATAGATCAGGTGCTCGCCGCCCTCGGGCGTCTGGATGCGTACTTCGCCCGCCTTCAGCAAGGTGAGCAACGGCGCGTGACGGGGCGCAATGCCGATATCGCCCTCCGAAGCAGGCACGAACACCATCGTGGCGGGACCCGAGAAGATCTCTCCCTCGGCGCTCACGACATCGACATGTATCAACGACTCCGCCACACGTGCTCCTCTGGCCCTAAGCTCCAAGCCCTAAGCTCTTAGCTCAGCCCTTTCGCCTTCTCCACCGCCTCTTCGATCGAGCCCACCATGTAGAACGCCTGCTCCGGCAGGTGGTCGTACTCGCCCTCGAGGATGCCCTTGAAGCCGCGGATCGTGTCCTTGAGCGGCACGATCTTGCCGTCCTGGCCGGTGAACACCTTGGCGACGTTGAACGGCTGTGACAGGAAGCGCTGGATCTTGCGCGCGCGGAACACGGTCTTCTTGTCCTCTTCCGACAGCTCGTCCATGCCCAGGATCGCGATGATGTCCTGCAGTTCCTTGTAACGCTGCAGCACGGCCTGCACGGCGCGCGCAGTGTTGTAATGGTCTTCGCCGACCACCAGCGGATCGAGCTGGCGGCTGGTCGAGTCGAGCGGATCCACCGCGGGGTAGATGCCGAGCGCCGCAATCTGGCGCGAGAGCACGACGGTCGCATCGAGATGCGCGAAGGTCGTCGCGGGCGACGGGTCGGTCAGGTCGTCCGCAGGAACGTACACGGCCTGGATCGAGGTGATCGAGCCGGTCTTCGTCGATGTGATGCGTTCCTGCAGCACGCCCATCTCCTCGGCGAGGGTCGGCTGGTAGCCCACCGCCGACGGCATGCGGCCGAGCAGCGCCGACACCTCGGTGCCCGCGAGCGTGTAGCGATAGATGTTGTCGACGAAGAACAGCACGTCGCGGCCCTTGCCGCCGTCCTCACGCACTTCATCGCGGAAGTATTCGGCCATGGTGAGGCCGGTGAGCGCGACGCGCAGGCGGTTGCCCGGCGGCTCGTTCATCTGGCCGTACACCATCGCGACCTTCGAGTTCTCGAGCTTCTCGAGGTCGATGACGCCCGACTCCGCCATCTCGTGGTAGAAGTCGTTGCCCTCGCGGGTACGCTCGCCGACGCCGGCAAACACCGACAGGCCGCTGTACTGCTTGGCGATGTTGTTGATCAACTCGAGCATGTTGACGGTCTTGCCGACACCGGCGCCGCCGAACAGGCCGACCTTGCCGCCCTTGGCGAACGGCACGAGCAGGTCGATGACCTTGATGCCGGTGACGAGCAGGTCACGGCCGCCCGCCTGTTCGTCATACGACGGCGCGGGACGATGGATCGACCAGTGGTCCTTCGCGTTCACCGGACCGCGGTTGTCCTGCGGCGCGCCGAGAACGTCCATGATGCGACCGAGCGTGGCCTGTCCGACCGGCACCGAGATCGGCTCGCCGGTCGTTTCGACCGGAAGGCCGCGCTTCAGGCCCTCGGAGGCGCCCATCGCGATCGTGCGCACGACGCCGTCGCCGAGCTGCTGCTGCACCTCGAGCGTGAGATCCGCGTCCTTCAGCTTGAGCGCTTCGTAGACGCGCGGGATCGACTCGCGTGGAAACTCGACATCGATGACGGCGCCAATGATTTGAGTGATCTTTCCCGTAGCCATTTCAGTTCCTTAAAAAACTTCGCTGGCGAACAGCGAGCAGATGACAGCTTTCAGCCAGAGAAGACGGCACGACCGGGCGTTCTCCTCTGGCTGAAAGCTGTTCGCTGCAAGCTGTTCGCTGTTGTTCATACCGCCGCGGCTCCGCCAACGATCTCCGCCAGCTCTTTCGTAATCGCGGCCTGTCGCGCCTTGTTGTAGATCAGTTGCAGTTCGTTGATCAGCTTGCCGGCGTTGTCCGACGCCGCCTTCATCGCAACCATGCGTGCGGCCATTTCCGAGGCAACGTTCTCGACCGCACCGCGATAGACCTGCGACTCGATGTAGCGCATCAGTACGCCATCGAGGATGTCCGAGGCGCTCGGCTCGTAGATGTAGTCCCAGTGCTCGGCGAGGTCGGATGATTCCACCGGCGCCACCGGCAGCAACTGTTCGACGACCGGCTTCTGGGTCATCGTATTCACGAACTGCGCGTTCACCATGTACAGGCGATCGATCCTGCCCTCGCGATACGCGTCGAGCATGACCTTCACGGTCCCGATCAGGTCCTTCACGTGCGGGCGATCGCCGAGATGCGTGACATTGGCGAGGATCGGCAGTCCGAGCCGGCGGAAGAAGCCGAGGCCCTTCGAGCCGACCAGGCACAGGTTCACTTCTGCGCCCTTCTGCTGCCACTCGCGCAGCAGGTAGATCGTGTTCTTGAAGATGTTGGCGTTCAGGCCGCCGCACAGGCCGCGATCGGTCGAAATCACGATGATGCCGATCGACTTCGGCTCGCGTGTCACGAGGAACGGGTGCTTGTAGTCGGGGTTGGCCGCGCTCAGGTGGCCGATCACGGTGACCATTTTCTCCGCATACGGCCGGGCGAGGCGCATGCGTTCCTGGGCGCGACGCATCTTGCTCGTCGCGACCATCTGCATGGCCTTGGTGATTTTTTGGGTACTTTTGACGCTCGTGATCTTCGAGCGGATTTCCTTGGTGCTGGCCATCAGCGCGATCCTCGCGGCGAACAGCGAATAGCGAACAGAGTACAGCCAGAGGCGCAGGCACGACGCGCATGCCCGCGCTCTGGCTGTACTCTGTTCGCTGCCCGCTGTTCGCTGATCATCAATATGCCCCGTTCGCGATGAAGTCTGCGCAGATCTTCTTCAGAGCCGCTTCGTGAAGCTTTAGCTCGGGCTTCCCATTGATCGCATCGATCGAGTCCTGGTACGTACCTTTCGCGAACGAGTGCAGCGCGGCCTCGAAGTCGACGACCTTGCGGCGATCCACCTTGTCCATGTAGCCGTTGTTGACGGCGTAGATCGACAGTGCCATTTCGGCGACCGACATCGGCGCGTACTGCTTCTGCTTCATCAGCTCGGTCACGCGCTCGCCGCGCTCGAGCTGGCGGCGCGTGGCCTCGTCGAGGTCGGAGGCGAACTGCGAAAACGCCGCGAGCTCGCGATACTGGGCGAGCGCAAGACGGATGCCGCCGCCAAGCCGCTTGATGATGTCGGTCTGCGCGGCGCCACCGACGCGCGATACCGAGATGCCGGCGTTCATCGCCGGGCGGATGCCGGCGTTGAACAGGTCGGTCTCGAGGAAGATCTGGCCGTCGGTGATCGAGATCACGTTGGTCGGCACGAACGCGGTGACGTCGCCCGCCTGAGTCTCGATGATCGGCAGGCCGGTCAGCGAGCCGGTCTTGCCCTTGACCGCACCCTTGCTCGCCATCTCGACGTATTCCTCGTTGACGCGCGCGCTCCTCTCGAGCAGGCGCGAGTGCAGGTAGAACACGTCGCCGGGATAGGCCTCGCGGCCGGGCGGGCGCTTCAGCAGCAGCGAGATCTGGCGATACGCCACGGCCTGCTTGGACAGGTCGTCATAGATGATCAGCGCGTCCTGGCCGTTGTCCATGAAGTACTCGCCCATCGTGACGCCCGAATAGGCGGCGAGGTACTGCAGGGCGGCCGGCACCGAGGCGGAGGCCGCCACGACGATGGTGTGCGCCATCGCGCCGTGCTCTTCGAGCTTGCGCACGACGTTCGCGATCGACGACTGCTTCTGGCCGATCGCGACGTAGATGCACTTTATGCCCGAGGACTTCTGGTTGATGATCGTGTCGACCGCGAGCGCGGTCTTGCCGGTCTGGCGGTCGCCGATGATCAGCTCGCGCTGGCCGCGGCCGATCGGCACCATCGAGTCCACCGCCTTGTAACCGGTCTGCACCGGCTGCGACACGCTCTTCCTGTAGATGACGCCCGGCGCAACGCGCTCGATCGGTGCCGTGCGGGTCGCCTTGAGGGGGCCCTTGCCGTCGATCGGATTGCCGAGCGTGTCGACGACGCGGCCGAGCAGTTCGGGCCCGACCGGCACCTCGAGGATGCGCCCGGTGGTCTTCACCGAGTCGCCTTCGCGGATGCCGGTGTAGTCGCCAAGCACCACCGCGCCGACGGAGTCCTGCTCGAGGTTCAGCGCGAGGCCGAACACACCGCCCGGGTACTCGATCATCTCGCCGTAGCGCACATCGGCCAGGCCGTGGATGCGCGTGATGCCGTCGGTGACGGACACCACGGTGCCGACATTGCGCGCCTCGGTCGCGGACGAGAACTTCTCGATCCGCTGCTTGATCAGGTCGCTGATTTCCGATGCTTTGACTGACATGGGATGGGGTCCTTGGGAATCAATTCGTCATGGTCTGGCTGAGGCGCTCGAGTCTGCCCTTCAGCGAGCCGTCGAGCACCAGGTCGCCGCTGCGCACGATCGCGCCGCCGATGAGTGACGCATCGACCTGCGGATGCAGGCGCACGACACGATTCAGGCGGCGCGTCAGCGCCCGCGCGAACTTCTCGGTCTCCTCCGGCGTGAGCGCCATCGCCGAGGTGATCTCGACGTCGACGGTGTTCTCGGCCGCGGCGCGCAGCAGCGCGTACTGGCGTGCAATCTCCGGCAGCAGCGCGAGGCGCCGGTTCTGCGCAAGCAGCTGCACGAAATTGCGGCCGTGCGCATCCGCCTTGTCACCGGCGATGTCGAGCACGAGATCGGCGAGCGCAGCGGAGCTCACCCTCGGATTGCCGATCAGGGCGCCGAAGCCCGGCTGCGCGGCGACAGCGGCGGCCGTGTCGAGCAGGTCGCCCCAGCGCGCCAGCGCCTTGGCATCCTGCGCGTACTCGAACGCCGCGCGCGCGTAGGGCCGCGCGATGGTCGCGACTTCAGCCACGCACGATCTCCTCGGCCAGCTCGTCGAGCAGCTTCTGGTGCGCCTTCGCGTCGATCTCGCGACCGAGCAGGCGCGATGCGCCCGCGACGGCCAGCGCGCCGACTTCGCCGCGCAGTGCATCGCGCGCCCGCGCGGTTTCGTTGGCGGCCTCGGCCCGCGCATTCGCGAGCAGGCGGTCGCCTTCGGCACTGGCAGACTGCTTGGCCGTGTCGATCATCTCGTTCGAGCGGCGGTTTGCCTGCTCGAGCACCTGGTTCGCGCGCTCACGCGCCTCGCGCACCACGGCGTCGGCGCGTGACTTCGCCTCCTCGAGATCCTTCTGGCCACGCTCGGCGGCCGCGAGGCCCTCGGCGATCTTCTTCTGGCGGTCCGTGTTCGCCCGCGCAAGCGGCGGTACCACGAACTTCCAGAAGAACCAGAGCAGGATCGCAAAGACGACCATCTGCCCTATGAATGTCGCGTTGACGGTCATCGCCCGTCTCCTTCAGCTTCGGATCAACCGCCTGAGAGCTGGGCCAGCAACGGGTTCGCGAATGCAAACAGCATCGCGAGGCCGACGCCGATCAGGAACGCCGCGTCGATGAGACCCACGAGCAGGAACATGCGGCCCTGCAACATCGGGGTCAGCTCCGGCTGGCGCGCGGCGGATTCGAGGAACTTCGAACCCATCACGCCGATGCCGATGCAGGCGCCGATCGCGCCGAGGCCGATGATGATGCCGATTCCAAGCGCCGTGTACGCCTGAACCGTTGCGATTGCTTCCATCTGAGTTCTCCTGGTCGATTCGAAAGTGCGGCTGAACGAAATGAAACCTAGTGGTGCTCTTCGGCCATCGCGATATAGACGATCGGCAACACCATGAAGATGTAGGCCTGCAGTACCACAATCAAGATGTGGAAGATCGCCCAGGCGGTGCCCATGACGATCTGCCCGAAGAAGCCGAATGCGCTGCCGAAAGTGACGCCGACGACGGTGAAGCCGAGCAGCGCGATCAGCATGAAAAGCAGCTCGCCGGCGAACATGTTGCCGAACAGTCGCATGCCGAGCGACACCGGCTTCGACAGCAGTTCGACGAAGTTGAGGCAGATATTCGGGATCCACAGGATCGGGTTGTTGCCGAACGGCGCCGAGACCCACTCGTGCAGGTAGCCGCCGAGGCCCTTGGAGCGGATTGCCGCCACGATGATGAGCAGCAGGACGACGATCGCCATCGCGATCGTGCCGTTCAGGTCGGCCGTCGGCAGCACGCGCCAGTACTCGAGGCCGAACAGCGCGGCGACGCCGCCCGGCAAGTCGAGCGGCAGCAGGTCCATCGTGTTCATCGCGATGATCCACGTGAACAGCGACAGCGCGAGCGCGACCATGAAGCGCCGATCGCCGTGGTAGATGTCGGCCACCTGGCCGTCGACGAATTCAAGGATCAGTTCGATGAAGCCGAGGAACTTGCCGGGCACGCCGGAAGTGGCGCGGCGGGCGGCAGCCCAGAAGACCCAGCCGACGACGACGGCGAGCAGGGCCGACATGAACAGCGTGTCGAGGTGCCAGGTCCAGAATCCCTCGCCGACCTGCAAATGGGTGAGGTGATGGACGATGTAGTCGGTCGGCGATGTGCCGTGTTCTGCGCCGCTTGCGGATGCCATCTGTTCGAACGCCTCTGCCCTGTCTCACCCTCTCGATCGCGGCGGCGGCCGGGGCGCCGCCATCGCGGGCACCGCCCAGAACACCACCAGCGTTGCGACATAGGTCGCGATCAACGGCGGCCAGGCCGCCCAGCCGGCCCGCGCCACGACGATGAACATCGCCACGGTCAGGCCGACCTTCACGAACTGGCCGATCAGCAACCGGCTGAGTACCAGACCGGCGCTGCCGCCTCGTCGCAGCGTCGCCAGGGTCATGTACAAGTTCGCGATGACACCAATCGAGCCGCCCGCGAGCGCCGAGGCGCCGTACCGCAGGCCCCACGCCGCGAAACACAGCGCGGCCGCGGCCAGGGTGACAGCCCCCTGCACGAGCAGGATCCGCGCAGCGAGCCGCCTGATGTCAGGTTCGCGCGACTGGATCACGTTCGGACGGGAGACGGCCTTCAGCCCAATTTTCCTTGCACGGCAGCCACTTAGGACCCCGTTTGCGAAGCGCGCGGATTATAGGGGGGAAGCCCCTCGCCAGCAAGAAATACGGGGGAAATACCTAGGAATCGGTGCCGGGTTTTCGGTATTACGGTTATTGCCAATTCACGCAATAACCGTAATACCGAAAACCCGGCACCCAGGCTCAGCTTATGTGCGCGAGGATGCCATCGAGTTCGTCGAGACTGTTATAGCTGACGATGAGCTTGCCTTTGCCGCCCGCGCCATGCTGGATCGAGACCCTGGCGCCCAGCTTCTCGGCGAGCTGCCCCTCGAGATGCGCGGTGTTTGGATCCTGCCTGCCACCCGCGGCGCCACGTTCGTCGCTCCCGGCCTGGCCCGCCGGAGTGGTGAGGCGGCGCACCAGGGCTTCGGTTTCGCGCACCGACAAGCCCTTGCGCGCGACCAGGGC
This sequence comes from uncultured Pseudomonadota bacterium, assembly GCA_902826575.1. Lineage (GTDB taxonomy): Bacteria > Pseudomonadota > Gammaproteobacteria > Steroidobacterales > Steroidobacteraceae > CADEFQ01. The sequence continues at coordinate 32,000 of CADEFJ010000002.1, read as the reverse complement.
TGCGACCTCCGACTGCTGGCGGCGCTGGTTCAGGCCAAGCAGCGCGCGCGCGTGGCCCATCTCGAGCGAGCGCTTCTCAACGAGTTCGCTGACCTCGGGCGCGAGCTCGAGCAAGCGCAGCAGATTGCTGACCGCCGCGCGCGAACGGCCGACCGCGTCGGCGGCCTGCTGATGGGTGACGCCGAACTCGGCTATCAGGCGCTCGAGGGCGCGGGCCTCCTCGAGCGGATTGAGGTTCTCGCGCTGGATGTTCTCGATGAGCGCCATCGCGATGGCCGACTCATCGGGCACATGGCGGATGACCGCGGGGATATCGGCAAGGCCCGCGATCTGCGCGGCGCGCCAGCGCCGCTCGCCGGCGATGATCTCGTAGCGCTGTGACGCGCCGTCGCCGGCACCAACCAGTGGGCGCACGACGATCGGCTGCACGACGCCCTGCGCCCTGATCGAATCGGCAAGCTCCTGCAGCGATTCGGGACGCATGTCGACGCGCGGCTGGTAGCGACCCCGCTGCAGCAGATCGAGCGGCAACCTGGCGAGTTCTTCGTCTGCACGCGCGGCCGATGGCGCGCTCGATGCGCGCGCGGCGGATTGGCCGAGCAGGTCGGCGAGGCCGCGACCGAGTGTGGTCTTCTTCTGGCTCATGACAGCGATGATAGCCGCTCCGGCGGGCGCGCTTCGTCTTCGCGACGCAGCATCTCGCCGGCGAGGGCCAGGTAGGCGAGCGCGCCGCGCGACTCCTTGTCGTGGAACATCGCGGGGCGCCCGAACGACGGCGCCTCGGCGAGGCGCACATTGCGCGGCACGACGGTGCGGAACACCTTGTCGCCGAAATGCTCGAGCAGCTGCGCGCTCACTTCGTTGGCTAGATTATTGCGCGGGTCGAACATCGTGCGCAGGATACCCTCGATCTCGAGGTCGGGATTCACCGCCGCGCGGATCTGCTCGATCGTCGTGACGAGCGCCGAGAGCCCCTCGAGCGCGTAGTACTCGCACTGCATCGGCACGAGCACACTGTCGGCGGCGACGAGCGCATTCACAGTGAGCATGTTGAGCGCGGGCGGACAGTCGATCAGGATGACGTCGAACTGCTCGCGCACGGGGCGCAGCGCGTTGCGCAGCTTCATCTCGCGCCCGGTCATCATGGTCAGCAGGCGCACCTCGACCGAGGTGAGGTCCTGGTTCGCGGGCAGCAGGAACATGCCCGCCTGCTCTACGGCCACGATCGCGCTCTCGATGTCGCACTCGCCGAGCATCACCTCGCAGGTGCCGCGCGCGACCTGCGACTTCTCCACGCCGCAACCCATCGTCGCGTTGCCCTGCGGATCGAGGTCGATCAGCAGCACGCGGCGTTTCGTCGCCGCGAGCGACGCCGCCAGGTTCACTGCCGTGGTGGTCTTGCCGACACCGCCCTTCTGGTTCGCGACCGCGATGACTCGCTTCATCCGGTCGAGTTTAGCGGCTGGGATCGCCTGCCGCTTCAAGTTCCTGTACCCAGCCCTCGAGCCTGTAGCGAGCCTCCGGTGAGCGGGCATAGCGCGCCGCGCGACTGGCCGAGGCGAGTGCGGCGGTGGTGCGACCGGCCGCGACGCACAGCAGGGACTCGATCTCCGCCAGTTCCGGATGCGTCGGGTACTTCGACACTGCCCGCTGGACCGTCAGCAGCGTTTCCTCCGGCTTGCGGTCCTGCAACAGCTGGTCGATGGTCGCAACCGTCAGGGTCGCGCCGATGCCGTGGTCCGGATCGTCGGTGAAAGGCAGTACCGCGGTGCGCGCGGTCTGCAACAACTGGCTCTGTTCCGGAGATGGGACGGGCCGCTCGCCGTCCGGGAGAATCGCGTCGTCGATCTGCTCGCCATCGGCTTCGCCGTCTTGCGCGCCGGGCGCTGCGGTTTCCCCTGCCGGAGCCTTCGGCTGCGATGCGTACAACGCGTGAAGGACGCCGTGGTGCTGAACGCGCGCTGCGACGACCGCCGCGTGCGGATCCGCCGGTGACGCCAATACCTTGCGCGACAGTTCCAGCGCCTCGTCGATCCGCTCCTGGGTGAGTCGCACAAGCGCAAGCGCCGCGTGCGCCAGTGGCAACGCCGGGTCGATCCGCAGCGCGCGCTGCGCACGCTTCTCGGCGTCGCCCACGCCACTGCCGAGCATGCTGCCGGCAATCGACAGACGTGACAGCGCGACGGCTTCGGGCAGCGCCCGGATGACGACATCCTGCGCATTGGGCAGCGGCGTCTTGAACTTCATGAGGTAGGCGCCGATCCTGCCCTTGTTGCGATAGCTGCGAATCTCCTTGTCGAGCTCGTCCAGGCTGACCCCGTAAGCGGCCTGCACCGCCTCGTCCGTAGGCTTGCCGGCGGACACCAGGTTCAGATAGGTCTCGGTCTGCCGGCCACGCTCGGGCTTCTCGATCAGCATGTAATGCACGGTGAGCCAGGACTGTGCATAGAACATCGGCGCCGAGACGTGCTTCCTCAAAGCCTGCGAGCTGCGGTCCGCGGCGAACAGTGTCCTCGTCGGCATCAGCTGGAGATACCTGAAATCGTCCTTGCGCGCGTTCGGCACCAGGCCAAACTCGATCTTGCCGTCCCGTTCCCGCAGGGAACTGAACAGCTCGGCGACCCCTTCGTCCCACCACGGCGGCACGAACACGCTCGCACCCGAATGCAGCACGAAGTGCATGTACTCGTGGAATACGACTTCGCGCGACAGCAGGCCGCTTGGGGTGCGGTCGAAGAAGATGTAGTTCCGGTCGATGCGTTCAGCGAAGAAGCCCTGGGTGTTCGGGCTCGTGGCGAAGCCGCGCCAGTCGCCGCCTTCGAGCGCATACATCTCGGTCGGCATGTGGGGCACTTCGCGCGTCAGCGGCGCTAGTGCCCCGAGTGCGTGCTTGAAGACCGCAAAGTCCCGCAGTGTCCCGCGGGCGTAAGGTTCCTGCGCGTCCGTGACGAGCACGAAATCGTCGATGCGCGCCTCGAGCCAGTCGCGGGCGCTCGCCAGGTCCGCCGCGCAGCCGAACGCCGCCGCGACCAGCCAGGCCGCGGCCCCCCGCATTCTTGTATTCATGCGCACTTCATACCGCGGCCGGGCGCAGCACCGCAAGTGTGCGGACTGCGTCGATGCCTGGCACGTCGAGATCGTGCACCGCCTCCACCTGCCAGCCTGCCGGAACCTCGTGCAGCTCCCCGGCGAGCTGTACGCTTTTCATCGCAAGCGCGCGGGTAGCCGGCCCGCACAGCGGCTCGACCAGTGCCAGCAGCTTCGGCAACGGCGCGCATGCGCGTGCCACCACGGTGTCGAAAGGTCGGGCGGGCGCGAGGTCCTCCACCCGCCCGTGCAACGGCTCGACGTTGGCAAGCCCGAGCGTGCGCGCGGCGTGCGCGACGAAGCGGATCTTCTTGTTGTTCGAGTCGATCAGCGTGAAGCGCCGCGCCGGCTCGACGATGGCGAGTGGCAGGCCCGGAAAGCCGGCGCCGGTACCGACATCGGCAACGGTGCTGCCGGTGAGGAACGGCCTGATCGAAAGGCTGTCGAGCAGGTGGTGCGTGAGCATCCCGCCGCGATCCCTGATCGACGTGAGATTGAAGCTGCGGTTCCAGCGCTCGAGCTCATCGAGCAGGCGCAGCAGGGCCGCGGACTGCGCCGGTTCGAGCGGAGTGCCGAGCGCGCGCGCGCCGTCCTCGAGCGTTGCCTGCTCCGCGCTGCGCTCCGCGGCGCTCACCTCGTCAGTTCTTGACCATGGCCGCGACGAAGTCGTGCACCCCCATCGCATCGAGCTTCGCCGCATCGGCGAACAGCCCGGTGATCGCGGCAGCCTGCTTCGCCGCGAAATGTCCGGCCACCGACGATTCGAACTTCTTCACGAGCACCGGCATGCCCTCCTCGCGGCGCCTGCGATGGCCGATCGGGAAGTCGGCCGCAACGCGCGGCGTGCTCGTGCCGTCCTTGAAGAACACCTGCACGGCGTTGCCGATGTAGCGCTTGTCGCGCTCGTAGTACTCCTTCGTGAAGGTCGCGTTCTCCTGCACAGTCATCTTCGCGCGCAACGCATCGACGCGCGGATCGCCCGCGATGTTGTCCTCGTAGTCCGCCGCGGTCAGGCGCCCGAACAACAGCGGGATCGCCACCATGTACTGGATACAGTGATCGCGATCGGCGGGATTGGCGAGCGGGCCGGTCTTGTCGATGATGCGCACCCCGGGCTCCTGGGTCTCGATGACGATCTTTGCGATCGTATCGATCTTCGCCTTCACCTGCGGATGCAGCTGCATCGCGCACTCGACCGCGGTCTGGGCATGGAATTCGGCCGGGAAGCTGATCTTGAACAGCACGTTCTCCATCACGTAGCTGCCGAGCGGCTGCGCGAGCGTGACCGGCTTGCCCTTGAACAGCACGTCCTGGAAGCCCCAGGTCTTCGCCGACAGCGCCGACGGATAACCCATCTCGCCACTGAGTGCGATGAACGCATGGCGCACCGCGCGGCTGGTCGCATCTCCCGCCGCCCAGCTCTTGCGCGAACCGGTGTTCGGCGCGTGGCGGTAGGTGCGCAGCGCGCCACCGTCGATCCAGGCATTCGACACGGCGTTCACCACCTGCTCGCGCGTACCACCGAGCATCGCGGTGACGACTGCGGTGGAGGCCACCCGCACCAGCAGCACGTGATCGAGGCCCACACGATTGAAGCTGTTCTCGAGTGCGAGGACGCCCTGGATTTCGTGCGCCTTGATCATCCCGGTGAGCACGTCGCGCACGGTGAGTGGCTTGCCACCCTCCATGACGCGCAGCCGCGAGAGGTAATCCGCCACCGCCAGGATGCCGCCCAGGTTGTCGGACGGATGGCCCCATTCGGCCGCGAGCCACGTGTCGTTGAAATCGAGCCAGCGGATCATGGCGCCGATGTTGAACGCGCCCTGCACAGGATCGAGCTCGTAGCTCGTGCCGGGCACGCGGGCGCCTCCCGGCATCGTGGCACCCGGCACCACCGGACCCAGCATGCGCGTGCAGGCCGGATAGGCGAGCGCCTGGAAGCCGCAGGCGAGCGTGTCCATCAGGCAGTAGCGCGCGGTGTCGTAGGCGAGGCGCGAATCGATCGAATGGTCCTTCGCGTAACTCGCGATATCGACGATCACCTGGTCGGGATCGGGGCGCTGGGCGGACTTGTAGTCGTGGGCGGACATCAGTGCGAAAACCTCGGTGAATGTCTTAGGGACCTGGTGCCGACTCGTTACGGGCGCTTGTCGATCGGCACGAACGGGCGATTCTCCGGCCCCACGTAATTGGCGGCCGGCCGGATGATCTTGCCATCCGCGCGCTGCTCGATCACGTGCGCGGCCCAGCCGGTGGTGCGGGCGATCACGAACAGCGGCGTGAACATCGCAGTCGGCACGCCCATCAGGTGATAGGACACCGCGCTGAACCAGTCGAGGTTCGGGAACATCTTCTTCGCATCCCACATCACCCGCTCGAGGCGCTCGGCGATGTCGTACATCTTCGTGTTGCGCGCTTCCTGCGCGAGGCTGCGGGCCACGCCCTTGATCACCTGGTTGCGCGGGTCGGCGATCGTGTAGACGGGGTGCCCGAAGCCGATGATAACTTCCTTCGCGGCCACGCGCCGGCGGATGTCGGCCTCGGCTTCGTCCGGCGACTGGTAGCGCTGCTGCACCTCGAACGCGACTTCGTTCGCGCCACCATGCTTCGGCCCGCGCAGTGCGCCGATTGCGCCGGTGACGCACGAGTGCAGGTCGGAGCCCGTGCCGGCGATCACGCGGGCAGCGAAGGTCGACGCATTGAACTCGTGCTCGGCGTAGAGGATGAAAGAGGTGTGCATGGCGCGCACCCACGACTCGGGCGGCGCCTTGCGATGCAGGAGGTGCAGGAAGTGCCCGCCGATCGAGTCGTCCTGCGTCTCGACATGGACCCGATGGCCCGAGTGGCTGTAGTGGTACCAGTAGCACAGCATCGAGCCGAGCGAGGCGATCAACTGGTCGGCGATGTCGCGGGCGCCGGTGGCGCCGTGATCGTCCTTCTCGGGCATCGCGCAGCCGAGCGCGGAGACGCCGGTACGCAGTACGTCCATGGGGTGGCTCGATGCGGGCAGCGTTTCGAGCGTGGTGCGCACCACGGCCGGCAGGCTGCGCAGCTCCTTGAGCTTTTGCCTGTACGCCGCGAGTTCGGCGCGGTTCGGCAGCCGCTCGTGGATCAGCAGGTGCGCGATCTCCTCGAATTCGCAGCTCTCGGCGATCTCGAGAATGTCGTAGCCGCGGTAGGCGAGGTCGTTGCCGCTGCGCCCGACGGTGCACAGCGCGGTGTTGCCGGCCGCCACACCGGAGAGCGCCACGGACTTCTTCGGCTTCGGGCCGGCTGCGGGGGTCGGGTCAGTCATGGCCTTGCTCCTGCCCAAACAGTGCATCGAGCTTTTGCTCGTAATCATGGTAGCCGAGCACGTCGTAGAGCTCGGCGCGGGTCTGCATGCGATCGATCACCGCCTGCTGCGAGCCGTCGCGGCGGATCGCGCCGTACACCTCGAGCGCGGCGCGACTCATCGCGCGAAATGCCGAGAGCGGATACAGCACGAGCCGCACGCCCGCGCCGGCGAGCTCCCGGGTCGTGAACAGCGGCGTCTTGCCGAACTCGGTGATGTTCGCGAGCACAGGCACCTTCACGACGCGCGTGAACTCACGGTACTCGTCGAGCGTCGTCAGCGCCTCGGCGAAGATCATGTCGGCGCCCGCCTCGACGTAACGCAGCGCGCGCTCGAGCGCCGCGGACTGGCCCTCGACGGCGTGCGCGTCGGTGCGCGCCATGATCACGAATGAGGCATCGGTGCGTCCGTCGACCGCCGCCTTCAGGCGATCGACCATCTCGGGCGCGGAGACGAGTGCCTTGCCGGGTCGGTGGCCGCAGCGCTTCGCCTGCACCTGGTCCTCGAGATGCATGCCCGCCGCACCGGAGCGGATCAGGTCGCGGCTCGTGCGCGCGATGTTGAACGCAGCGCCCCAGCCGGTGTCCGCGTCGACCAGCAGCGGCAGGTCCGTGGCCGCGCTGATGCGGCGCACGTCCTCGCACACGTCGTTCAGTGAAGTGATGGCAAGGTCCGGCAGGCCGAAAGAGGCGTTCGCGACGCCCGCCCCCGACAGGTAGATCGCGTTGAAACCGGCGCGCGCGGCGAGCAGCGCCGAGTAGGCGTTGACGGTGCCGACGACCTGCAGTGGATTTTCGGTTTCGACGGCGGCGCGCAGGCGCGCGCCGGCTGAGGCAACTGTGGGCATTCGCGTACCTGCCAGTATCGGGCCGGGAACCGCGAATTGTAGCGGATCGAGGGCCCGCCGCGGGACGGGGGCCGTCAGCGGATCGAGACGACCGTCCGGCCGACGACACCGCCCTCGAGCAGCGCCGCAAAGGCGCCCGGCAATTCGTCGAAAGGAATGATGCGCGAGCGGATTCGATCGAGATGGCGCGGCGCGAGATCGGTGCCGATGCGCTCCCAGACCTTGAGCCGCAGGTCGCGCAGCGTGGCCGACGAATTGATGCCGAGCAGGTTCACGCCGCGCAGGATGAACGGCAGCACGGTGGTCTCGAGCTTCGGGCTGCCGGCGAGGCCGATGCTCGCGATGTTGCCCCAGAAGCCGACGGTGCGTGTGAGCCAGGTCAGGGTCTCGCCGCCCACATTGTCGATCGCACCGGCGAAACGCTCGGCCTCCAGCGGCTTCGAGCCATAGTCGATATCCGATCGCAGCAGGACCTTAGAGGCGCCGAGCGCGCGCAGGTAATCGACCTGCTGTGCCTTGCCGCTGACTGCAATCACTTCGTAGCCGCGACCGGCGAGCATGTCTATCGCGAGGCTGCCGACGCCGCCGGTCGCGCCGGTCACCACCACCGGCCCCTTGGCCGGCGCCTGGCCATTGTGTTCCATGCGATGGATCGCAAGCGCGGCCGTGAAGCCCGCGGTCCCGAGGGTCATCGCCTTGACCGCATCGAGCCCGGGCGGCATCGGGATCACCGCATCGCCGGCCACGCGCGCGAACTGCGCATAACCGCCGTCGACCGTTTCCGACAGGCCACAGCCCGTGACCAGCACTTCATCACCGGGCGCGAAACGCGCATCGCCCGACGACTCGACCGTGCCGGCGAGATCGATGCCGCCGACGAGCGGGTAGCGGCGCAGGATGCGTCCCGCCCCGGTCGCGGCGAGCGCGTCCTTGTAGTTGATGTCGGAGTGCGACACGCGCACCACGACCTCGCCGGGCGACAGGTCGTCGAGCGACAACTGCTCGAAGCGCGCCACGATGCCGCGATTTTCCTGGTGGATCCGGTAGACCTTGAAACTGCGGGTGGTGCTCATGGCGGTGATGATATCGCCTCAGGCGCGCGCCGCGCGCTCGAGCCAGGCGACGAGGCCATCGGTATTGAGATCGAGGTCGTCGCCGAGCAGCGCATCGAAGCGCGCGTCGTCCATCGTGCAACCGTGCGCGAGGCTGCGCTCGCGCAGCAGCGCTCGCAGGTCGGCGCGGATGCGCGCGCGCCGATCCGCCGCCGCCGCGTGGCGCTGCGCGATTGCCGCGAAAGCGCCGATCTGCGCCGTCATGTCCGCCGCCAGCCGCTCGACGTCGCCGATCCGCGCGTAATGGGTGAGGTGCACCGCGCGCGGCGCGTAGGCCGCGATGCGCGCCACCGACGCGGCGAGTTGCTGCGGATCGAACTGCGTCGGCGTCGTCGTCGGGAAAATGAACGCGCCGCGCGACGTGTCGAAATCGCGATACGACAAGCCAAAGGTGTCGCCCGTGAATACGGTGCGCGACGCATGGTCGGCGATCGCCTGGTGATGCATCGCGTGTCCGGGCGTGAACCAGAACTCGAGCACGCGACCCGCGAGTTCGAGTTGCTCGCCGTCCCGCGTCACCTGCACGCGCGCGGCATCGATCGGCACGATCTCGCCATACAGCTCCCGATAGCGCGCCTCGCCGTAAACCTCGATCGACGCCGCGATCAGCTTCGACGGGTCGATCATGTGCGGCGCCCCGCGCGGGTGCACGACGAGCGTGGCTTTGGGCAATGCGCGCATGAAGGCCCCTGCGCCGCCCGCGTGATCGAGATGCACGTGCGTCAGCAGGACGTAGTCGACATCCGCGGGCCCGCGGCCCAGCGACGCGAGCGCCGCGAGCACGCGCGGTACCGAATGAGCCGTGCCGGTGTCGACCAGGGCGGCGCGGCCGCGGTGCTCGATGACATGGATCGCGGCCATCTGCGGGCGCACGTAGCCCGCATCGATGGCCGTGATGTCATCGGGTCCGCGCATCGCGGGCTATCTTGCCGGCGGCGCGTCGGCGCGCAGTGCCGTGAACAGCGGCGCGAGGTCATCCACGGGCTCGCCGGCGACCGCCAGGACCTCGAAGGTCTTGCCGAGTGCGGCGGCGCTGCCGAGCGCGGCAATGCTGACGCGCGCGAGATCGGCGCGCGCGATGCGACCGGGTTCGGCGCCGGCCTCCTGGCGCAGCACGACGCGCCTGTGCTCGCCCGCCTCGTCGATGAGCCCCCCCGGCTGCACGATCGTGTACGGCAGACCGCTCGCGCGCAGGTACTCCTCGCTCGCGCGCTTCGCGGCAAGGATCGGCCGCATGAACGCCATCGGATAGGTCTCCGCCTGCTCGACGCCGACCGATGAAACGAGCACGAAGCGCGAAGCGCCCGCTGCCAGCGCCGCGTCGACGAGGTTGATGTTGCCCTGCCGGTCGATGTCGTCCGGACCGTTGCCCGCCGCAGGATTGCGCCCACCGCCGCCGATCGCGGAGATCACGTGGGTGACGCCCTGCATTGCCGCCGCAAGGGAAGCGGGGTCGCGCACATCGCCGACGACGATGTCGGTGCCGCCGGGCAAGGTCGCGCGTGCCTTGTCCGCATCGCGCACCAGCGCGCGCACGCGATAACCCTTGGCGGCAAGCTGCGTAACGGCCTGGACGCCGGTACGCCCGGTAGCCCCGGCGACCAGCACGAGGTCGGCTTCACGGGCCGCCGAATCGAGCGAAGCTGCGCCGCAGAGGGTAGCGATCATCAATATCGCAACGAGTTTTCGTGTCATCGATTCTGCTCACATGTATGTCAACATATCGGGATGCGACGATCATATACGGCCCTGGCCTGCGCTGCCGTCTGCGCACTGGCCACGATGGCGACACTGCCCGTGCACGCGGCGCGCGAGGAACGCGGCAACCTGACCTTTGACGGCGTATTGCAGCCGAGCCCCGCGCTCGTGGCGCGCATCACGCCCTGGCTCGCGGGGCGCTCGGCCACGGTCGCCGGCTGGCTGCCGGATGGTGCGTTGCTCGTCACGACGCGCTTTGGCGAGATCGGGCAATTGCATCGCGTCGCCGGACCGCTCGGTGCGCGCGAGCAGCTCACCTTCGATGACGACCCGGTGATCAGCGCCGCCGCCAGCGCGGCGAGTGGTGCCGCGGGCGTGGCCTACGTCACCGCCGGACCCGGCGCCGTGCCGCAGTTGCGCGCGTTGCGTTTTTCGGATCGCACGACGCCGCGCATCGCCGCGCCGCGCGTGCAACCGGGGGCGCTGGTCTGGTCGCCCGACGGCAAGACCGTCGCCTTCCAGGCGGCCAGCGCCGACGGGGTGCACCAGGAGATCCTCGCGTTCGAGCCGGGCGGCAACCTGCAGCCGCGCCTGCTGGTCGCGGCCGGCATCAGGAGCTGGCGGCCACTCGCGTTCTCGCCCGACGGCGCCCGCCTGCTGATCGAGAACGAAGTCAATTCGCAGCACAGCGAACTGTGGTTCGCGGACGTGAACACGGGCGGCGTCACCGCCATCGTGTTGCCGACGCCGCCACGGCGTGTGGCCGCGGCAAGGTTTGCGCCGGATGGCCGCAACATCTACCTGATTGCGCAGTTCGACGAGTTCGCACGACTGCACCGACTCGATCCGACGACCAACGAATTCACCACGATCACCGACAACGTGTCGTGGGATATCGAAAGCTTCGCCGCGTCGGCCGACGGGCGTTACCTCGCGTTCGTCGCGAATGTCGCCGGCGTGAGCCGGCTGTCCGTGATCGACCAGGTCGCGCGCATGGAGCTCGCGCCGCAGGGGCTGCCGCAGGGCCGCATCGCGGACCTCGCCTTCGATGCCGCGGGCAGGCGCCTCGCGCTCAGCGCCGAAAGCGCCACGCAACCTGCCGACGCCTGGGTGTACGAGCCCGCCACCAACACGCTCGTTCGCTGGACACACAGCGAGATGGGTCCGGTCGATGCGGCAGCGCTCGTCACTCCGGAGTTCATCAGTTTCCCCAGCTGGGATCGCGCCAACGGCAGTGCGCGCACGCTGCCAGCGTGGGTCTACCGCCCACGCACGCCCGGCCCGCACCCCGTGCTGGTTCGCATCGCGAGCGGACCGGCCGAGCAGTACCGGCCGGGCTTCGATGCGTTCACGCAGTTTGCCGTCAATGTGCTCGGCTACGTGGTCATCGCGCCGAATGTGCGCGGTGCGCCAGGCTACGGGCGCAGCTTCGAGGCGCTCGGCGACAGCGTGCGGCGCGAGGATGCCGTGCGCGACATCGGCTCGCTGCTGGTGTGGATCGGCGTGCAACGCGACCTCGACCGTTCGCGCGTCGTGCTGATGGGTGAATCGCAGGGCGCGCAGGTGGCCCTCGGGTCGCTGGCGCAGTACAGCGATCGCGTGGCGGGCGGCATCAGCCTTGCCGGCATGACCACTTATGCGCGCATTCCGAATGCGCGGGCGCTGCGCCGGCCACTACTCGTCGTGCAGGGTGCGCAGGATCTGCTCGCGCCGACATTCGAGGCCGAGCGCCTCGTCGCGACTGCACGCGGCAACGGTGCGGAAGTCTGGTACGTGCTCGCGAAGGATGAAGCGCACGTCTTTCGCCGCAAGGCCAATCGCGACGCGTGGATGACCGTGGCGGCGGCGTTCCTCGAACGCCTCGGCGGGAGCTGACGGCGCGGCGGGGCTGGCGCGCCGGCGAGGTTCGTGCCTCTCAGCGCGAACTGAAGCGCGAGTGGCGCAGCTCGACCGTTTCGAGCCCGGGCTTCATCTTGCCGTAGTATTCGGCCAGCGCCTTGATGTCCTCGGCGCTCAGCGTCGATACGAACCCGACCATGATCGGATTCTTGCGGGCGCCCGACTGGTACTCCGCGAGCGCGCGCTCGAGGTATCCGGCGTGCTGGCCGGTCAGCGTGGGGTAAGCGGGCAACACACCGACACCGTCGTTGCCGTGGCAGGCGACACAGACCGCCGCTGCCGCCGGAGCATTGGGCGCCACCGGCTTGTCGGTGGGCTGGATCGCATCGCCGCCGAGGTAGGCTGCGATGTCGGCGATCTCCTGGTCGGACAGCGAAGCCGCGTGCGCGTGCATCGTGGCGTGCGAACGCTCGCCCGACTGGTAGCCGCGCAGCGCCGCTTCGAGATACTCGGCGTGCTGGCCGCGCAGCTTGGGCACCGGATAGGTCGGATAGACGTTCTTGTAGTTCTCGATCGCATGGCAACCGAGGCAGGTGTAGGCGAGATGCTTGCCGCGTTCGGCGTCGCCATCGGCCCGTGCAACGCCCACCGTACCCGCGATGACTGCGGCAAGTGCAAATGCGGTTGTGATCCGGCTGGCGAGCGACATGTCTGGCCCCTGCTGAAATTGGCCGCAAATGTTACGGGGTGGGCTGCGCAAATGCCACTACCGGGTTCCCCGCAGGGCGGGCGGATGGCACGATCGACGCCACCATGATCGCACTGATCCAACGGGTCAATTTCGCCGAGGTCGCCGTCGATGACCGGCTCGCGGGTCGCATCGGGCGCGGCATTCTCGCCTTCATCGGCGTGCAGGCACTTGACACCGAAGCCTGTGGCAGCCGCCTGCTCGAGCGCGTGCTCGGCTATCGGGTGTTCCCGGATGATGAGGGACGAATGAACCGCTCGCTCGCAGACACCGGCGGCGGCCTGCTGCTCGTACCGCAGTTCACGCTGGCGGCCGACACGCGCAAGGGTGCGCGCGCGGGATTCAGTACCGCCGCAGCGCCCGAGGTCGCGCAGGTGCTGTTCGCGCGGTTCGTCGCCGAGGCCCGACAGCGCCACCCGGAAGTGGCGACAGGCGAGTTCGGAGCGCACATGCGGGTGGCACTCGAAAACGACGGGCCGGTCACATTCTGGCTCGAAGCGCACGTCGACTGACCCCCCAAGTTTCCCGGTCGCACCGGGTCTTTTGGCCTATCATCGAGGGACTGCGCGCGGGTGCGCATGCCGAGGTTCTTATGGGTATTGGGATGCGCGAGCTCATCATCATCCTGCTGGTGGTGCTGCTGGTATTTGGCGCCAAGAAACTGCGCACGATCGGTTCCGATCTGGGCGCGGCCGTGCGCGGCTTCAAGAAATCGGTCGGCGAAGGCGAGGCCGAGGACAGCGTCGACGACGTGAAGCAGATCAAGTCGGGCGACAAGGATGCCGAGTTCCCCGAAGTCGCCAAGCGCGACGCCGACAGCAAGATCGACCGCGGCGCCTGAGCGGCGCGCGTTCCGCCGCCATGTTCGAGGTCGGCTTCACCGAGCTGCTGCTGATCTTTGCGCTTGCACTGGTCGTGCTCGGACCCGAGAAATTGCCGCGAGTGGCCAACCAGGTGGGCCGGTGGATCGGGCGCGCGCGCGCCATGGCGCGCCAGTTCCGCGAACAGCTCGAGGACGAGACGATCCTCCAGGACACGCCGCCACCACGCAAACCGGCAGCGCCTGCCCCGAACGCATCGCCGCCCCCCGCCGCAGCAACGCCGGCCGGGACCACGACAACGGCTGATGCCGCGCCGACCGACGTCGAGGCAACGCCTGCGCCACCGCGCGAGAAGTACTACCAGCCGGAGGACGATGTCGCGCGCGCGGACGTGAGCCACGCGGACGCGGGCGCGGAGCCCGACGTCGACACCGGCGCCGGCAGCGGCACCGGCACACGAGCGGGCGATGAGCGAGGAACCTGAGCGTCTGGCCGAAGGCACGCTGGTCTCGCACCTGCTCGAGTTGCGCGACCGGCTGCTGCGCGCCTTCATCGCCGTGATCATCGCGTTCGTGCCGTGCGCGTATTACAAGGAGGATATCTTCACCTTCCTCGCGCGCCCGCTGCTCGACCAGCTGCCGGAGGGCGCCTCGCTGATCGCGACCAACGTGATCTCGCCGTTCATGACGCCATTCAAGCTGGCGTTCTTCGTCGCGCTGTTTATCGCGATGCCGGTCGTGCTGTACCAGGTGTGGGCGTTCGTCGCCCCGGGCCTGTACCGCCGCGAGCGCCGCTTCGGCCTGCCACTGCTCGTCTCCTCGATCCTGCTGTTCTACGTCGGCGCGGCATTCGCCTACTTCCTGGTGTTCCCGGTGATGTTCAATTTCTTCGCCAACACCACGCCACAGGGCGTAGTGATGATGACCGACATCGCGAGCTACATGGATTTCGCGCTGACGATGTTCTTCGCCTTCGGCATCGCCTTCGAGATGCCGATCGCGGTGGTGCTGGTGGTGATTGCCGGGCTGGTGCCGGTCAAGAAGCTCACTGACGCGCGCGGTTATGTGCTGATCGGCATCTTCGTCGTGGCCGCCTTCCTGACGCCGCCCGACGCGATCTCCCAGAGCATCATGGCGATCCCGATGTACCTGCTGTACGAAGGCGGGATCGTGATGGCGCGAATCATGCTGAAAATGCGGGCCCAGGCGACATAACGGCGCCTTGCTGGCGCAAGGCAACATCGGTCACACTCCCGCGCCAATGCAGCGCCGCGGCGCTCGCCACAAAATGAGAGCCTGACCATGGCTGATTCGATGTCGACTACGGTGGTCGCAGGGGATCCGGGCAAAGGTTTCTTCGGCCATCCGAAGGGCCTCGCCACATTGTTCTTCACCGAGATGTGGGAACGCTTCACCTATTACGGCATGCGCGCGATCCTGGTGCTGTTCCTGGTCGCCTCGATCGAAAGCGGCGGCCTCGGCATCGACGACCGCACCGGCAACGCGATCTACGGCCTGTACATTTCCGGCACCTATCTGCTGTCGCTCGCGGGCGGCTGGATCGCCGACCGGCTGACCGGCGCGCAACGCGCGGTCTGGTGGGGCGGCATCCTGATCATGGTCGGCAACGGCCTGCTCGCGACCGGCTCCACGCAGATGTTCTTCCTCGGCCTGATGCTGATCGTGTTCGGCGTCGGGCTGCTCAAGCCGAACATCAGCGCCATCGTCGCGCAGCTCTATCCGGAAGGCGGCTCGCGCCGTGACGCGGGCTTCTCGATCTTCTATATGGGCATCAACGTCGGCGCGTTCCTCGGCTCGACGATCGTGCCGATCCTCGCCGCGCGATACGGCTGGAGCATGGGCTTCGCCGCGCCGGCCATCGGCATGCTGCTCGGCCTGGTCCAGTTCGCGTTCACGCGCCGCTTCCTCGGCCACGCGGGCCTCGAGCCGGGCATGGTGCATGCCAATCCAGCCGAGACGCGCCGCGCCTGGTGGATTGTCGCCGCGGTGGTCGCGGTGATCTTCGCGATCGTCGCGCTTGCGATCGTCGGGCGCATCCAGATCGATCCAGTGTGGCTGCTGAAGAAATCGTTCTGGGCGATCTGTGCCTTCACCGTCGGCTACTTCGCCTACATGCTGTTTTTCGCGGGACTCGACACGGTGGAGCGCAAGCGCGTGGTCGTGATGATCGCGCTGTTCATAGCCTGCGCGATGTTCTGGGCCGGCTTCGAGCAGGCGGGTGCCTCGCTCAACATCTTCGCCGACCGCCACACCGATCGCATGATCGGCAGCTGGCTGATGCCGGCCGGCGTGCTGCAGAACATCAATCCGATGTTCATCATCATCTTCTCGCCGGTATTCGCTGCGCTGTGGATCGCGCTCGGCAAGCGCAACCTCGATCCGTCGGCACCGGTGAAGTTCGCCCTCGGCCTGATCCTGATGGGCATCGGCTTCGTGGTGATGTATTTCGCCGCGCAGTATGTCGTCGCCGGCCAGAAGGTGCTGCCCACCTGGCTGATCCTCACCTACCTGTTCCACACCTTTGGCGAGCTGTGTCTGTCGCCGGTCGGCCTGTCGTCGATGTCGAAGCTCGCGCCGGCGCGCTTCGTCGGCCAGGCGCTCGGCGTCTGGTTCCTCGCCACCGCGATCGGCAACAACCTCGCGGGCCAGTTCGCCGGCGAGTTTGATCCGAACAACCTTGCCGCGATGCCGAACCAGTTCCTCGGCATCTTCTGGTGGGGTGCGATGGGCGGCATCGTGATGTTCCTGATCTCGCCCTATGCGAAGCGCCTGATGGGAGGTGTGAAATGACACGTCTTGCCTGCCTTGCGCTGCTCGTCGTCCTCGCGGCCTGCACGCGCGAGCCGCCGGCCGCGCCGGCGCCGAGCGCGGACGAGTTCATCGCACAGGTGAACGGGGATCTGGTACCGATCTTGCGCGAGCTAGCGGCGGCACAGTGGACCCAGGCCACCAACATCACGCCTGACACCCAGATCCTGAGTGCGCGCTCGAACGATCGCTATCTGGAGTTCCTGGGCGCAGCGATCGAGAAGTCGAAGGCCTATGCGAACACAGAGGCGAGTCCTGCGACCCGGCGTGCGTTGCATTTGCTGACGCTGCAAACGTCCGCGCCCGCCCCTGCCGATCCGGCGCGGCGTGCGGAGCTGACCGCCATCCTGGCAAGCCTCGACGCGATGTACGGCGAGGGCAAGTACTGCCCCGCCGGTCCCGAGTCCTGCCTCAACCTCGACCAGCTCTCCGACACGCTCGCGACGAGCCGCAACTACGCCGAGCTCGAGCAGGCCTGGGTGGGCTGGCACGACACGGCGCGCCCGATGCGGCCGAAGTACCAGCGCTTCGTCGAACTCGTTAACGAGGGCGCTCGCGAATTCGGCTTCGCCGACCTCGGCGCCATGTGGCGCTCCGGCTATGACATGCCACCCGATGAGTTCGCGGCCGAAGCGACGCGGCTGTGGGAGCAGGTCAAGCCGCTCTACGGCGCGATGCAGTGCTACGCGCGCGGCCGGCTCGCCGCACAGTACGGTGAAGACAAGGTGCCCGCCGGCAAACCGATTCCGGCGCACCTGCTCGGCAACATGTGGGCGCAGACCTGGAACAAGGTCTACGACGACATCCTGAAGCCCTACCCCAAGGCGAGCATCGAGTCCGCCGACCGCGAGCTCGCGCGACAGAACTGGGACGCGGTGCGGATGACGAAGTCCGCCGAGACCTTCTACACGTCGATCGGCTTCCCGGCGCTGCCCGCGAAATTCTGGGAGCGCTCGATGCTGGTGCGTCCGCGCGACCGCGAAGTCGTGTGCCATGCGAGCGCCTGGGACATGGATACCGAGGACGATGTGCGCATCAAGATGTGCATGCGCCCCAACGAGGAAGACCTGTTCACGATCTACCACGAGCTCGGCCATGTCTATTACTACCTCTGGTACAACGACCAGCCGCTGCTCTTCCAGAACGGTGCGCACGACGGCTTCCACGAAGCGATCGGCGACACGGTCAACCTGTCGGTGACGCCGGGCTACCTGCATCGCATCGGACTCGTGAGCGCGGTGAAGCCCTCACCCGAGGCCGTGATCAACCAGCAGATGAAGATGGCGACCGAGAAGGTCGCGTTCCTGCCGTTCGGCAAGGTCATCGACGAGTGGCGCTGGAAAGTATTCTCCGGCGAGATCACGCCGGAGAATTACAACGCCTCGTGGTGGAACCTGCGCACGCAATACCAGGGCGTCGCACCGCCGGTGGCGCGCACCGAAGCCGATTTCGACCCCGGCGCCAAGTACCATGTGCCCGGCAACACGCCGTACACGCGCTACTTCCTCTCGTTCATCATCCAGTTCCAGTTCCAGAAAGCGCTGTGCGAGGCGGCCGGCTTCGAAGGGCCGCTGCACGAATGCTCGATCTTCGGCAGCAAGGCCGCGGGCGAGCGTTTCGCCGCGATGCTCAAGCTCGGGCAGAGCGAGACGTGGCAGGACACGCTCGAGAGACTCACCGGCACCCGGCAGATGGATGCCAGTGCGATCCTCGAGTACTTCGAGCCGCTGCAGGGCTGGCTGGCGCAGCAGAATGAGGGACAGCAGTGCGGGTGGTGAGAGGATCGCGCTAAGGGCTTAGAGCCTAGGGCTGAGAGCCAGAGCGCTCGTTCGTGCCTCGCGTTGCATCTTGCCAGGTGCCTGAGGGGTCGCTGCTCGCGGCCTGCCGGCGTGACGGCGCTTACGCGGACTGTTACATCGCCTACATCGATCGCGACGTTACGCAGTCGCAGTTCGTCGCGGCGTTCTACACGACCTGGGTGTTCAGGCTCGAGCGGCTGATCCTGAAGTGGTGTGTCTCGAAGCCCTCGACGGACGCTGACGCACGCGCGCTGGCGGCCGGCACCGCGAATACCTTCGCGGCCTTGCGCGTCGAGGCGCGCGGGGAGAACGAAATCCTGCTCGCCGACTTCACGGGTCGCACGCGATCCTGGTTGAAGACCGTACCTATCGTCGGCCCGCGCACGCGCCTCTATTTCGGATCGGCCGTCATCCCTGTGCGCAGCGCAGCCACGGGCCAGGCAAACCTTGGCCGCAACTTCGGGCTGCTGCTCGGATTCCACAAGCTCTACTCGCGTATGCTGCTCACCGCCGCGCGCGCGAAACTCTCACGCCCCAAGAACTAGCGATTCACTGGGCGATTCATCGTTAAGCCGGCCCGCGAAGCGGGCCCGACTCGAGTGGCGGACTGGCAAGCAACTTCGCCATGAACGCAGATGAAGATGGGCATAGCGCCGAGAACTGCCTGGTGGCCGCGATAGACGCTGGCGCAGCATCCCGCGCTACATGACTGTATCCGAGCCGCTCGAAGAAGCCGGCCGCTGTGGTGGTCAACAGGTATACGGTGTCGGCACCCTGTTGGGCAGCATATTGCTCGGCATGAGCGACGAGCGCTGTCCCCAGGCCATTGCCGCGCCCAGAGTCGCTTACCGCCAGTGACCGCAGCAATGCGGCGGCGCCGTACATCTCCAACCCGACGATGCCTTGGAGTCGGGTGTCTTCAATAAAGCCAAACAGGACGACGATTGAACTGCCTTGCAGGTCGGAGATGGGCAAGTGATTGGCGGAGAGCAACGCCTCCGCGCCCGGGTCCAGTTGAATCCGCTGGATGGAAGGTGTCATTGGAAGCGCCAGTGCCAATGCGCCTGGGTCTTCGCACGTCGCGTGCAGCAGTCCGCCAGAAGTGTCCTACCAACCATACGTGACGCGCCCACCGGAACCCTCAACGTCGATCCTGCCTTGAAGCCGCTGGACACGGGCCGCCGCGGCCGAACACTTTACGCGTCCCCGCCCGCTGCAACGCAGAGTTAGACGACAGATTGCTACTTCTCATCATAGTAGCCCCTCTTCTCCCGCCGCTTCCCCAGCTTTACAAGGTCTTCGTACGGACCCGAGGGCGGCTTTCGACGTGCCTGCCGTTCGGTACGAAGATACGTAAGTACGTCTCTGAAGCGCACGTGACGTCCTCGGATCAGGAGCTTCACCAACTCAGTGGGTGAGAGAACTCGGGTGGTTGGCGGCCATCTCTTGTGGCCCGAAACGTGGCGAATTAGCTTTTGATCTAACGTCAGGAAATATTCCGCCTTGGCCGCCTCCGCACAACAAATGTGGAATGCGTCAAGCAGTTGATTCTTGAATTTCCTAGACTCTTCATTGGCTCCAACGGCAACTTGGAGTTGTTTGTATCGAGGATGGGATACACCTCGCAGGAACTCGAACTGATAGTCTCGAGGGAACGGGCTCCAGCCGCACATTATTCGAGAGTACTCGAATGGGCCATTTACTCGCTCGATTGGGGCTCCGTAGAACACTCCCCGTGAATCATCGGTCTTGGGAAGGCCCCAAAATTCTTCGTAAACTTCAAAGTGAGTGACGAGCCGTATGCGGCCCTTCCTTGCCAGATGGGCAAGCAGCGGAAGATGGCGCTGCTCCTTCTGAAGCTCTGGCCGGGCGTAGGCGTTCGGGAAATGCTCTACAAACTGCGTGACGTTGAAAGTCAAGGTTTGATCACCCCACCTTGTCGTAACTGGCCTTTGTCTGCCGCGAATAATTCGTTCGGCGGCGAATTTCAAGGCCGTGGTATCCAGAAAGACGGTGGGTGTGGCGTTAGTCACGTCGTGAACTCGGCACAGCGCGTGCCTGTCGCCTAAGTACTACGTAGGCATCGAATGCGCTCGCCAGCTTTCCGCCACATCCCCCGCTCCGTTCTGACTGGCAAAAGTGACAGCCCGCGGCTGACCGATTCGTCACACTGCCACCCCATGCTACCGCCGCCCGGGAGCCACCCGCCAACGCAGGCGACTCTAGCTGGCGCGAGGAGCAGGGGCCTGGCCCGCCAACGCCTATATGTAATGCCCCTGGCGCCGCCGCCCGCCGGTTCGTTAGCCAACCGGCGGCTCTGGCCTTAAGCTTCCGCCTTCAGGCATACAACGACAAACCGGGGGCTCCATGACCGCAACTGCCCAGCTTTCGCTGCGCGCGATCACACTGTCGATCGTGCTCGCGATGATCCTCGCGGCTGCCAACACCTATCTCGGCCTGTTCGCGGGGCTCACGATCGCCTCGGCGATTCCTGCGGCGGTCGTGTCGATGGGCGTGCTGCGCATGCTCGGTGGCGGCACGATCCTCGAGAACAATATCGTCGCGACCGGCGCGTCGGCGGCCGCATCGATCGCGGCGGGCGTCATCTTCACGATACCCGCGCTCGTGATCCTCGAGTACTGGACCGACTTCAAGTACTCGTGGGTGTTCGCGATCGCGGGCCTGGGCGGCATCCTCGGCGTGCTGTTTTCGGTGCCGCTGCGCCGCTCGCTGATCATCGAGCAGAAGCTCAAGTTTCCGGAAGGCGTCGCCGCAGCCGAGGTCCTCAAGACCGGCGCGAATCCGGCGCAAGGCCTCAAGATCCTGATCGGCTCGGCGATCGGCGGCGGCGTGGTCAAGTTGCTCGCCGGCAGCGGCCTGCGGCTGATCCCCGATACCGCCGCGGCCGCCGCCTTTGCCGGCAAGGGCATCGCCTATATCGCCGCGAATCTCTCCCCGGCGCTGCTCGGTGTCGGCTATATCGTCGGCCTCAACGTCGGCATCCTGATCGTCGGCGGCGGCATCATTTCCTGGAACATCGCGATCCCGCTGTATGCGTCGCAGTTCGCCGCCGCCGATCCGGCGATGGCAGCGACCCTGCAGGGGCTGTCGGCTGGCGACGCCGCGTATGCGATCTGGGCGGCGAAGATCCGTTACATGGGCGTCGGCGCGATGCTGATCGGCGGCATCTGGGCCGTGATCAGCCTGCGCAGCTCGCTGCTGTCGGGCGTGAAGAGCGGACTTGCGGCCGCCCGTGCCGGTGCCGGCGCGCTGATCGCCGACACCGATCGCGACCTGCCGATGAATCTCGTGCTGATCGGCATCGTGTTGTTCACGGTGCCGCTCGCGCTGCTTTACCAGGCGATCGTCGGCAGCTGGGGCGTCAGTGTGCCGATGACGATCATCATGATCGTCGCCGGTTTCGTCTTCTGCTCGGTGTCGGCCTACATGGCCGGCCTGATCGGTTCGTCGA
This sequence comes from uncultured Pseudomonadota bacterium, assembly GCA_902826575.1. GTDB lineage: Bacteria > Pseudomonadota > Gammaproteobacteria > Steroidobacterales > Steroidobacteraceae > CADEFQ01. Next base: position 10,415 of record CADEFJ010000002.1, on the reverse strand, counting down.
ACAACCCGGTGTCGGGCATCACGATCTGCACGATCCTGTTTGCCTCGTTCGTGCTGTGGCTGCTGATGGGCCGCACCGCGCCACTCGGGCCGGTGGCAGCGATCATGATCGGCGCCGTGGTGTGTTGCGCGGCCGCGGTCGGCGGCGACAACCTGCAGGACCTCAAGTGCGGCCAGCTGGTCGGCGCCACGCCGTGGCGCCAGCAGGTGATGCTCGCGATCGGCGCGGTGTCCTGCGCCCTGGTCATGGCGCCGGTGCTGAACCTGCTGAACAGCGCCTACGGAATCGGCACGCCTTCGGTCGAGCATCCGAATCCGCTGCTCGCCCCGCAGGCCACGCTGATGGCGGCAGTCGCGAAGGGCATGTTCGGCGGGGAGCTGCCCTGGGACATGGTCGCGATCGGCATCGCGATCGGCATCGGCATCATCATCCTCGACCTCGTACTGAAGGCGCGCGGCTCGCACTTCCGTGCGCCGGTGCTCGCGGTGGCGGTCGGCATCTACCTGCCGCTCGAGTACACGACGCCGATTTTCCTCGGCGGCCTGCTCGCGCATTTCGTCAAGCGCTCGCGCGGCGATGCGACGAGCGAGGCGGAGCGGGCGAGCGACAAGGGCGTGCTGTTCGGCGCCGGCATGATCACCGGCGAGGCGCTGATGGGCATCGTGATCGCGGTGCCGATCGTGATGACGGCCAACCGCGACGTGCTCGCACTGCCGGAGTCGCTGCACTTCGGCGCCTGGCTCGGCATCCTGTTGATCGCCGCGCTCGGCTGGTGGCTGTATCGGGTCGCGTCGCGGGACGATGCGGCCGCGGCCCGCTGACGCGGCGCCTGCGGTGAGCGACGCGCAGGTGATGAGCGCGGCGCAGGCGGCCGCCGTCGAGGCCCGCGCGCTGCGCGACTACCTGCGCCGGCATATCCCGCTCGCGGCGGCGATGGACATCGACGTGCTCCACGCGAATGCGGCAACGGTCACGCTGTCCGCGCCGCTCGCGCCCAACATCAACCACCGCGACACGGCCTTCGGCGGCAGCGTGTCGGCGCTCGCGATCCTCACGGCCTGGTCGCTGCTGCACTGGCGGCTGCGGGCCGAAGGAATCGAGTGCCGGCTCGTGATCCAGCGCAACGGGATGGAGTACCTGCAACCGATCGACGGCACGTTCACCGCAAGCGCCACCCTCGCCACAGAGGAGTCCTGGGAGCCGTTCATCACGCTGCTCGCGCGTCGGGGCAAGGCGCGCATCGCCGTGCTTGCGACGCTGGAATATCGGGGGGCCCGCGCCGGACGCTTCGAGGGCGAGTTCGTCGCACTCGCGTGAATTTCCTGCATCGGCAGTATGAGACTGCGTGGAAGCTCACCGACGTGCATCTCGCCGGGCTGACGACGGATGAGTGCCTGTGGCGTCCGGCCCGCAGCGGCCTGCACGTGCAACAGGACCGCGACGGGCACTGGCGTGCCGACTGGCCGGACCGGGAAAGCTACGACCTCGGTCCATCGAGCATCGCGTGGCTCACATGGCACGTCGGGTTCTGGTGGACCATGGTCCTCGATCATTCGTTTCGCAACGGCACACTCACGCGCGATAATGTGACCTGGCCCGGCACTGCCGATGCGACCCGCCAATGGCTGATCGGCCTGGATCGGCAATGGCGGGCGGTATTGCGGGACCTGACCGACGAAACCATGCAATCGACCCGGCGGACACGATGGCCGTTCACGGATCGCCCGTTTGGCGACATCGTCGCGTGGGTGAACATCGAGCTCACGAAGAACGCGGCCGAGATCGGCTACGCGCGTTTCCTCTACGCGGTCCGATGACCATGCATGCCGCGGAATCGGACCGGGGCGTCCTGGGGTTTGCGATCTTCGACACGGCTCTTGGCACCTGCGGCATCGCATGGAGCCCGCGCGGCATCTGCGGCGTGCAGTTGCCCGAGGCCGACGCGGCCGCGACGCGCGCGCGCATCGCGCGCCGCCACCCCGGCGCGCAGGAGTCAGTGTCGCCGCCGGCCGTGCAGTGCGTGATCGACGCAATCGTCGCGCTGCTCGCGGGACGGCCGGCGCAGTTCGATGCTGCCGCACTCGACCTGCGCGGCGTGCCGCCGTTCAATCGGCGCGTGTATGACGTGGCGCGCGCAATCCCGGCCGGCAGCACGCTCAGCTACGGTGAGATCGCGACCCGCCTCGGCGAACCCGGCGCCGCGCGCGCTGTCGGCCAGGCGCTTGGACAGAATCCACTGCCGATCATCATTCCGTGCCACCGCGTCCTCGCTGCCGGTCATCGGCCCGGCGGCTTTTCGGCGCACGGCCACGTCGCGACCAAGCGCCGCCTGCTCGAGATCGAAGGCGCACTCGCAGCCGAAACGCTGCCGCTTTTCAGCGAGATCCACCATGAGCGATGAATTCGCGATGGACGGCGGCTGCGCTTGCCGCGCGGTGCGCTACCGCCTGACCGCATCGCCCCTCTACGTGCATTGCTGCCACTGCCGCTGGTGCCAGCGCGAAACGGGTTCCGCCTTCGTGCTGAATGCCATGGTCGAAGCCGATCGCGTCACGCTGCTCGCCGGCACCCCGCTGATGGTCGACACGCCGACGCACAGCGGCAAAGGCCAGCGCATCGCGCGCTGTCCCAACTGTTTCGTCGCGCTCTGGAGCCACTACGCCGGCGCGGGGCCGGCGATCAGCTTCGTACGCGTCGGTTCGCTAGACGAGCCCGACCGGGTGCAGCCCGACATCCACATCTACACCGCGTCGAAAGTGCCGTGGGTCGCGCTGCCGGCAGATGCGCTTGCCGTACCGGAATTCTACGACGCGCGCACCACGTGGCCGGCCGCAAGCCTCGCGCGCTTCAAGGCCGCGCGGGCCCGGTACAACGCCTGAAGCTGCCGCAGCACCGCGCCGCCCATGCCTGCCGACGCCGCCTTCCGCACGCGCATGATCGTGTGCTTCGCGATCGTCTACGTCGTGTGGGGCTCGAGCTACCTGTTCACCTCGCTCGGGGTGCATCGCCTGCCACCGTTCCTGTTTGCCGGCATCCGCTTCATCATTGCCGGCATTGCGCTGACCGCGATCGCCCGCGCGCGCGGCCAGCGCATCGCGCTCGATGCCACGGACCTGCGGCAGTTGGCCGTCATGGCGCTGCTCTCGGTCGTCGTATCGAACGGCGCCAACGTGTGGGCCATGCAATGGGTGCCGTCGAACCAGTCGGCGCTGCTCAATGTCTCGTCATCATTCTGGATCGCGATCTTCGGGCTCTACGGCGCGCGCGGGCACCCGATCGATGCACGCACCGCGCTCGGACTCGCTCTCGGCTTCCTCGGCACGCTGGCCATCGTCTGGCCGCGGAACGGCTTCGTCACCACGAATGTGTTGCCGCAGCTCGCAATCCTGGCCGGCTGCGTGGGCTGGGCGGCAGGCACGATCTATTTCCGCAATGCGCGCAAGTCCCTCGACATCCTCGCGTTCACCGGCCTGCAGATGTTTGCCGGTGGCATGATCCTCACCGCCATCGGCCTCGGCCTGGGCGAGCACCGGGAATGGACCTGGTCGCCCATCGGGCTCATGGCCATGTTCTACCTGACGGTATTCAGCTCCTGCCTCGCCTACACGGCCTACGCGTGGCTCGCGCAGCACACCACGCCGGCACGAGTGGCCACCTACGGCTACGTGAATCCGGCGCTGGCCACACTGCTCGGCTGGTGGGTGCTCGACGAGCACCTCACCGGCATCGAACTCGCCGGCATGGCGGTGATCCTGGCCGGGGTCGTGCTCGTCAACTGGCCGGAAGAGATCGCGACACCCGAATCGCCGGGCTGAACTCAGCGACGCAGCGTGTCGACCTTGAGGCTCGAGCCGACGAACCACGTGCCGATCCACGACACGATGCTGACGATGATGGCGCCCAGCACCGCCGGCCAGAAGCCGGCGATCGAGAACTCCGGCAACACCCAGGCCACGAGGGCCAGCATCCCCGCGTTGATCACCAGCAGGAAGATGCCGAGCGTGACGATGGTGATCGGGAAAGTGAGGATGACCGCGATCGGGCGAATGACAGCATTCGCGACGCCGAGCAGCGCGGCGGCGATCAGCAGGGTCGGCGTCGTCGTGATGGAAAAGCCGTCGACCCAGCTCGAGGCGAGCCAGAGTCCGCAAGCCGCAATCAGCGCACGCAGTATGAAGCCGGTCATTTCGCCTCCGCATCCATTTTCTTGTCGAGGTAGACCTTGAGCCGCGCGAGCGCGCGTTCCCAGCTCGTGCGCAGGCGCAGGAAGTAGGGATCCCAGATCTTGTCGTCCGGGAAGCCCGAACCGAGCAGCCTGACGATGGTCGCGGCGCCGTCGGCTTCGAGCAGGAAATCGTCGATCAGCGTGGCGCCTTGCGCCGGCAGGTCGTCCTGCTCCATGTGGATCAGGCGCAGGCGGCGGCCCGCGTCGAACACGTCGATGTGCGCATCGATCACGCCGATGCGGTCTACGCTCGCGCGAAAGCTCCCGCCGGCACGCGGCCTGATCGTGGCGCCCGGCGCGCACCAGCGCGCGAGCGCGGCCGGCTCGGTAAGCGCCCGCCATACACGGGCCGTGTCGGCGTTGATATCGATGCGGTGTGCGTAGCCGCGCAACTTGCCTGCCATGCGCGCTATTCTGCCACCGCCGGTTGCGGCATGGCGGACGGATCACGGAGAATCAGGCAAATGGCATGGGTACACGCAGTGATAGCGCTTGCGCTGGTCGAGTATCTGTTCTTCGGCTTCGCGGTCGCGCGGGCGCGTGGCCGCTACAAGTTGCCGGCTCCCGCCACCACGGGCAACGAGGCGTTCGAGCGCTACTACCGCGTGCAGGCCAATACGCTCGAATCGCTGATCGTGCTGATTCCGGCGATGCTGATCTTCGCGACCTATGTCGATGCGCTCTGGTCGGCGGGCCTCGGCTTCGTGTTCGTGCTCGGCCGCGCCGGCTATTTCGCGGGCTACACGCGCGCGGCAGGCAAGCGCCACTGGGGCTATATGGCGTCGATCCTGCCGATGATCGCGCTCACCGCCGGCGCGCTCATTGGCGCGCTGCGGGCGGCGCTATAGCGGCGTCCGCGCTCACGCTGACGGCGGAGTGCAACCGGGTCCGCCAGGCGGATGCAAGCGTGCCCCCGCGGGAAGGCGAGATTGATTGATTTGGTGCTCGCCGCGCTCCCGGCAATCTAAGATGAGACCAGGCGGGGCCTCGATACGGCTGTGCCGTCAATCTTTCGTGCAGTGATCCCGAGACTTCCCGCCATGTTGCAGTACCGAGCCGTTGCGCTCCAGCTCAAGTGCCACCCGGTCAACTTCGCGGCCGATGCCGCGGCAGCGCGGGAAATCATCGCCGTGAACATCGCGCGCATCGATCGCGCATTGTCCGGCCTGAAGATCATTGCCGGCGACGATGTCGCGCTGGTCGTGCTGCCGGAATACATCCTCACCGGATTCCCGATCGATACCTCGATCGGGGATTGGGCGGACCGCGCCGCATTGCATCCGGATGGGCCGGAGTACGAGAGCCTGGCCCGGCTGGCGAGCAAGTACGGAATTTACCTCTGCGGCAACGCCTACGAGACCGATGCAAATTTTCCCGGCATTTATTTCCAGGCTTGTTTCGTCTTCGACGCCGGCGGCTCCCGCATCCTGAATTACCGTCGGCTGACGTCGATGTTCTCGCCGACTCCGCACGACTACTGGGACCGTTACCTCGATCTCTACGGCAAGGAATCGATTTTCCCGGTGGCACGTACGCCGATAGGCAACCTCGCGGTCATCGCCTCCGAGGAAATCCAGTATCCGGAGCTGGTCCGCTGCTTCGTGCTGCGCGGTGCCGAGGTGCTGTGCCACCCGAGTTCCGAGCCCTTGACGACGGGACTCACGCCGAAGGACATCGCGAAGCGGGCCCGCGCGACGGAGAATCTCGCGTATGTCGTATCCGCCAACACCGCCGGGATAGAGAACGTGCCGTACCTCGAGGCTACCTGCGACGGTCTTTCCAAGATCATAGATTTCCAGGGCCGCGTACTCGTGGAGGCCGGTCCGGGCGAATCCGCCGCCGCGGCCGCGGATCTCGACATCGCGGCGCTGCGCCGCTATCGAAACCGGCCGGGCATGAACAACTTCCTCTCGCGCATGCGGATGGAGCTCTACGCGGACACCTACAGTCGCAAGGACTTCTATCCAGCCAATAGCCTCGATGGCATTGCCCCTTCGCGCGAACACTTCAAGTCGATGCAGCGCGAAGTGATCGGCCGGCTGCGCAGCCTGGGCGTCATCGAGCCGGAAAGCTAGGCAATGCCGACTGCCCTGATTACCGGCGCCGCGCGCGGACTTGGACTCGGTCTGGCCAGGCGTTTCCTGGACGCCGGCTGGGACGTGATCGCCGCAGTGCGCGACACCAGCGCGGCCCCACTGGTGGCACTGCGCAGCGGGCACGAGGACCGGCTTTCGGTCGAGCGTCTCGACCTGTCGGACTTCGGCTCGATCGATGCATGTGCGCGAAGCATCGGCGAGCGCCCGATCGACGTGTTGATCGGCAACGCCGCGGCTACCAGCGTTTCCGATCGCGGATTCGGGCAGACCGACTACGACGACTGGGCCGCGATGATGCGCGTGAACACGTTCGCCCAGCTGCGGCTCGCGGAGGCGTTCGGCGATCACGTGGCGCGCAGTCAACGCCGCATCATGTACTTCGTGTCGAGCAGGGTCGGCCCCGAACCTGCGCCGGGACTGATTGCCTATCGGAGTTCAAAGTCGGCACTGAACCAGGTGGTGCTCCAGCTCGCACTGCTGCTGCGCGAACGCGGCGTGTGCGTGGCCTGCGGGCATCCCGGGTTCGTGCAGACCGATGCGACGCGCGGACGCGGCACATTCACCGTCGAGGAGAGCTCCGGAAGGCTGTTTTCGCTGATCGAACGGCTGCAGCTCGCGGATTCGGGCAAGTTCTTCGAACCGGACGGCTCCGAGCTCCCCATCGTCACGCGCCAGACCAATCCGCACGCCGCGGGCGGTGTCCCGATTGGCAGCGCGTGATGAAGAGCGAGGCCGTGCGCGAGCGCAAGGCGCAGTCCCCGGCATGAACCGCAACGCAGTGGCCTATCCGTCCGCGGCGCGTGCCTGGGCCATCGTCACGGTTCTGACCCTCGCGTACATCATATCCTTCCTCGATCGGCAGATACTCGCGCTGCTGATCGAGCCGATCAAGGAAGCGCTCGAACTTTCCGACACGCAGGTAGGCCTGCTCCTCGGCCCGGCTTTCGCCGTGTTCTACGTGACACTGGGCTACCCGGCAGGATTGCTGGCCGACCGCAAGAGCCGCAAGGTCATCATCGCCGCCGGCATTACGGTGTGGTGCATCATGACCGCACTGTGCGGGCTGGCGCGGGATTTCAGACAGCTGTTCGCAGCGCGCGTGGGGGTCGGCGTTGGCGAGGCGACCCTCACACCGGCCGCCCTGTCGATGATCAGCGACTGCTTCCCGCGCGAGCGGCGCGCGCGGCCGATCAGCGTCTACATGATGGGCATCTCGCTGGGCAGCGCCCTTGCGTATCTGATCGGCGGGCAGCTGCTCGAGCCGCTGCTTGCCCGACCGCCAATCGAAATCCCGGTGCTCGGAATCGTCCAGCCCTGGCAGGCCGCATTCCTGGTCGTCGGTCTGCCGGGCCTGCTGCTGGCGGTGCTGATCGCGATCATCCGCGAGCCCGCCCGGCAGGACGTGAATCATGCGCTCGAAGCCACCACGGCGCGCGAATCCGTCGCGAGGGCCATGGGCTACATCCGTCAGCACTGGCAGGCCTATTCCTCGCTGACGATCGGGCTGAGCGCCAACACGATCATCGGTTACGTCGCCTCGTGGAACGTCGTCCTTTTCCAACGGCGCTGGGGTTGGGGCATCGCTGATATCGGCCTCTCCCTGGGCCTGGTGCTGCTGATCTGCGGACCCCTGGGCACGATGCTGGGTGGCGCGATGTCGGATCGTCTCTCGCGGGCCGGGCAAGCTGATGCGGCGATGAGAGTGACCGTGGTGGGCATTGTGCTGATGGTTATTTTCGGCACGCTCTACCCGATCGTCGGCACGCCGTTCATGGTACTCGCGCTGTTTGCAGCGATGGTGCTGGCTGCGTCGGCAGCGTCGGCGACCGGGGCGGTCGCGCTCGTCATGCTGAGCCCGAACCAGATCCGGGCGCAGGCAACGGCGCTGTACTGGATCGTCAAGAATCTCTCCGGCCTGCTGCTCGGGCCGGTAACGGTCGGCCTGCTGACCGACCGGGTGTTCGGCGACCCAAAGCAGGTCGGCAGCAGCATGGCCATCACGTCCGCCGTCTACGGGGTGATCGGCATCGCCGCGCTGCTCATGGGTGCCCGGCACTACCGAGCCAGCGTGTCCAACGCGGGGCCATGAGGCTCACCGCCGACGCACTCAATGGCGCGCTGCGCGCTCGCGCCTGGCGCGCAGGGCCATGGCTGCCATCGGCAGCATCGACACGACGACGATCAGGATCGTCACCAGTCCGAAGTTCTGCTTGATCCACGGCAGGTTGCCGAACAGGTAGCCCGCGACAACGAACAGCACGACCCAGCTCGTGCCGCCCGCGATGTTGTAGGCCTGGAAGCGCGCGTAAGGCATGCGACCGACGCCCGCGACGAACGGCGCGAAGGTGCGCACGATCGGCACGAAGCGTGACAGCACGATCGTCATCGGCCCGTAGCGGCGGAAGAAGTCCTCGGTGCGATGCAGGTATTCGAGCTTCAGCAGGCGATAGCGGCCGCTGAACGCCGGCGGCCCGATGCGCGCACCGATGGCGTAATTCGTCGTGTTGCCGAGTATGGCGGCGCATGCCAGCAGCACGGCGGCGATGGTCGGGTCGAGCGTCCCGCTGGTATCGACCGCCGCGAGCGCGCCCACCGCGAACAACAGCGAGTCCCCCGGCAGGAATGGGGTCACGACGAGACCGGTCTCGGCGAAGATGATCAGGAAAAGGATCGCGTAGATCCACACGTCGAAGCGCACCAGCAACTCGACCAGATGACGGTCGAGGTGCAGCACGAAATCGATCAGCAGCTGCAGGAATTCCAAAGATCAGTGATCGGCGCGCGCGAGGCGGCTGCCCGACTTCAGTGTATCGAGCGCCACGCGGACTTCGCGATCGGTCGCGAAACTGGCGGGGGGACCGGGTGGCGTTTCCTTGCCGTCGATCAGCACGTCGGGCGTGATGCCCTTTTCCTGGATCGATGCGCCCGAGGGCGTGAAATAGCGCGAGGTGGTGAGCTTGATGGCGCGGCCGTTCGACAACGGCATGACGGTCTGCACGGAGCCTTTGCCGTAGGTGGTGCGTCCCACGAGCACCGCGCGATGGTGATCCTTGAGCGCACCGGCGAGGATCTCGGCGGCCGATGCCGACGCGCCGTTCACCAGTACCGCCATGCGCGCGCCCGCGAGTTCGTCGCCCGGCGACGCTTCCATGCGGAAGCGCGAATCGGTGGTGCGGCCCTCGGCCGTCACGATGATGCCGGAGTCGAGGAACAGGTCGCTTACTTCGACCGCGGCCTCGAGCACGCCGCCCGGGTTGTTGCGCAGGTCGAGCACCAGGCCCGACAGCGCACCGTTCGACGTGCGCCCGAGATCGGCGATGGCGCGCTCGACATCTTCGGCGGTGGTCTCGCTGAAATTGGAGATGCGCAGGTAGCCGTAGCCGGGCTCGAGCATGGCGTGCTCGACGCTGTGGACCGCCACCTGCGCGCGCTGCAATGCCACGTCGATCGGCGAGGGCGCACCGGTGCGCGCGAGCGTGAGCGTGATGCGGCTGCCCGCCGGACCGCGCATGCGCTGGATCGCCTGGTCGAGGTCCACGCCGATTTCCTCGCCGTCGATCGCAACGATCAGGTCGCCCGACTGGATGCCGGCGCGATAGGCGGGCGAGCCTTCGATCGGTCGCAGCACCTTGATGCCTTCGGGCTCGGCGGCCACTTCGATGCCGACTCCCGGATAAGTGCCGGTGGTGCTCGCGCGGATTTCGTCGTATTCGTCGGCGTCGAGGAACGCCGAGTGCGGGTCGAGCGCGCTCACCATGCCGCGCACCGCGTTTTCCATCAGCGCGTGGTCGTCGACGCCATCGACGTAGTCGCGCTTCACCCGCTCCAGCACTTCGGCGAGCAGGCGCGCATCTTCCCAGGGCAATGCTTCGACGGGGCGCGCGGCGCCCGGACGCAGGTCGGCGAGCACGTTGCCGGTCATCGACGCCGAAAAGCCGAGGATGGCCCCGGTAGCCAGTGCGAGAACGGTGCGGGATCTGACCTGCATGGGGTGATTACTACACAGCCCGGGGCCGGCGGCAAGCTGCCCGGGATACCCCTAGTGAAGCCCCGGGGCGGGCTCGGACGCCACCTCGGCGGCCAGCCGCGGGGCC
>CADEFJ010000001.1 GCA_902826575.1 uncultured Pseudomonadota bacterium | reverse complement strand
GAAGCACTCCATCCGCCTGCTGCATCCGAAGGGCTACGATTACTATCGCCTGCTGCGCTCCAAGCTGCACTGGGGTCGTGGCGGCAACGAGCACAACCGGTAACCCGCATGCTGACTCACCTGCAGATCAGGGACTTCGCGATCGTCGATGCCGCGGAAATCGAATTCCGCCCGGGCCTCACCGTTCTCACCGGGGAAACCGGGGCCGGCAAATCGATCATCGTCGATGCACTGCAGCTGCTCGCCGGCGGGCGCGCGGGCAGCGAGGTCGTGCGCCATGGCGCCGAGCGCTGCGAGGTCAGCGCGAGCTTCGACATCGGTGACCCGGCCGCGCCGCTCGCGCGCCTGCTGCGCGAACAATCGATCGAGGGCGGCGAGGAGCTGACGATCCGCCGCGTCGTATCCGGCGACGGGCGCAGCCGCGCCTACCTCAATGGCCAGTCCGTGCCGGTGCAGTTGCTGCGCGAGGTCGGCGTGCTGCTGATCGATATCCACGGCCAGCACGAGTTCCAGTCGCTCGTGCGCGCCGCCTCGCAGCGCGAGTTGCTGGATGCCTCCGGTGGGCTCGAAGCGCTCGCCGCCGAAGTCGCGGGCCTGCAGCGCGTGTGGCTCACACTGCTCAATCGCACCCTCGACCTCGAGAGCCGCGTGCGCGATCGCGATGCGCGCACCGAGCTCGTGCAGTTCCAGACGCGCGAACTCGAGGCGCTCGACATGAAGGACGGCGAGCTTGCGCAGCTGACCGAGGAGCGCTCGCGGCTCGCCAATCGCGGCAAGCTCGTCGGGGCCGCGCAGGAGGCGATCACGCTGCTGTACGAGGGCGAGGACGCGAACGCCCATGCCGCGACCAGCCGCGCGCTCGCGGCGCTGAAGGCGGTCGGGGCCCACGACCCGCGCCTCGCCGGCATCGCGCCGATGGTCGAGGACGCGCTGATCAACCTGCGCGAGGCCGCGCGCGAACTGTCGCAGTACGCCGAGACGCTCGACCTCGACACCGCGCGCCAGGGCGAGGTGGAAAAGCGACTCGCCGCGTTCGAGGAACTCGCCCGCAAGCATCGCGTGGGCGTCGCCGACCTGCCGAATCGCCTCTCGCAGCTGCGCACCGAGCTGTCCGGCCTCGAACACGCCGACACCCAGCTCGCCACTTTGCGCAAGGAACAGGCCGATGCCCTCGCCGCCTGGCGCACACGCGCCGGGCAGTTGTCGGCGCGGCGCAAGGCCGCCGCGAAATCACTGTCAAAGGAAATCACCCAGCGCATGCAGACGCTCGGCATGGCGGGCGGCGCCTTCCAGATCGACGTGTCGCCGCTCGAATCCCCGGAACCTGCGCCGCACGGCCTCGACCAGGTCGAGTTCCGGGTCACCGCCAATCCCGGCCAGCCGATGCGCGCGCTCGCCAAGGTCGCCTCGGGCGGCGAACTGGCGCGCCTGTCGCTCGCCGTACAGGTCGCGCGCGGTGGCCGCGAGGGCCGCTGCATGGTGTTCGACGAGGTGGATGCCGGCATCGGTGGCGCGGTCGCCGAGATCGTCGGTGCAGAGCTGCGCGCGCTCGGCGATCGCAGCCAGGTGCTGAGCGTCACGCACCTGCCGCAGGTCGCCTCGCAGGGCCACCATCACCTGCGTGTGAGCAAGTTCACCGATGGCAAGAGCACCCGCACCCAGATCGTCGCGCTCGATGGCGATGCGCGCGTCGAGGAACTTGCGCGCATGCTGGGCGGCGTGGAAGTCACCGACAAGGCGCGCGCCCACGCGCGCGAGATGCTACGACTTGCGCGAGGGGCAGTTCGCGCGGCGGCAACGCCCGTAAAGAACAAGTGAGTGATCGCGGATCTCGAACCCGAGCCGGGTCGCCACCGCGGTCTGGCGCTCCTCGATGCCGGTTTCCATGAACTCCTCGACCTTGCCGCAATCGAGGCACACGATATGGTCGTGGTGCGCGCCTTCGTTCAGTTCGAACACCGCCATGCCGTTCTCGAAGTGATGGCGCACGACGAGCCCCGCGGCTTCGAACTGCGTGAGCACGCGGTACACGGTGGCAAGGCCGATATCCTCGTTGGATTCGAGCAATTGCTTGTAGATGCCCTCGGCGCTCTGGTGGCGCGGCGTGCCTGACTCGAGGATTTCGAGGATCTTGAGTCGCGGCAGGGTCACCTTCAGGCCGGCCTTGCGAAGATCTTTGCCTTCACAATCAGGTGCTCCCGGTTATCATTGCTCGATTATCCCCCGTATCCGCCCCATGCAACCACCATTGACCCGACTCGCACGGCTTGCCGTGCTCGCCATCGCCTTGTCCGGACTCGCTGGCGGCTGCGTCTATCGCATGACGATCCAGCAGGGCAATTACCTCGACCCCGATGCAGTGGCGAAACTGCAGGAGGGCATGACACGCAGCCAGGTGCGCTTCCTGCTCGGCACGCCGATGGTGCCCGATGCGTTTGACGAGAATCGCTGGGACTACCTCTACTACCTGAAGCGTGGCCGCATCCAGGAACCCGAACGGCGCAGGCTCACCGTCTGGTTCGAGGACGACAAGGTCGCGCGGATCGAGAAGATCAACGTGCTGGCGCCGGTGTTGGTGCCGACGACGCCCGCGCCGCAGGCATTGCCCACCGAGGATACGCAGCGCGCGCCCGCGCAGGCCCCGGCGCCCGAGCAGGCTCCGCCCCCGACCGACAGCGCAACTCCCGGCGGCTAACGCCGCCCTGCCCGCCGCGCATTTGCCACGCGTGTCCGCCGCGCGGCGCGCGGATCCACCGTGAGCGGCCGGTAGATTTCGATGCGGTCGCCGTCGGCGAATCGCAGCTCGCGCCCGCATACGACGCCATGGATGCCCACCGTCGCGTCATCCCAGTCGATGCCGGGCTGTCCTGCGCTGCGGGACTTGCCTGCATCGCCCGACTGGCCGGCGGCAACACGCGCGGCTCGCAGCGCGTCCGCCACCGTGGCGTCCTGCGGCAGCTCGAGCGTCCACAGCCACTGCGCTTGCGCGAGCGCATGAACCACCGTACAGCGCTTCATGTCGGCGCATCCCGCAGGCTGCGGGCTCGCGCCACGAAGGCGTCGACCAGCAGGCCCGCCGTCTCCTCGAACAGCGCATCGAAAAGCGCCGCACTCACGCGATTCGCAAACTCGAAGCGCAGCGTCAGTTCGATGCGCGTGCCGGCCGCGCCGATCGGCACCAGGGACCACACACCGTGCAGGCGCTTGAACGGGCCACGCAGGTGCTCCATCGAGATGCTGCGCACCGGCTCCAGGGTGTTGCGGGTCGTGAACTCGGTCTGCAGCACGCCGCGACGCACTCCGAGCGTGGCGACGATTTCCCTGTCGCTGCGCGACTCGACGACGGCCCGCGTGCACCACGGCACGAACTGCGGATACGCCTCGATGTCGTTGATCAGGGCGTAAAGCACTGCGGGCGGCATCGCCACCAGCGCCGAGCGTGTCACCTGCCGTTCCCGCATGGCGCAATTGTCTACAATACGCCGTGGCCAAGGAAAAGAATTCTGACAAGCCGATCGCCGAGAACCGCAAGGCGCGCTTCGACTATTTCATCGAAGACCGTTATGTGGCGGGGCTTGCGCTGCAAGGCTGGGAGGTCAAGGCGCTGCGCGCCGGGCGCGCGAACCTCACCGAGGCCTATGTCTACCTGCGCGGTGGCGAGGCCTTCCTGATCGGCGCGCACGTGACGCCGCTCAATACCACCTCGACCCACGTACAGGCCGACCCGACCCGCACGCGCAAGCTCCTGCTCAATCGCCGCGAACTGGACCAGCTCGTTGGCGCAGTCGAGCGCAAGGGTTATACGATCGTGCCGCTCGACCTGCACTGGGATTCGGGGCGCGCCAAACTCGCGATCGGCCTCGCCAAGGGCAAGAAGCAGCACGACAAACGCGCTGTCGAGAAGGACCGCGACTGGCAGCGCGACAAGCAGCGCGTCCTGAAGCGGCGCTGAACATGCGCGGCATCGACTACGCGATCGTGGGCGCCGGCGCGATCGGTTCCGTCCTCGCCGCCCACCTGGCGCGCGCGGGCCACGAAGTTGCCGTGCTCGCGCGCGGCACGCGCGCCGCTCAGGTGGAGCGCGATGGCCTGACGATCGATGGGCTCGCCACGTTCACGGTCCCGGTGCGCGTCGTGCGCGACCCGGCGGCGTTGCGCGCCGCGCGCGTGTTGATCGTCGCCACCAAGACCCCGGGCACCGCCGCGACACTCGCCTCACTGCAACTCGAGACGCTCGAGGCCGCCTTTTCGATCCAGAACGGCCCGGGCAAGAACGAACTGCTGGCCGCCGCCGTTGGACGCGATCGCACCCTGGGGGCGCTCGCGAACACGAGCGCCGAGCTGCTGCCGGATGGCGCGGTGCTGTTCACGCGCAACGTCAATGTCTTCATCGGCGAGCTGCCCGAGGGCACGAGCGATCGGGTGCGGCGCATTGCCGGCGAAATCGATGCGTCCGGTGTTCGCGCCGCGCAGACTCCGCAGGTGCTGGCCCTCGAGTGGTCGAAGTTCTGCGCGTGGACCGGGCTGATGGCGCTGTCCGTGACCACGCGGCGACCCACGTGGGCGTTCCTCGTCGACGCGGATGCAGCGCTCGTGATCGTGCGCGTGGTGCGCGAAATGGTGCGCCTCGCCGACCGGCTCGGCATCGCGGTCAGCGATGCGTCGGTACTGCCGGTGGCGAGCATCGCGCGCAGTCCCGATCGCGACGCGGTCGCAAGCATCGTGGCCATCGGCGAGGGCTACCGGCGGGATGCCGCCGGACATCGCATGTCTTCGCTGCAGGACGTCGATGCGGGCCGCCCGCTCGAAGTCCACGAGACGCTGGGCTACGCGCTCGAACGCGCCGCCGGCGTCGGCCTCGAACTGCCGGTGCTGCAGACGCTTTACGGTGTCGTGGCCGCCCTCGATCCGGCCCGCAACCCGCCCGGCCCTTGAAACGGACCGGATCGACTATACTCAAGGGGTACCTGTATGGGGGCGACCGGTTTCGACGTGGGTTGCGAACCTTCAGGGGCGTACCGAGGCGCATGGCCCTCGTTAATCACTGTGCAAAACTTAGTTGCCAACGACGACAACTACGCTCTAGCCGCCTAATCACGGCTGACCTCTGACCAGCTGGTGCCTATGCCACTGCATCAGGGGACGCGCTCATAGGATCGCGGGCCACCGTGCGACGGGGTGGTTCCGTTAAGAGTCACTGTCGCTGGCCGAGCGTCTTCCCTGCTCCTCGGGTAGCGTGAGGCGAGAAACAAAGAGAGAGCTACGTACGTAGATCCTGAAGTCTAGGACTTGCGGACGGGGGTTCGATTCCCCCCGCCTCCACCAATAACAAAACCCCAACCGTTCTCGGTTGGTGTTTTTTCTTGCCCGATCGCGCCAGTTCCCGCGTACTCGTGTGGGTTCCTGAGGAATCCTGCAGTCTTAGCCGCCCGGCCCGTCAGCCAGTTTCGCACCGCATTCCACTCTCTCCTGGCCATTCCTCGCTCCGGCCTCGCTCCCTGGAACTGGCCCGAAGTCCGCAAAGGCCATAAGTCAGCGCCTTACAGATCAAAGGGTTACGCGCGGACGAGTCAAACGATTGGATTGGGGCATCGGATAGCAGAGGAAACCGCCTGTGTTGTGTTTTGTAGGTATATATTGACCACTACCGACTTAATGCAACATCATGACGGCATGAAAAGTTCGCATCAGACCATTCTGGATCTCGCCGCCCAGCGCGGCCTCATACGCTCGCGCGATCTCGATGCGCTGGGTCTGCCCAGTGTCACCCTCACGCGACTGGTTCGGCAGGGTCTGCTTACCCGCGTAGGTCGGGGTCTGTATGCCCGTCCTGATCGCAGCGTATCCGAGCATGGCACGCTCGCAGAGGTGGCACGCAAACACCCGCAAGCCATCGTCTGCCTGCTGTCAGCGCTGCGGGTGCACGACCTCACCACACAGTCGCCATTCGAGGTTTGGCTCGCCATTCCGAACAAGGCGCGTGCACCGAAGATAGATTACCCGCCACTGCGCATCGTGCGCTTCTCGGGTGCCGCACTGACCGATGGCATCGAAGAACACCAGATAGATGGCGTGAACGTGCGCGTGACCAACGTCGCTCGCACCGTGGCCGACTGCTTCAAGTTTCGCAACAAAATCGGCCTCGATGTGGCGATGGAAGCCCTGAAGGAAGCCTGGCGAGCCAAGCGCGCGAGCATGGACGAACTCTGGCGCTATGCCACGCTGTGCCGCGTGGCCAATGTGATGCGCCCCTACATGGAAAGCCTGCCATGAATGAAAGAAACGTGGCGGCATCAGTACGTGCCCGTCTGCTCAACCGCGCCCGCGAGACCAAGCAGGATTTCAACTTGGTCCTTACCCGCTATGCGATTGAGCGGCTGCTGTACCGCATCAGCATCTCGCAGCACGCGGATCAGTTTCTGCTCAAGGGTGCCTTGTTGTTTGACCTGTGGTTCGACATCCCACATCGCCCAACCAGGGACGCCGATTTCTTGGGATTCGGCTCGGCGGAGTTGCCGCACATCGAAGCCGTCTTCAGGGAAATCTGCGCGATCGAAACGCACGACGGCGTAATGTTTCAACCCGACACCGTGCACGCCGCAGAAATCCGCAAGGAGGCGAACTACGCCGGTGTGCGCGTCATGTTGCCTGGCGTGATCGATGGCGCGCGTTGCCAGATTCAGATCGATATTGGATTCGGCGACGCCGTCACGCCTGGCCCAGAGGATGTCGAATACCCCGTCATGCTGTCGGAGTTCGCGGCACCAAGACTGCGTGTCTATCCGCGCTACACCGTGGTGGCCGAGAAATTCGAGGCGCTATCGTCCCTTGGCATCGCCAATAGTCGCATGAAGGATTATTTCGACCTGTGGATATTGGCGCGGCACACCGACTTCGATGGCGACACCCTTCGCCAAGCGATTCGGGCGACCTTCGATCGACGCAAGACCGCTCTGGCTGGAGAGGCCCCATTCGGCCTTACCGATGCGTTTGCGCAAGATGCGCAGAAGCAGGCGCAGTGGCAGGCCTTCCTGAGAAAGAACCGCCTGGACGCGCTGGCGCTGAATGACGTCATTGCGGCACTGGTCGCGTTCATGCTGCCCGTCATCAAGGCGGCCAATGCCAATGCGGCGCTTTCAGCCCGCTGGCAGGCAGGTGGTCCGTGGTCGCCTGCAGACGCGGGTTGATTTCCAACGCGGAAGGCCGACTCGCTCCCGCTGCTTACCCCACAGCGCTTGCGGATCAACCGCCATATCAAACAGCGTGATGTGATTCGGCAATGCGCCATCCAGGATGGCCGCCACGGTGTCGGGGGCGAGCGTGGTCAGGCTGACCATCCGGCTGACGTAGCTGTTGTCTATTCCTTAACGTGTGGCGATCTCCATCAATGATTTCGCCTCCCCCGATTCCGGTATGGCCAGTCACCTATGGCCCCTGGCCAGCGCCAGCTGGATGGAGGTTGGCGCCACGTCCCACGGTCTGACCGGTATGGTTTCCCCGTTTGGCAAGGTGACCAACTTGCGGCCACTGCGGCGCTTGATCTGGATCGGCACGGACGCGGTCAGCCTATCGTCGCTGGTCTACTGCATATCCAGCTCACCGGTCTTCTGGATGCGGATGTCGCGCAGTGGTGTACCTCTTGTTGCTCGACAGGCTCGGGGTGCAGCTCCAGCAACAGGCGGTCGATGCCGTTGGCGCGCAGTCGCACTTCGAGGTCGTTCGGCGACGCGATGACTTTCTCCACCACCAATACCGCGCGCGGCGTCAGTCAGTCCGCGGCGCGCCGACGAGCGGCGTCTTCGGCTCCGTGTCGATGACGAGCCGCAGGATTTCCGCGCGCGCATAGTGGCCCGCCGAATCGTGCTGCAGCTTGGCCGCGCGGATGCGGCCGAGGTCGATCTCGCCGATCACGAGCTTTTCCTCGAGCCCCGTATGGGGCGCGGCGACGAATTCCTCACCGGGCCCGTAGATGGCCGAGCGTGCGCCGCCCGCCTTGAACACATCCTGCGGACCGAGCAGCCGCTCGATGCGATCCAGGTTCGCCTGCGTGATCGGATCCTGCGCGACGATGACGAAGCACGAGCCCGTGTAGGCATGCACTTTCGAGAGCGCATCGACGTGCGGGTCGAACCAGGCCTCCCTGCCCTTCAAGGTCGCGAAGGTGGGCCAGGACGAAACGTGGACCTCCTCGTGCTGCAGGATCAGCGCGTGGCGCGCGAGGTTCATCGAGTGCTCGCCGCAGATCAGCCCGCCCACTTTGCCGACCGGCATGTCGTACACCTTCAGCGTCGAGCCATCGCCCTGGCCCCAGACGTATCGCTCCGACATCGTCGGCTGCAGCTTGCGGCGCACGCCGAGCAGGCGCCCGTGCTCGTCGATGAAGGCCTGGCTGTTGTAGAGAGTGCCGCCGTCGCGCTCCGACAAGCCGAGCACCACGTTGACGCGATGCCTGGCGCAGGCCTCGAGCACGGGCGCGAGTTCGCCCGCGGCGATCGACACCGACTGCGCCGCGTACTCCAGCATCACTGCCTGTTGCGCCATGGCCGGGTAGACGCCGAGCCAGTACGCATAGCCCGGTACGAAAGTCTCTGCGAACGCGAGCAGCCGCACATCGCTGCGACCGGCCTCGGCGATCAGCGCGCACACCTTGTCGAGCGTGGCGGACTTGTCGAGCAGGACCGGCGCGGCGTGGGCCGCGGCCGCATTGAATCGGGTGCTCATCCGCGGTCCGTATCCAGGTGCAGGAACTCGATGGATCTCGTCATGCCGGGCCTCCGCGGTGCGCCGTTCGATTATGGTCCGAACGCGCGCGCGGTCCGATAGGGGCTTTACACGATGTCCCGGGCCGCCACGCGGCCGAAGCTCAGTTTCAACGGTCCGCCCACGCAACGCGGATACTTGGCACAATGCGACGTCTCCCACGACAGCAAGGTATCGCGCATGGCCCGTTTGCCGATCGCTGCCCTCATCGCCCTGCTCGCCTCGTGGTCGATCACGACACCCGCGGCCGAAACGCTGCGGCAAATTCCATCCCCGGCCCCGGAGGGCAGCGCGCAGGCCAACCTGACCGTCGCGCCCGACGGACGCGTGTTCCTCAGCTGGATCGAACGCCAGGAAGGCGGCCGCGCCGCGCTGCGCTTTGCCTCCGGGGATGGCAAGGGCTGGTCCGCGCCGCGCACCATCGCCGAGGGTGCGAACTGGTTCGTCAACTGGGCGGATTTTCCGTCGATGAGCGTGCTGCCGGATGGTTCGCTCGCCGCGCACTGGCTGGTGCGCAGCGCGGCGGGAAGTTTCGCTTACGACGTGAACGTCGCCCGCTCCTTCGACGGCGGCGCAACCTGGGGCACGCCGATCGTGCCGCATCGTGACGGCACGCCGACCGAACACGGCTTCGTGTCGCTCTTCGCCGCGCAGGATGGCTCGCTTGCCGCTGTGTGGCTGGATGGTCGCGCGATGCGGGCGGGTGGCGGCGGGCACGATCATGGCGAGGGCGACATGTCGCTGCGCTACGCGACGATCGCCCGCGACGGCACGCTGGGCGACGAGGCGCTGCTCGATGCGCGCACCTGCGAGTGTTGCCAGACCTCGGCCGCCCTCACGCGCGACGGGCCCGTGGTGGTCTACCGGGACCGGTCGGCGCAGGAAGTTCGCGACATTGCCATCGTGCGCCTCGCGGGCGGCAAATGGACCGAGCCGGCACCTGTGGCGCGCGACGCCTGGCGCATCGAGGGCTGTCCCGTGAATGGGCCGGCGGTCGCGGCTTCGGACCGTCGTGTCGCCGTGGCGTGGTACACCGCCGTGGACGGCCGGCCGCACGTGAAGGTCGCACTGTCGAACGACGCCGGTGCAAGCTTCGGTGCCCCGGTGATCGCCGACGATGGCAAGCCTGCGGGGCGCGTGGCCATCTTGTTGCTCGCCAATGGCGACGCGCTGGTCTCCTGGCTCGAGCAACTGCCCGACGGCGGCGCAGTTCGCGTGCGGCGCATCGGCAGCGACGGCACACGCCACGCTGCTGTCACGGTCACGCCTGCCGGCACCGCGCGCTCGAACGGTTTCCCGCGCATGGTGCGCACTGGGCGCACAGTGGTTTTCGCCTGGAGCGGCTCACGGGTGCTTACCGCGGCGATGGCTGTGCCCTGAGGTGAGGGCCGAAACGCCGCAAGACTACCTGCCGACGCGCAGCACCAGCGGCCAGCTCACCAGACGCGCGTCATCGCCCCAGTGCGGCACCAGCCGCTCCTCGAGCGCAGCGATCGGATCGTGCCCGCGCGCCGCGACATAGCGCGCCGTCGCCGACCAGGTGCGCAGGTAGCCGGTGAACTGCGACAGGGTCCACTCCATTTGCATCGCGAACGGTGGAGCCTCGATCGCCGCGAACGGGAACGGCAGGTCGCGATAGCCGCGCTCGATGTGCGCGCGCTCGGGCGGCCAGTACGGAGCCAGTGCGCCGTGGTAGACCTCGAGCAGGAGCGCGTCGATCGGACCGGCATCGACGACCGTGATTTCGTAGCACCATTCGGCGATCGCGCCACCCGGGACGAGCACGCGCCGCGCTTCAGCGTGGAACGCGTCGACATCGAACCAGTGCAAGGCCTGCGCGACCACGATGAGGTCGACGCTGTGCGCCTCGAGGCCCGAGTGCTCCGCGGGCGCGACCCGGTACTCGATGCGCGCATGTGGCTCTGCTTGGGCGATCTGCGCGGCGCTCGCGTCCGTGGCGATCACGCGCGCGAAGTGCCGCGCCAGGTCCGCCGCCGCCTGGCCACTGCCGGTCGCACAATCCCACGCAAGCCCGCACGCGGGCGCCACTTGCGCAAGCCAGTCGAACAGCGCGGCCGGATAGGTCGGGCGATGGCTCGCGTAGCCTCGCGAGACGCTGCGGAAGTGGTCCGCGAACGACCGGTTCACGCCGCCACGAACACCTTGAAGCCGCCCCAGAACATGCGCGTGCCATCGAACGGCAGCTTCTTCGGATCCATCATCGAGGCGAGCCGCGGATCCTTCATCACCTTCTCGTTGACCTTGTCGCGATGCTGGCGCGACTTGTAGACCACCCACGAGAACATCACCACTTCGCCGGGCTTCAGCTTCACGCTCTGCGGGAAGGACGTGACCTTGCCCGGCTTGACGTCATCGGCAATGCATTCGCGGTATTCGAGTGCGCCATGTTCGCGCCAGACCTTGGCCGCCTTGCGCGCGATCGCGCGGTAGGCCGCCAGCTTGCGACGCGGAACCGGCAGCACGAATCCATCGACATAGTTGGCCATGATTACACTCCTCGTAGTTTCGATAGCGTACGCCCGAGGACGCGCAAAGGGGACCCGTTCCGACACTGCGCCGCAGCGCACTGTCGGGGCAGCGCATACTCGTGCGTCCTGTGGCCCGAGGAGTGCACGCCGTTGCTGTACGCAATTCTCTGTTATCACCGCGAAGACGTGGTCTGCGGCTGGAGTGCGGAAGACGACGACGCCGTCATGAGGCGCCTCGCGGCAGTGCAGGAGGAGATCGCGCGCACCGGCCGGCTTGGACCAGTCGCGCGGCTGATGCCGACCACCGCCGCGACCACCCTGCGCAAGGACCGCGACCCGCCGCTGGTCGTCGACGGGCCCTTCGCCGAAACCAAGGAGCAGCTCCTCGGCTTCTACATCGTCGCGTGCGCATCGCTCGACGAAGCACTCGACACGGCCCGCAAGCTCGCGGCCGCGAACCCCGGCGGGGCCTACGAGTTGCGGCCAGTCGCGCTCTATCGGCCCAGCGGCCTTCCTGCATGAACGATGTCGCGTGGCTCGACGCGGCGCTGATTGGCGCACGCCCGCAGGCCGTCGCGGCACTGCTGCGCTACTTCCGCGATCTCGACACGGCCGAGGAGGCCTTCCAGGAGGCCTGCCTGCGTGCCTTGCGGCACTGGCCCGTGAACGGGCCGCCGCGTGATCCGGCCGCGTGGCTGATCCTGGTCGGGCGCAATGCGGCGGTCGATGCCGTGCGCCGCAGGACGAAGCACGAGCCTCTGCCCCCCGATGAGCTGTTGTCGGACCTCGAGGATTCCGAAGCCGCGCTCGTCGAACGGCTCGACAGCGACGACTATCGCGACGACATCCTGCGGCTGCTGTTCGTGTGCTGCCATCCCGACCTGCCGCCGACCCAGCAGATCGCGCTCGCGCTGCGTATCGTCTCGGGGCTCACGGTGCCGCAGATCGCGCGCGCCTTCCTGGTCTCCGAAGCCGCCCTGGAGCAGCGCATCACGCGCGCCAAGGCGCGTGTCGCCAAAGCGGGCGTGCCGTTCGAGGCTCCGGGCGCACCGGAACGCGCCAAGCGTGTGGCCGCCGTGGCCGCGACGATCTATCTGCTGTTCAACGAAGGTTACTCGGCCACCGGCGAGACGGGCGAGCTGCGCAGCCAGCTGTGCGCCGAGGCGATTCGTCTCGCGCGACTATTGCTGCGACTGTTCCCGACCGAACCCGAGATCATGGGGCTCACCGCCTTGCTTCTTGTGCAGCACGCGCGCGCCGCTGCGCGGCTCGATGCAGCTGGCGAGATCGTGTTGCTCGAGGACCAGGATCGCAGCCGGTGGAACCGTGCCATGATCGATGAGGGCCTTGCGCTGCTCGACAAGGCGCTGCGCCATGCGCAGCCGGGCCCGTACCAGGTCCAGGCGGCGATCGCGGCGCTGCATGCGCGCGCCGCGCGCTCCGAAGACACCGACTGGACGCAGATCGAACTGCTGTATGCGGCGCTCGAAGCGCTGCAGCCCTCGCCCGTCGTCACCCTGAATCGCGCGGTGGCGACGTGGAAGCTGCGCGGCGCCGCTGCCGCGCTCGAGCTGATCGAGCCGCTCGCGCCGCGGCTGTCCGCCTATTTTCATTTCCATGGCGTCAGGGGCGCGCTGCTGGCGCAGCTCGAGCGCCATGAGGAAGCGCGCGAGGCGTTCAATCGCGCCATCGCGCTCGCCAATGGCCCGGCCGAAGCCGCCCACATCCGCGCGCGACTCGATCAACTCGGACGTGGCTCGGGCAGCTGAACTGTCGGTCGCGGCAGTCAGCGTGCCGGCGGATGCCGGCCGTCGAGCGTCGTGATCGCGCCGTACAGGTCGGGACGCCGGTCGCGGAACACGAACCAGTTGTTGCGCAGGCTCTCGATCTCGTCGAGATCGAAACTCGCGGTGAGCACCGCGTCGCCCGCCTCGCCCGCCTCGACCAGCTTCGCCCCGGTCGGGTCGGCAATGAACGACGATCCGTAGAAGCGAATCCACAGGCCCTCGGGATCCTGCTTCGAGCGCTCGATGCCGTAACGGTTGGAGGCGATCAGCGGCATGATATTCGCGGCGGCATGGCCCTGCTGCGTACGCTGCCAGTGTTCGCGCGAGTTGACGGGCAGCGCGGGCGGCGGCTCGCTGCCGATCGCGGTCGGATACAGCAGCAGCTCCGCACCCATCAACGCCATGCAGCGCGCGGTTTCCGGAAACCACTGGTCCCAGCAGATGCCGACACCAAGTCGCGCATAGCGCGTGTTCCACACCTTGAACCCGGTGTCACCGGGAGAGAAATAGTTCTTCTCCTGGTAACCCGGACCGTTCGGGATGTGCGCCTTGCGGTACACACCGAGCACCGTACCGTCGGCGTCGATGATCGCGATCGAATTGAAGAATGCCTGGCCTGCCCGCTCGAAAAAACTGATCGGCAGTACCACGCCCAGCTCGCGCGCGATCGGCGCGAAGCGCCGCACCGCCACGTTGTCCTCGAGCGTGGTCGCGAGCGCGAGATGCCGCGAGTCCTGTTCGATGCAGAAATACGGGGTCTCGAAAAGTTCCTGCAGCAGGATCACCTGGGCGCCGCGCTGCGCGGCCTCGCGCGTCAGGCGCTCGGCGGTGTCGAGATTGGCCGCCAGGTCCCAGGTACAGGCGAACTGCGTGGCGGCAACCGTGACGGTGCGGGGCGTGGGCGAGGACATGGCGCTGGTGCTACGAGTGGACTGCTAAGGGCTGAGAGCTTAGGGCCAGAGGCGCCAGCCGGCCAGCCCGCGCTCTGGCCCTAAGCTCTCAGCCCTGAGCCCCAAGCCCATCAGTGCACCGTGGCGCCAGTCCCCGGGAAGAGCGCCTGGTCGAGCGCCTTCACGTATATCTGCTCGTCCGCCGGTCCCGGCACGAGGACTTGCCGGTTGAACAGCAGGTTCGGGATCGCGGTCACACCGAGCAGCAGCAGGCGCCGCTCCTCGTCGATCACCTCGGCGTAGCCCGCCTGCGGATCGCGCAGGGTAGCGAGCACCGCGTCGCCCAAGCCACACTCGGCCCCGATCGCCGCGAGCACTTCGATGTCGCCGATATCGCGACCCTGCTCGAAATAGGCGCGGAAGATCGCATCAAGCACCGTGCCATGCAGGCCCTCGGGTTCGGCCAGTTTCACCAGCCGATGCGCGGCGGTGGTATCCGGCACGGTCGTGAGCTGCTTGAAATTGAAACGTATGCCCAGGCTTTCGCCGGCCTCCGCCAGGCTCGACTCGGCCAGCTCGACGCTGACACCCTGCGGCAGTCGCGAGGCGAGCAGCTCACGCCACTGGGCCGGCGCGCCGGCGTCGGGCCGCTGCAGCCGGAACGGATGCCAGCGCAGTTCGCGCACCGCGACACCGTGCAGATGATCGAGCGCGCGCGCGAGGCGGCGCGTACCGAGATACGACCACGGACAGGCGAAATCACCCACCAGGTCGATATCGAGGGTGCCGCGTGGCGCGGCAATTTCGGGCAGCAGCGTGCTCATGGGACAAGGATTGGGGCCCCGGCGCCTATTTCAAGCCAGCGCCCGCCGCGCACTCGCCGATACTTCGCGCGTGATCCGGATGGCGGTCTCGAGCGCACGCAGGCCGTCCTCGCCGGTCACCACCGGCGTCTTGCCGTGCCGCGCGCAATCGAGGAAGGATTCGATTTCGGCCCGCAGCGCATCGCCCTGCTCGAAGCTCTGCTCCTCGATCGAGACCGGCAATTGCCCCTCCGCCGGCCCGCCCGCGCGCTTCCTGATCACGGTCAGGATCCGCTGCTGCAGGTCGATCGACAGGTAGGCGTCGTCCTGGAACAGGCGCAGCTTGCGCTCGGTTTTCAGGCTCACGCGGCTCGCGGTGGTGTTCGCGACGCAGCCGTTCTCGAAGCGGATGCGCGCATTGGCGATGTCGATCTCGTCGGAGAACACGGGCGCGCCGACCGCCTCCAGCGCCGCGATCGGGCTGCCGACGATCGACTGCACGATGTCGATGTCGTGGATCATCAGGTCGAGCACCACATTCACGTCGGTGCCGCGCTCCCGGTACGGCGCGAGGCGATGGCATTCGATGAACCGCGGCGTGGCAAGCCACGCATCCGCCGCGAGCACCGCGGGATTGAAACGCTCGAGATGCCCCACCTGCAGCACGCGGCCCGCGACGCGCGCGGCGTCGATCAGCGCGCGCGCCTGCTCCACCGTCTCGGTGACGGGCTTCTCGACCAGCACGTGCGCCCCGGCCCGCAGGAACTCGAGCGCGATCTCACCGTGGCTGGCAGTCGGTGTGACGACGCTCACCGCGTCGACCTCGCCCAGCAGGTCCTGGTAGCTCGCGAGCGGCCTGGCGCCGGTCTCCGCCGCCACGCGGTTGCGGGCCTCCTCGTTGGCGTCGACGACCGCCACGAGCCGGCTGCCCGGCACCTGCGCATACTTCTGCGCGTGGAATCTGCCCAGATAGCCGACGCCGACCACGGCGGTGCGCAAGTCCTGCATCACGGTATTATGCCCGCCTCATGGCCAACCCGATTGCCACTTATCGCGCCCAGTCGCCCGTGGTGCGCGAGGCGCTGATCGCGCTCATTGCCCTGATCGTGGGCGTCACGCTGTTGCCGGTCGCGGTGTATTACACCGGCGTCGAGACTCTCGGACCCTACACCGGGGGCGGGTTGTGGCGCTTCTGGGGCGATTTCTTCAAGGGACTGGCGCAGGGTGGCCTGTCGTGGTGGCTCATCGCGCTCGGCCCGTACGCCCTGCTGCTGTTTGCCCGCGGTGCGCGCGCTGCCTTTCGTTTAACAGCGCGTTAATGTGAGCTGTGTCACGGTTTCGGGCCTGGTCCACCAGCGTTTGACCAAGAATGCGACACTGGCGGGCGACGTATACGAATTTCCAGACCGGGGATGAGATGAAGAACCTGTCCGAACGGGCGCCGAAGACGCCCTCGGAGCCCGTGGCCGCCAGTGACACCGGGAGCAACGACAACACGCTGAAACGCGTGAGCCTCGCGTTGCTGCACGAAATTGCTTCCGATGAACGTGAGCGCGGCAACGATCCGTACAATGCCAATGCCGGCAAGGCGCCGGCGAACATCTGGGGCCGTCAGGGCGGACGCCGCTAGGCTCGCTGGGCTCGGAACTTGGAGCTAAGAGCTTAGGGCTTAGGGCTCAGGGCCCGACAGGGCGGCTCGCATCGCGCGCCGCGCGGAATTCATTGTCCGGCAACCAGTTCGGGAAGCCTGATTCCTGTGCGAGGCGGCTGCCGATGGCATGCACGAGCTCGACGACGATGAGTCCGCCTTCGAGTCGAACGCCCGCGGCGTAGTTGTCACCGACCTGGTGGTACCGCGAGGCGATGTAGTCGGCTTCGCGCGCCTGCCCGGCTTCGACACCACCGTCCAGATCGTCGATGCCGACCTTGAGATACAGCGCCGGCACGCCGGCACGCGCGAAATTGAAATGGTCGGAACGATAGAACGCGCCGCGCTCCGGGTTCGCCTCCGGCGCCGCGCGCAGGCCACGCCTGCCCGCCTCCTCGTGCAGGTAACGCTCGAGCTCGGACGCGCCGGCACCCACCACGCGCACGTCGCGCGTCGGGCCGGCGAACTGCAGCGCATCCATGTTGAAAACCGCCACGGTCTGCGCCAGCGGCACGAGCGGATGCGCGACGTAGTACTCGCTGCCGAGCAACCCCTGCTCTTCCGCGGTTACCGCGACGAAGAGGATGCTGCGCGCAGGTTTCACCGGCGCGCGCTGGAAGGCATCGGCAATCGCCAGCAGGCCCGCCACGCCGCTCGCGTTGTCGACCGCGCCGTTGAACGTGCGATCGCCCTCGCCCCCTGCCAGGCGGCCGAGATGATCCCAGTGCGCGACATACAGCACGTATTCCTCCGGCCGTTCAGTACCGCGAATCTGCGCCACGACATTCGCGGAACTCGAATGGCGCAGCGTGTTCGCGACGCGCCCGTTGACGCGCACCGGCAAGGGCACGGGCCTGAAGCCGCGCGTATTGGCGGCCTTCTTCAGGGTGTCGAAGTCCTGCCCCGCCGCGGCCAGCAGCGCAGCGGCGCACTCCTGGGTGATCCAGCCCTCGAGCGCCACGCGATCGGCGTTGCCGTTCACGCTCCGCATCTGCAGTTGCGGATTCGCCCAACTGTTGACGACGGTGGGCCAGCCGTAGGCGGCCGGCACGGTCTCGTGCACGATGATCGCCGCGGCGGCGCCCTGGCGCGCGGCCTCCTCGAACTTGTAGGTCCAGCGGCCGTAGTAGGTCAGCGCCTGGCCACGAAACAGCGACTCGTCGCCGGTCGCGAAACCCGGATCGTTGATCAGGATCAACGCGGTCTTGCCCTGCATGTCGACGCCGGCGTAATCGTTCCAGCCGTACTCGGGGGCGTTCACGCCGTAGCCGACGAACACCAGATCGCTGTCCGTGACCGACGCCGCGGTCACTTCGCGCTTGGTCCAGACGACGGAATCCTCACCGAAGCGCGTCCGCTGCTCGCCCTGCGGCGTCGCGAAGCGCAGTTCGGCATCAGGCCGCGGCGCGATTTCAACGAGCGGCACCCCTTGCTGGTAGCTGCCGCCGACCGGCGCCACACCGAGCTTGCGAAACTCGTTCTCGAGGTAGCGGATGGTCAGGGCCTCGCCGTCGGTCGCGGGCATGCGCCCCTGCATGTCGTCGGCCGCGAGCGCGGCAATATGTGTTTCGTAGACCTGGGCAGAAACGGCTACCGGGACATCGGCTGCCGCCGCCGCGGCTGCGGCCGAGGCGAGCAAAATACACCAGGCGGGAACCCGCGGGCGCCTCGCCGGCTCCAACAGCTGGTGAGTGCTCATCAGGGCCAGTACATCCAGGTGGCGAACGCCAGCCCCGCGAGCAGCGCGAAATGGGCGGCCGGACGCCATCTGCGCATGCGGATCTCGGCAAGGAAGCTGGTGGCGGCGAGCACGGTCAGGGCAAGCGCCAGCGCAAGCGCGCGCGCGAGCGGCGCGCGTTCTGGCGCCAGCCGATCGGCGTACTCCGGCAGCAACAGGAATACGATGCCGGTGAGAGCCAGTGCGACCGAGATCGAAAGAGTCGATCCCATCACGATTCCAATGAGCATGGCGAGGGGTCGCATGATCTCCAGCGGGTATGCCGCGGTGCAGACTTGCTGCTTCCGCCAGCGCGTTCTAGCCTAGACTCATGGCATTGTAACCGAGCACTCATCATCGAGCCCCGAATGCAGTCGACCCAACGCCTCACCACCGGTTTCACCGCTTCCGCCATGGTTGCGGTGCTGCTGGCCCTGGTCAGTTCTTCGCAGGCCCCGGCCAGCACTTCGGCGCTGCCGCCCGGCGCACTTGCGCCGAGCGAGCGCCACCGGCTGGTCGCCCGGCGCGTCGGCATGATCCTCGAGGACACGCATTACCGCCGCGCCGACATCGACGACCAGATGTCCGCGCAGGTCTTCGATCGTTACCTGCAGTTCCTCGACGGCCAGCACAGCTACTTCCTCGCGAGTGACATCGCCGAGTTCGAGCGCTATCGGCTGCGCTTCGACGACATGATCCGCACCGGCGAGATCGAGCCCGCCTACGTGATCTTCGCGCGCTACCAGGCCCGCAACCGGGATCGCGTGCAGCACGCGCTGGTGCAACTCGCGAAGGAGCCGGACTGGACCGTCGATGAGTCCTTCGAGTTCGATCGCTCGAAGGCGAGCTGGCCAGCCACCGAGGCGCAGATGAACGAGATCTGGCGCCGGCGGGTCAAGAACGACGCACTCGGCCTGATCCTCGCCGGCAAGACCTGGGATGAGGCGGCCGACACGCTGCGCAAACGCTATGAGCGCGTGCTGAAGCGCGTCGAGCAGGTGAGCGCCGAGGACGTGTTCGAGAATTTGATGAACTCGTACGCGCGCACTTTCGACCCGCATTCGAGTTATTTCTCGCCGCGCAACTCCGAGGAATACCGCATCCAGATGAGCCTCAACTACGAGGGCATTGGCGCCTCGCTGCAATTGATCGACGAGTTCGTCACGGTGATGAACATCATCGAGGGCGGCCCGGCGGCCGTGGCCGGCACGCTCAAGCCCACCGACCGCATCGTCGGCGTCGCCCAGGGCGCGGACGGCGCCTTCACCGACGTGGTGGGCTGGCGCATCGACGACGTGGTGCAGCTGATCCGCGGCAAGGGCGGCACACTCGTGCGCCTGCGTGTGCTGCCGGGCGGTGCCGCTCCCGGCACCACCGAGAAAACACTGGAATTCAAGCGCAACAAGGTCACGCTCGAAGCGCAGGCCGCGCAGAAGTCGCGGCACACCCTCGAACGTGGCGGGCACAGCTATCGCGTCGGCGTGATCAGCGTGCCGGGCTTCTACCAGGACATCGCCGCGCAGAATGCCGGTGACGAAGACTTCCGCAGCACCACCCGCGACGTGCGCCGGTTGATCGAGGAACTGCAAGCCGAGGGCATTGACGGCCTGGTGATGGACCTGCGTGGCAACGGCGGTGGTTACCTGCCTGAGGCCACCGCCCTCACCGGCCTGTTCATCGACCGCGGTCCGGTCGTACAGTTGCGCGACTCCGGCGGGCGCACCGAAGTGCTCGACGACCCGGAAGCGGGGGTCGCTTACACTGGCCCGCTGGCCGTACTCGTCGATCGCTTCAGCGCCTCGGCGTCCGAAATTTTTGCCGGCGCGATCCAGGACTACCGGCGCGGCATCGTGCTCGGCCAGCAGACCTTCGGCAAGGGCACCGTGCAGAACCTCGTGCCGCTCGACGGCTTCGTCAAGAAGCCGGTCAACGGCCAGCTCACCGTCACCATCGGCAAGTTCTATCGCATCACGGGCGAGAGCACGCAGCTGCGCGGGGTCTCGCCCGACGTGCCGCTCGCCTCGCTGATCAGCCTCAACGATGTGGGCGAGAGTTCGCTCGACGAAGCGCTGCCCTGGGATCGCATCGCCGGTGTGCCCTATCGCACCGTCGCGGCGGACGGTGTGGTCCCGACGGCGCTCGCCGACGAGGAAGGTGCGCGCGCCGCAGTCGACCCGGATTATCGCTGGCTGGTTGCGGACATCGCAGCCATCGAGGAAATCAGGAGCCAGACCTCGGTCTCGCTCAATCTCAAGCAGCGCCAGGACGAGCGCGCCGCCCTGGAGCGCGACCGGCTCGCCCGTGAAAACGCCCGGCGCGCGGCGCTGGGCCAGGAGCCCGTCAAGTCGGTCGACGACCTCGACCCGGACGACGCTCCCGATATCGTGCTGAACCAGGCCACCGAGGTCATGGCCGATATGATCGGGGGCTACGACCGACGGGGCCTCGCGCCAAAGACGGTGTCCCTCAGCCCGTAATAAAGGGGTAGTGTTGTAGTTGACTACAACACTATCTAGCGGTAGGATCGCCTCGCCTGATCGTTCAGCGAGGTTGATCCATGCGCACGCAAGCCCTGCTCATCGCCGCCAGCGCGGCGCTCCTGGCCGCCTGTGGCGGCTCCAGCCCGGACACCGCCAAGACTGACGCCCCGGCGTCGGTGCCCGTCGAAGTCGTGGCCGCAAAGCGTGGCGAGATGCTCGCCCGGTACACCGGTACCGCGACCCTCGAAGCCGAGGCTGACGCTGATGTGATCGCCCGTGCCGGCGGCGAAGTCCTGCGGGTGCTGGTCGAGGAAGGCGACCAGGTCAAGGAGGGCCAGCTGCTCGCCGTCCTCGACGGGCGCCAGCTGCGGCTCGAGGCCGCGCAGGCGCGCGCGCAGTTTGCCAAGGCCGAGCGCGACTACCACCGCCAGGTCGAGCTGCACGACAAGGGGCTCGTCTCGGCCGGTGCGTTCGAGGGCCTCAAGTTCGACCTCGAGAACCTGCGCGCGACCTACCAGCTCACCGAGCTGCAGTTGTCGTACACCGAGATCCGCGCGCCGTTCGCGGGGATCGTCGCCTCGCGATTCGTGA
Source organism: uncultured Pseudomonadota bacterium (assembly GCA_902826575.1). Taxonomy (GTDB): domain Bacteria; phylum Pseudomonadota; class Gammaproteobacteria; order Steroidobacterales; family Steroidobacteraceae; genus CADEFQ01. Next base: position 121,060 of record CADEFJ010000001.1, on the reverse strand, counting down.
AGGTCGGCCAGAACGTGCCGCAGGGCGCGAAGACCTTCCGCATCACCGACCCGACGCCGCTCAAGGCGAGTGTGTTCGTGCCCGAACGCGAGCTCGCGCACCTGGCGACGGGCCAGACCGCCGTGGCGCTGATCGACGCGCTCGGCAGTCGCACCTTCCCCGCCCGTGTCACGCTCGTCTCCCCGGCCATCGACCCGGCCACCGCGACCTTCAAGGTCACGCTCGAGATCGAGGACGAGCAGGGCCTGCTGAAGCCCGGCATGTTCGCCCGCGTGGGCATCGTGTTCGAGCGACGCGAAGCGGCGCTGCAGGTGCCGCGTGTCGCGCTGATCGAAGCCGACGGCACGAGCAGCGTCTTCGTGGTCGCGGACGGCAAGGCCGTGCATCGCGCGGTCACCACGGGCCTCGTCGACGGCGGCAACATCGAGGTCACCACGGGTGTCGCCGACGGCGAATCGGTCGTGATCGTCGGCCAGAGCGGTCTCAAGGACGGCAATGCCGTGCGCGTCGTGTCGCTCGAGACCAAGCCGACATCGGCGCTGCGCGCGGCGGCGGCCGCCAAGATGGCCGCCGACACGCAGACGGCCAGGCGCTAGGCGTTTCCGGGGGTCACCATGCGTATCGTCGATCTCGCCCTGCGCCGCCGCGTCACGATCGCGATGGCCACCGTTGCCATCGCGCTCTTTGGCGCCGTCTCGCTGTCGCGGTTGAAGGTGAACCTGCTGCCGGACCTCTCGTATCCGACGCTGACGATACGCACGGAGCTCCCGGGCGCCGCACCGCTCGAGGTCGAGAACCTGATCACGAGGCCCATCGAGGAAGCGGCCGGCACGATCCGCAACGTGCGCAGCGTGCGCTCGGTGTCGCGTTCCGGCCAGGCCGACGTGGTGCTCGAGTTTGCCTGGGGCACCGATATGGATTTCGCCGGCATCGAGGTGCGCGAACGCCTCGACCTGCTGCAGCTGCCCACCGATGCGGAGCGCCCGTTGCTGCTGCGCTTCGATCCGTCCACCGAGCCGGTGCTGCGGCTCGCATTCGTCGATCTGGCAGAAGGCAGCGCTGCGTCCGACGAGCGGCTGAAGACCCTGCGCCGCTACGCCGACGATCGCCTCAAGCCGGAACTCGAAGCGACCGAAGGCTCCGCCGCCGTGAAGGTCAGCGGCGGCTTCGAGGACGAGATCCACGTCCACGTCGACCAGGAGCGGCTCGCGCAACTGAAGCTCGACGTTGCGAGCGTCGCCGCGCGCATCGGCGCCGAGAACGTCAACCTCTCCGGCGGGCGCCTCGAACAGGGCACACAGCGCTTCCTGGTGCGCACGCTGAACGAATTCCAGTCACTCGAGGAGATGTCGGCGGCGGTGATCGCGACGGTCGACGCGCACCCCGTCTACCTGCGCGACATCGCGCGTGTCGAGCACGGCTACAAGGACCGCACGGCCATCACGCGCCTCGACGGACGCGAGTGTGTCGAGCTCGCTGTCTACAAGGAAGGCGACGCGAACACGGTGCAGCTGGCCCAGGCCGTGCGCACGCGCCTCGCGGCACTCGAGAAATCGCTGCCGCCGGAAACGAAACTGCAAACCGTTTACGACCAGTCGCAGTTCATCGCCAACTCGGTGAGCGAGGTGAGCGATGCGGCCGTCTGGGGCGGCCTGCTATCGGTGATCGTGCTGTACCTGTTCCTGCGCGATGCGCGCGCCACGCTCGTCGCCGGCATCGTCATCCCGGTGACCGTCATCGGCATCTTCGTGCTGATGTACGGCTTCGACCTGACCCTCAACATCATGTCGCTCGGCGGCATCGCGCTGTCGGTCGGCATGCTGATCGACAACTCGGTCGTGATCCTCGAGGCCATCTCCCGCAAACGCGAGGCAGGCATGCCCGCGGTGCAGGCGGCCCGCGAAGGCACCGCCGAGGTGGCGATGGCGGTCACCGCCTCGACGCTGACCACGGTGGCCGTGTTCTTCCCGATGGTGTTCGTGAGCGGCATCGCCGGCCAGCTGTTCCGCGACCAGGCGCTGACTGTCACCTTCGCCCAGATCCTCTCCCTGCTCGCGAGCCTCACGCTGGTGCCCATGATGGCGGCGTGGCGCGCGAACGATGGCGAGCGGCGCGTGCCGCGCGATGAGCTTCGGCCCGAACTGGCCGAACGCGGCGCGATCCTGGCCGACCGGCTGCGCGGCATCGGACGGGCGCTGCGCCCCGGCGAGTTCGGCCGGGCGCCCGCCGCGCGCGGGCTGCGACGCCTTTTCGCCTGGCTCGCCTGGCCGCTGAGGCTCGTGCTGGCCACGCTGATCAGGCTCGCACGGGCGCTTGCCGGCACGTTCGGCGCACTGTGCGGATTCATCCTTGCCCCTGCCGTGCACCTGACCCAGCGGAGCTTTGCCGTGCTCGAGCGGCTCTACCCCGCCTCGCTCGAGTGGTCGCTGCGCCACCGGACGGTCGTGCTCGGCGTCGCCGTCTCGCTGCTCGCACTCACCACGCTGGTGCTGACGCGCCTGCCCACCGAACTGATCCCGCAGCTCGCGCAGGGCGAGTTCAACGTCAAGCTGCGACTGCCCGCCGGCTCGCCGCTCGACAGTACCGATCGCATCATGCGCGCGGCGCTTTCGAGTGCGATCGACCTGCCGGGCCTCGATCACGCGTACGCCGTGTCGGGCACCGGCAACCGCCTCGATGCAAATCCGGTGGATTCCGGCGAGAACATCGGCGAGATGTCGATACGCCTGCGCCAGCCGGCGGGTCCGCGCGAGGAAGCCGCTGCCATGGCGCAGCTGCGCACTGCGCTCGACGCCCTGCCCGGCGTGCAGTACGAGTTTTCGCGCCCGGCCCTCTTTACGCTGTCGACGCCGCTCGAAGTCGTGCTGTCAGGCTATGAGCTCGAGCGCCTGCAGGCTGCCGCGTCGGCCGTGCACGCGCGCATGGCGGCGAGTGGCGCGTTCACCGACCTGCGCTCCTCGATCGAGGGCGGGCATCCGGAGATACAGATCCTGTTCGACCAGGACCGCGCTTCGCGCCTGGGTCTCGAAGTGCGTACCATCGCGGACAGCGTGGTGTCGAGCCTGCGCGGCGATGTGGCAACGCGCTACCAGCTGCGCGACAAGAAGATCGACGTGCTGGTGCGCAGCGTCGATACCCGCAGCGCCTCGATCGAGGCGGTGCGCAACCTGATCGTGAATCCAGGCGCCGCAAAGCCCGTGACACTCGCCGCGGTGGCCGACGTGAACCTGGCCGTGGGTCCGGCGGAGATCCGCCGCGCCGGACAGGAGCGTGTCGCGCTGCTGTCCGCCTCGCCCGCCCGTGGCAATCTCGGGGCGGCCACCGCCACCGCCAACGAGATCCTCGCGGCGACGCCGTTGCCTGCCGGCATCACTTACAGCGTGACCGGCCAGAGCGAGGAAATGCAGCAGAGCTTCCGCTCCCTGCTTATGGCGTTCGCGCTCGCCGTGTTCCTCGTCTATCTCGTGATGGCCTCGCAGTTCGAATCGCTGCTGCATCCGTTCGTGATCCTGTTCACGATCCCGATGGGCCTGATGGGGGCGGTGTGGGGCCTCGCGGTGACCGGCACGACCATCAACGCCGTGGCCTTCATCGGCCTGATCCTGCTTGCCGGCATCGTCGTCAACAACGCGATCGTGCTGCTCGACGCCGTCAACCAGGCGCGCGAGCGGGGCCTCACCCGCCACGACGCGCTGGTGCTCGCCGGCCGCACCCGCCTGCGCCCGATCCTGATCACGAGCGTCAGCACGATCCTCGGCCTGCTGCCGATGGCCATCGGCATCGGCGAGGGTGCCGAGGTGCGTCGGCCGATGGCGATCACCGTGATCGGCGGCATGCTCGTCGCGACGGTGCTGACCCTGATCATCATCCCGGTGCTGTATACGCTGCTCGATCGCAAGCGCCTGCAGCGCGATGACAGCGCTCCCGCCCCGCTGCCCGCACCGCTCGCGGCGAGCGCACGGCCGTGATCCACACGAACTTCGCGCTGCGCCGCCCGGTCACGACCATCATGGTCTTCGCCGCCGTGGCGACCATCGGCGCGATGGCTGCGCGCCTGCTGCCACTCGAGCAGTTCCCGGACATCACCTTCCCGTTCATGGGCGTCGTGATTCCCTACCCCGGCTCCACTCCGGAGGAGATCGAAGAGGAGATCACGCGTCCGGTCGAGGATGCGCTCGCCACGCTGCCCGGCATCCGCGAAATCCGCTCCAAGTCCGAGAGCGACCAGGCCAGCTTCGAGATCGAGTTCGACTGGGGCACCGATGTCGAGGCGGCGGGATTCGAGGTGCGCACCAAGCTCGATGCGATCCGGCACGACCTGCCTGCCGCCGCCAACCGTATCCTGATGTTCCGCGCCTCGAGCGCCGACCAGTCGGTGCTGACGATCCGCCTGTCGGCCGACTCAGACCTCTCCTCGCAATACGAAGTGCTCGAGCGCACGCTCAAGAAGCCGATCGAGCGCGTCGACGGGGTCGCGCGCGTCGAACTCGCCGGCGTCGAGCCCCGCGAGGTGCGCGTGCTGGTCGATGCCGGGCGCATCGCTGCGCACCGCGTCGACGTGCGCGAACTCGTGCAGAAGCTGCAGCGCGCGAACTTCTCGGTGAGCGCCGGCCAGCTGACCAACGGCAGCGAGCGTTTCACGGTGCGCCCGATCGGCGAGCTGCGCTCGCTCGATGAGCTGCGCAACCTGGTGATCGGCCCCGACCTGCGCCTGCGCGATCTCGCCGAGGTGGAGCTGATCACGCCGGAACTGACCACGCGCAGGCGCCTGAACGGCAGCCCGGCCGTGGGCGTCGACGTGTTCAAGACGACCCAGGCCAATGTCATCGAAGTGGCCGACAATGTGCTGCAGGTGCTCGAGCGCGCCCACGAGCTGCCGCAGCTGCAGGGTGTCACGATCTACGTGATCGACAACCAGGCGACGTCGATCCGCAACTCGCTCGCCGACGTCGGCGAAGCCGGCCTGATCGGCGCCGTGCTCGCGCTGATCGTGCTGTACCTGTTCCTGCGGCACTGGCCGACGACCCTGATCGTGAGCCTCGCGGTGCCCCTGTCGCTGCTGGTGACGCTCGCGGCGATGTACTTCCTGGACCTGTCGATCAACGTCATGACGATGATGGGCATGATGCTCGCCATCGGCATGCTGGTGGACAATGCCGTGGTCGTGACCGAGAGCGTATTCCGCCACCGGCAGCTCGATCCCGGCAATCCGCTGGCGGCGACCTTCGCCGGCGTGCGCGAGGTGGGCATCGCGACCCTGGCGGGCACCGCCACCTGCGTCGTCGTGTTCCTCCCGATCCTGTTCGGCGAGCGCAACCAGCTGACCATCTTCCTGTCGCACGTCGCGGTGCCGATAGTGGTCGCGATGAGCGCTTCACTGGTGGTCGCCCAGACGATCGTGCCGATGCTGACCTCGCGCTTTCCACCCCCACCGCCGATCTCGCACGGCAGTGCGTTCGCGCGCCTGCAGGACCGCTACAGCAGGATCCTGCGCGCCTCGCTGACGCATCCACGCCGGCCGGCCGCGGCACTCGGCCTGCTGCTCGCGTTGACAGCCGGCCTGCTGGTGGCCTCGAGCATGTTCCCCGACAAACTGGTGCGCTTCGACATGTTCCCGCAGGACGCCGGCCGCGAGTTGTTCATCGATTACCGCATCGACGGCACCCACCCGATCGATCGGGTCGAGGCAGCGGTCAAGACGGTCGAGAACTACCTCGCCGAGCATCGCGAGGAGTTCGATATCGAGAGCGTCTATTCGCGTTATGACGCAAGTTCGGCCAACAGCCTCCTGAAGCTGACCCCGAAGGACAAGATGCGCATTGCGGCGTCCGAGACGATGCGCCTGGTGAACGCCAACATGCCGGAGATCATCATCGGCAAGCCGAGCTTCGACATCGAGGGCACCGGCGCAGCCGGCGGCTTCTCGATGCGCATCACCGGCGAGTCCACCGAGCGCCTGGCCGTGCTCGCCGCCGATGTCGCGCGCGCGTTGCGCGACATCGAAGGACTCACCTCGGTCCGGTCCGAGGCTCGCGATGGCGACGACGAGGTACGCATCAGTGTCGATCGCAGCCGGGCGGCGGCGCTCGGCGTGACGCCGCAGGATGCCGCGCTGTCGATTGCCGCGGCACTGCGCGGCGACAAGCTGCGCGAGTTCCGCTCCGCCGACCGCGAACTGACGCTGCGCCTGGCATTCCGCGAGTCCGACCGCCAGGACGTCGCCGACCTCGCACGCCTGCCGCTGTACCTGCCCTCCGGTGAGCGCATCGAGCTCGGCGCGATTGCCAACTTTTCGATCGAGCGCGGCCCCCGGGTGATCCAGCGCGTCAACCGCCTGACCTCCGTGACACTCGGCGGCGTGATTGCCGAGGACGCCACGCTGCCGGTCGTCAAGGAGCGGGTCGAGAAGCTGATGGGCGCCTACCAGCTGCCACCGGGCTACTCGTGGCAGTTCGGGCGCGGCGTGCAGCAGAACGACGATGGCACGCAGGCGATGATCTTCAACCTGTTGTTCGCGATCGCGATGATCTACCTGGTGATGGCCGCGCTGTTCGAGTCGACGATCCTGCCGATCTCGATCGTGAGTTCGATCCTGATGGCCGTGATTGGCGTGATCTGGACACTGTTCCTCACCGGCACCACGTTCACGTTCATGGCGATCATCGGCGTGCAGATCCTGATCGGCGTGGTGGTCAATATCGGCATCGTGTTGGTGGCTCACATCAACGACCTGCGCCTCGCCGGCACCGGGCGGCTGGAAGCGATCGTGCAGGCGAGCCGCGACCGGTTGCGCCCGATTCTGATGACGACCCTGACGGCCTCGCTCGCCCTCTCGCCGCTCGCCTTCGGCGACGCGCAGCTCGCCGTCGGAGTCGGTGGCCCGTCTTACGCGCCGATGGCACGCTCGATCATGGGCGGGCTGGTATTCAGCGCGGCGACCTCGCTGTTCGCAGTGCCGGTGTTCTACCAGTGGCTGGACGACGGCATCGTGGCGATGCGGCGCTTCATGGCACGCACGCGCGCGCCGGGCGATGTCAGCGCAGCACGATCCTGAAGAGGTCCCAGGTGTCCTCGGCGAGCACGTTCGGCAGGCGCGACGCGTTCGCGCCCTGCGCGCCGCGGTCCAGCACATCGCCCTCGGCCATGCCGATCGATTCGACGGTGGGCATCGAGTCCGAGGCACTGCGGTACTTCGCGAGCTGGCGCAGGCGATCCGTGCGGGCGCGCAGCTCCTGTGACAACTGGCCGCGGTGCTGCAACACCGCCTTGGCGCGCGCGATATCGCCCATCAGTCGCTCGCACTCCGCGCGCGCGCCATAGTCGTCGATCACTTCGCGGCGTGCGGCCGCATCCCTCGCCTGCGCGACCAGCGGCGTACGCGCAAGGCGCAGGCACAGCAACTCGGCATAACCGATCGCGGCCAGGTTGATCGCACGCCGGGCCTCCACCGACAGGCCCGGGAACTCCGCGGCCTGCTCGGAGGCGAGCGCCTCGTGCGCCTGGCGCGCCTGCGCGAGCAGCGCGGCGGCCGCCTGCGAATTCGCCTCGAGCGCGTGCACGCGCCGGCCGAGCTCCCGGCGCTGGAAGTAATGCCAGACTCGGGTGAGCGCGGCCAGCCGGCGCTGCGCGTCGGCGAGCCGCGCAACCGCTTCGGAGGCAGTGGTCTCTGCCTCGCGCAGTTGCGCATCGATCGCCTGGCGCCGCGCGAACTGGCGCCGGTTCGACTCGGTCAGGTGGTGGCGGCGCTCCTTCTCTTCCTGCTGGCGGGCAAGGTCCGCAACCAGCTGGCTGATGAGCTCGCGGCCGATGCCCCACAGCCCCCGCAGGTGATAGAAGACGAGCGCCGGGTAGGCCGTTTCGGGCGCAGCCAGGCGCGCCTCGAGCCCCTCGAGCATCTCCTGCACGCGTGCGGTCGCGCCCTCCTGCTGCTTCAGGCGGTCCTTGAGGCGGTGTACCTCATCCTGCAGCGACGCGTAGGCCTTCTTGAGTTCGGCGCGGTTGCGAAACAGCTGCACGACCCGCTGCTCTTCGGCTTCCTTCTCGGGTTCCTTGCCGAAGCGAAGATTGGCGAGTGGCTTGACTGAGAACATCGGGTTCAGGTTCAGCGATCGAGGCGATGGCCGCGATCGACGCAGTACTCCAGCCATTTGTTCAGCAGCATGTTGCGCGACCAGCGCTCGTGGATCCCGCCGTCGCATTGCGCCTCGGCAAGGCGCGCATCGTGATACACGCGAATGTGCAGGTCGGGCATGGCGAGCGGCGCGTAGGTCAGCTCGATGGTGGTGGTATAGCGAGCCCGCTCGCAGACAGTGAGACGCAGTTGGCAGTCGCCCACGATGTCCGAGGCAGCGCTGTCGCGAAGCTTGCCGGGATCGCCGGCCAGCCACCCGAGGCGCACGAAATTGCTTTCGTAAAGCGCCATCAGCGCAACAAAGCTTTGGGGCCGTGCGCGCCAGGAAACACAAGCAAGCGCGTCAGTCTGCATTCGATGTGACTATAACGCAGACATGGCGGTCCGCAAGTGAGCCCTGTGCCAGGGTGTGACCTGCCTCAAGGTCGAACCCTGCGTTCGATGCCCGAGCTCTCGAGGATATGGCTCGCAATTTCCTCGATGGAGCACTCGGTCGTGTCGAGGAACGGGATCGAATAGCGCGAGAACAGCGACTCGGCAGAGCGCAGCTCATACTGCACTTGCTGCTGCGAGGCGTAGCGGCCGTCGGGCCGGCGTTCGTGGCGGATCTGCTGCAGCCGCTCGGGGCGTATCGTGAGCCCGTAGAGCTTGTGGCGAAACGGCTCGATCGCCTTCGGCAACCGGCCACTCTCAAGGTCGTCGTCGTTTAACGGATAGTTGGCGACGAACACGCCGTACTGCAGCGCCATGTACAGGCAGGTCGGCGTCTTGCCGACGCGCGACACGCCGACCACGATCACGTCGGCCGCTTCATAATCGCGCCCGCTGCCGTCGTCGTTGGTGAGCGCGAAATTGGTCGCGTTGATGCGGGCCGTATATGCGGTGAGGTCGGCCATGCCGTGCGCGCGACCTGACCGATGGGTGGAACGCGTAGCAAGTTCCTTCTCCAGCGGTCCCACGAACGCGTCAAAGAAATCGAGGAACAGGCCATTGGCGCGCATGACGACTTCCCGCAGGTCTTCCTGCACGAGCGTCGAGAAGATGATCGGCCTGATGCCGCTTTCCCCGGCCGCGAGATTGATCTTCCTTACGGCTTCCTCTGCCTTGTCAACACTCGACACAAATGGCAAAGTCACTGGCCGAAACTCGAGGCCATCGAACTGAGTCAGCAGACTGTGACCCATGGTCTCCGCTGTCACTCCGGTCTGATCGGAAACGAAGAAAACTGTCCGTCGACTCATGCGGCCGAGTCTTTCATTGCTCGACCCACCCTGCAAGTGCGCTGCAGCGGATTCCTGGAGCCCCACATTTGACTACCTACGTACTGCCGTTCGAGAAACTCAAGAAAGAAGACGTGGAAACGGTCGGCGGCAAGAACGCATCGATCGGCGAGATGATCGGCGCGCTCGCGCGCCTGGGCGTGCAGGTGCCTGGCGGCTTTGCGACCACCGCCGATGCCTATCGGGAGTTCCTCCAGCAAGGTGGCCTCGACGCCCGCATCCGCACGGCGCTCGCCGACCTCGACGTGGACGACGTACGCAAGCTCGCGACGACCGGCGCACAGATCCGCGAGTGGATCCTCTCGACCCCCTTCCCGCCCGCGCTCGAATCCGCCGTGCTCGAATCCTTCCGCGTGATGGGTGCCGGCCGCGATATCGCCGTGGCGGTGCGCTCCTCGGCCACCGCCGAGGACCTGCCCGAGGCATCGTTCGCCGGCCAGCAGGAAACCTTCCTGAACGTGCGCGGCGAAGCGCAGGTGCTGAGGGCGATGCACGAGGTGTTCGCGTCGCTGTTCAATGACCGCGCGATCGCCTACCGCGTGCACCAGGGCTTCGATCACTCGGTCGTCGCCCTCTCGGCCGGCGTGCAGCACATGGTGCGCAGCGATCTCGGCGCGAGCGGCGTGATGTTCACGCTCGATACCGACTCGGGCTTCCGCGACGTGGTGTTCATCACCGCCTCATACGGCCTTGGCGAGACCGTCGTGCAGGGCGCCGTGAATCCCGACGAATTCTACGTCTACAAGCCCGCGCTGCGCGCCGGCCGGCAAGCGATCCTGCGGCGCAATCTCGGCGGCAAGGCGATCAAGATGGTGTACGGCGACGCCGGCAGCGGCGAGCGCGTCAAAACGATCGACGTACCGCGCGCCGACCGCCAGCGTTTCTCGCTCACCGACGCGGACCTCGTCACCCTGGCGCAGCAGGCGCTCGTGATCGAGGAACACTACGGCCAGCCGATGGACATCGAGTGGGGCAAGGACGGCGAGAGCGGCCAGATCTACATCCTGCAGGCGCGCCCCGAGACCGTGCAGAGCCGCGCCGGGCGCACCATCCAGCGCTACACACTGAAGCAGCGCTCCGCTGTGCTCACCACCGGGCGCAGCATCGGCCAGCGCATCGGCGCAGGTCCCGCGCGCATCATCCGCGGTGTCGAGGAGATGGCGCGCGTGCAGACCGGCGATGTACTGGTCGCCGACATGACCGACCCGGACTGGGAACCGGTGATGAAGCGGGCCTCGGCCATCGTCACCAACCGCGGCGGGCGCACCTGCCACGCGGCCATCATCGCGCGCGAGCTGGGCATACCCGCCGTGGTGGGCTGCGGTGATGCGACCTCGCGGGTCAAGGAAGGTGCCGAAGTCACCGTTTCGTGCGCCGAGGGTGACAACGGTTACGTGTACGAGGGCCTGCTCGACTTCGAGCGCCGGCAGATCGAGCTCGACACGCTGCCGCCGATCCCGGTGAAGATCATGATGAACGTCGGCAATCCCGACCGGGCCTTCGATTTCGCCGGCATTCCGCACCGGGGCGTGGGCCTCGCGCGTCTCGAATTCATCATCAACCGCATGATCGGCGTGCACCCGCGCGCCCTGCTCGAGTTCGACACCTTGTCCGCCGACCTGAAGGACCAGATCCGCGGCCAGATGGCCGGTTATGCCGATCCGGTGAGCTTCTTCGTCGACAAGCTGGCCGAAGGCATCTCGCAGATCGCCGCGGCGTTCGCGCCCGAACCGGTGATCGTGCGCCTCTCCGATTTCAAGTCGAACGAGTATGCGAACCTGATCGGCGGGCGCCAGTACGAGCCCTCGGAGGAAAACCCGATGCTCGGCTTCCGCGGTGCCTCGCGCTACGTCGACACCACGTTCCGACCCTGCTTCGATCTCGAATGCCTGGCGCTGCGGCGCGTGCGCGACGACATGGGGCTGACGAACGTGCAGGTCATGGTGCCGTTCGTGCGGACCTTGAACGAAGCCCGACAGGTCACCGAGCTGCTCGCCGCCAATCACCTGGCGCGCGGCGAGAACGGCCTGAAGCTGATCATGATGTGCGAGCTGCCCACCAACGCGCTGCTCGCCGAACGCTACCTCGAATATTTCGATGGCATGTCGATCGGCTCGAACGACATGACGCAACTGACACTGGGCCTCGATCGCGACTCAGGCATCGTCGCGAAACTGTTCGACGAGCGCGACGAGGCGGTCAAGGTGCTGCTTGCCATGGCGATCGCCGCCTGCCGCAAGCAGGGCAAGTACATCGGCATCTGCGGCCAGGGCCCGTCCGATCACCCCGAATTGGCCCGCTGGCTGCTCGAACAGGGCATCGACAGCATATCGCTCAATCCGGACACCGTCGTCGAGACCTGGATGTTCCTCGCTAGCCAGTGAGCCACACCAGCGCGAAGGCGATCGCTGCCGGCAGCGCCTGGATGTAGAAGATCTTGCGGTAGGCGGTCGCCCCGCCGTACACGCCGGCGACGAACACGCAACCGAGGAAAAACAGCTTCACGGCCGTACCGTCGGCACCGAGTGCGAGCCCCCACAGCAGACCTGCGGCCAGGAAGCCGTTGTACAGCCCCTGGTTCGCGGCGAGCACCTTCGTGGCGCCCGCCTTCTCCGCCGTCATGCGAAACGCGCGCAGGCCTGCGGGCTTGTCCCACAGGAACATCTCGAGCACGAGGATATAAATATGCAGCAGCGCGACGAGCGCCACGACGATGTCGGCGAGCATATCCATGGTTACCCCCAGCTGCCTCGACGCGGGCAACATAGAGTACCCTACTGCCGCGACGGCGTGTCGCAGTCGACGAGGAGAAGCCGCATGCAACTCACGGACATACTCAATCAGGTGGGCGCAGTACAGTCGATCGCGCGCGAACTCGGAATCAGCGAGTCACAGGTGGCGAGCGGCGCGGCGGCGCTTGCCCCGGCGATCCTCGGTGGCTTCACCAGGCAAATGCAGTCGCAGTCCTCCGGTCCGGCTCCCGGTGGTCTCCTTGGCCAGTTGGGCGGCGGCCTGCTCGACAGCGTGCTCGGTTCACAGCCCACCGATGTCGGAGCTGGCAACAACGTGCTGGGGCAGATCTTCGGCTCCAAGGACGTCAGTCGTGCTGTTGCGCAGAACGCGGCGTCGACATCGGGCCTCGACCCCGGTGTTCTCAAGAAAATGCTGCCCCTGCTTGCCATGGTGGCCGCCGGCTACCTGGCGAAGCAACACGGCGCTGCGGCGCCCCAGGCGGGTGGTGGTCTCGGTGGCCTGCTTGGAGGTTTGCTTGGCGGCGGCGGCGCGCCCGGCGCAGGCAATCCGCTTGAAGCGATCCTGAAACAGATGGGTCGCTAGAACGCCGACAGGTTCCGGATGCGGGCCTCGGCGGCCTCGCGATCACCGTCGTCGAACTGGCGCACCGTGAGGCTGGCGACCGTGCGCGGATCCAGGCAACGCGCGTTCACGCTGTAGCCGTCCGGATTGGACCGCGGCACATAGAACGACTTCACGCCGCAGGTACTGCAGAACAGGTGCTGCGCGGTCCCGGTGAGGAACCTGTATTCGCGCAGGGCGCCCTCGCCGGCGAGCAGCCGGAAACGCGCGCGCGGGACAATGAGGTGCAGGAAACCGGTGGCGCGACAGATCGAGCAGTTGCACTCCAGTGCGTCGATCGCGGCGGGTGCTTCGACCTCGAAGCGCACGGCACCGCAATGACAACCACCGCGGTGCAGGATGAATGGCACGTCGCTGCTCACGCGCGCCCCGCAAGGAACGGGCACTGGTCGAGATCGATATTGCCGCCGGAGAGAATCACGCCGACCTGCTCGCCGAGCCGCGTGGCGCGACGGGAGAGCACGGCCGCCACGGCCACGGCCGAGGACGGCTCGATCAGCAGCTTCAGGTCCTCGAGCACGAGGCGCATCGCCGCGACGATCTCGGCCTCCGACACGGTCACCACTTCATCGACGTCCCGGCGCAGCAATTCGAAGTTGCGCACGCCGATCGACGCGCGCAGGCCATCGGCGATGGTGTCGGTCGCGCCGACACCGACGCGCCTGCCCGACGTGAACGAGCGAAACGCATCGTCCGCAGCCGCCGGCTCGGCCGCGATCACCGTGCACTCGCCGAGCAGCCCGCGCGCCACCAGTGCCGTGCCGCCGATCAGCCCGCCACCGCCCACCGGCGCGATCACCGTATCGAAATCCATCGGCTCGGACAGCAGCTCCAGCGCCGCAGTGCCCTGCCCCGCGATCACGTCGGCGTCATCGTAGGGATGCACGACATGCGCCGGCTCACGAGCGAGCAATGCGGCGAGCGCGGCCTCGCGCGCGGCGGTCCCGGCCTCGCAATGGACGATCCTGCCGCCGGCGGCCTCGATGGCCGCGACTTTGGGGCGCGCCGCGCCCGCTGGCACCACGACCGTGCATTCGAGCCCGAGCGACCTCGCCGCCAGCGCGAGCGCCGTGCCGTGGTTGCCGGAAGAATGCGTGGCAACACGCGTGATGCCCGCATCCGGCGGCAGGGTCAGCAGCGCGTTCAACGCACCGCGATACTTGAACGCCCCGCCGGTCTGCAGGTTCTCGCACTTGAACACCACGCGCCTGCCGGCGCGTTCGTCGAAACGGTCAGCGTGCATCACCGGCGTGCGCCGCACACGGCCCTTGAGGCGCCCGGCGGCGGCAACGACCGCCGCGAAGTCGGGCAGCGTGTCACCCACCGCGGTATTCCGGCGCCAGCAAATGGCGCCGGTAGTGGTGCAACTCGGCAATCGAGTCGCGGATATCGGCGAGCGCCAGGTGCGTGCCCTCCTTCACGACACCGTCGAGCACCCGCGGCGCCCAGCGGCGCGCAAGCTCCTTGAGCGTGCTGACGTCGAGATTGCGATAGTGGAAGTGGCGCTCGAGGTCCGGCATCAACCGTGCGAGAAAGCGCCGGTCCTGGCAGATGCTGTTGCCGCACATCGGCGAGGCGCCCTTCTGCACATGCCGCGCGAGGAATGCGAGCGTCTCGCGCTCGGCGTCGGCGGCGCTCACGGTGCTGGCGCGCACCCGCGCGATGAGCCCCGATGCGCCATGCTGGCGCTGATTCCACTCGTCCATGCGCGCGAGCACCTCGTCGGGCTGGTGGATCGCGAGCACCGGGCCCTCCGCCACGACCTCGAGCTCGGCATTGGTGACGACCGTGGCAATCTCGATGATGACATCGGTCTCGGGCAGGAGGCCGGTCATTTCGAGGTCGATCCAGATGAGATGTTCAGGGCTGGCCATGGTGACTGCGCCGGGAAAGTTGTGGTGGATACTAGCAAAGGCTACGCTGCCGCTGCCCGTGACGACAGCCGCCACTGAATTCGAAGCCGAGGTCATCGCGACTTTCGGGCGCCATGCGCTGGTGCGCGACCACGCGGCCGCCGAGATCGAGGTCCGCCCGCGCGGACGCAGGATCGCAATGGCCTGCGGCGACCAGGTGCGCTGTGTGCGCGATGTGCACCATGAGGAAGTGCACGTCACCGAGGTGCTCCCGCGCCGCACCGCGCTGTGGCGCTCCAACCTGCGTGGCGGCGCCGAGATCATCGTCGCCAACATCTCGCACCTGGTCGCTGTGATCGCGCCGCGCCCATCACCCGATTTCTTCGTCGTCGATCGCTATTTTGCCGCCGCCGCCTCGAGCGGCATTGCATCGGTGCTGGTCGCCAACAAGGCGGACCTCGGTCTCGACCAGGCGCTGCGCGACGAACTCATGGCGTACGAGGCACTCGGCGCCGCGACAGTCTGCTGCTCGGCTGCGAGCGGCGACGGAGTGGACGGTCTGCGGAACCTGCTCAAATCCGCCACGGCGGTGCTGGTCGGCCAGTCGGGGGTCGGCAAGTCCTCGCTCGTCAACGCGCTCGTGCCCGGTGCCGGCGTCGCCACGTCCGAACTGGTACGCCAGACCGAGGAAGGCAAGCATACGACGACGACCGCGCGCCTCTATGACCTGCCCGGGGGTGGCCGGCTGATCGACTCTCCCGGCGTGCGCGACTTCTCGCCCGCGATCGACCATCTCGAGCCCGCGACGCTCGGGTACGCGGACATTGCCTGGCTGGCGCCGTCCTGCCGGTTCCTCGACTGCCGGCACCTGCGCGAGCCGGGTTGCGCGATCACCGAGGCCGTGCAGGCCGGCAAGCTGCACGCACGGCGCTACGAGAGCTACCGGCGCATGCGCCGGTTGTACGAACAGCTGGTCGCTGCGCGTGGCCCGACGCGGCGACCCCGCCAGCCCTAACGCTCCCGCTGCAGCTTCCAGATCCCGAGGCGCGCGCGTTCGCGAAATCCCGTGCGCTGGTAGAGCTCGATCGCGCGCTGGTTGCGATCGCTCACGTGCAGGAACGGCAGCGCACCGCGCGCGGCAATGTCGCGCGCAAGTATCGTCAACAGCAGTGCCGCGAACCCGCGCCCGGTGAACTCGGGATGCGTACAGACCGCACTGATCTCGATGCCACTGTCAGTGGCCAGGCGCTCGCCGGCCATGGCCGCGAGCCTGTCGCCCTGGTGGATGCCGATGTAAGGGCCGAGTTCACTCGTGCGCTCGCGAAAGTACTCCGGGTACACGAGTGCGGTCAGTTCGAGCATTGCCGGCAGGTGACGTGTTTCAAGCCTCACCCATGGCACGTCAGGCCGGGTCGGTGGCGGCGGCGGCTCGCTGCAGATCATCTGGATCACGACACCGTGGTCGAGCAAGCGCCAGGCCGGTGACAGCACGGGCGCCACACCGACGACGATGACCTGCTCGCCAACCGCCACAATCGCGGCAAGATCGATATCCGCGTGGGCGGTGGCGGCCTCGACAGCCGCAAACGGCGCGACCTGCGGCGCGTAGCGGCGCGCGCGGCCGGCACCGATTGCGAAGGAGCGCTGGCGCGTCGTGAGCGCGTGCCACATGGGGTTGTCGAGCGGATGCGGGCCGTCCATGGCGCCTCCCGGGTCAGCTGATCGCCTGCCGTCCCGCGAGTGCGTGGGCGAGCGTGCCACCGTCGACATACTCGAGCTCACCCCCGATCGGCACGCCGTGCGCAATGCGGGTCGCGGCTATGCCGTGGCGACGGGCCACTTCGGACAGGAAATGGGCGGTGGCCTCGCCCTCGA
Organism: uncultured Pseudomonadota bacterium; assembly: GCA_902826575.1. Lineage (GTDB taxonomy): Bacteria > Pseudomonadota > Gammaproteobacteria > Steroidobacterales > Steroidobacteraceae > CADEFQ01. Next base: position 104,546 of record CADEFJ010000001.1, on the reverse strand, counting down.
CGGTCGGATTGGTCGCGAGGATCAACTCGCGCAGCCCCGGCTGCGCGAGCAGCGCCTCGAGTTCCTGGATGCCGATCTGCTCGGGCCCGATGCCATCGAGCGGCGACAAGTGGCCCATCAGCACGAAATAGCGGCCGCGAAAACTCCCCGACGATTCGATCGCGACGACATCCGCGGGCGACTCGACCACGCACAACAGGTCGGCGTCACGGCGCGATTCGCAGATGCTGCACAGCTCCGCTTCGGTCAGCATGCGACAGCGGCTGCAGCGCCTGACGGCGGCGAGCGCCGCGGTGAGCGATGCCGCGAGCGCGTTTGCACCCGCGCGACCATCCTGCAGCAGGTGAAACGCCATGCGCTGCGCGCTCTTCGGCCCGACGCCGGGCAGTGTGCGCAGCGCATCGATCAGGCCGGCGAGTGCCGGGGAGTGTTTCATGGACCGTTGCGGGGGTTCAGAACGGCAGCTTCATGCCGGGCGGCAACTGCAGGCCCGACATCAGTCCGGACATTTTCTCGGCGGAGCGCTGCTCGACCTTCTTTACCGCGTCGTTGAATGCGGCGGCAATGAGGTCTTCCAGCATCTCGCGGTCCTCGCCGATCACGGCCGGCTCGATCTGCACGCGCTTCACGTCGTGCTTGCCATTCATCGTGACCTTCACCATGCCGCCGCCGGATTCCCCGATGACTTCGAGGTTGGCGATCTCCGCCTGCGCCTTCTGCATATTGGCCTGCAGGGCCTGCGCCTGTTTCATCATGTTGCCGAAATTCTGGGCCATGCCTTGTCCTCTCACTTGCCAGTGGGCCGCACCGTTTCTGGATGCAGTGTGGCGCCAAATTTCTCCTGCAGCGCGCGCACCGCGGGATCGCCCGCGAGCGTGGCGCGCGCCGCCTCGAGGTCCGCGGCCGACTCGCGCTCGCGATGCGCAGCGGGCGTTGGCAACGCACCATCGACGACTTCGATTTCGAGCCGCACGGTCTCACCGAGCTGGCGCGACAGCGCCTTGGCGAGTCGATCCTCCTGCGTCGGCGTGCGCATCGTGGCATGGCGCGCATCGAGGCCGAGCCGCACCAGGTTGCCTTGCCGGCCGAGGAAGGCGCAGTGCGCAGCGAACTGGCGCGTGAGTCCCGACAGGTCGAGGCTTGCCACCAGCTGCGGCCAGCCCGCGGCGCTCAACATGCTGTCGCGAGCGGGCGCTGCATCGCGCGTCGGCACAGCAGCGCCGCGTGGCGGGCTCACAGCGGCGGCGCGCGCCCCCTGGGCCACCTGTGCTGCGGGCCTGGCGAGCGCGCCGCCCGTCGGCAGGCGAAACGCCAGCATGCGCAGCAACACCATGTCGAAGCCGGTGCGTGGATCGGGCGCGAGCGGCAAGTCGCGGCGACCGATGATCGCCATTTGATAGTAGAGCTGCACGTCATCCGCGGCCACGGCGGCGGCGAGCCGCTCGATCAGTGCTGCGTCGGGCAGTTCGGACAGATCGTAATCGGGCACAGCCTGGCGCAGCGCCACCTGCACCAACAGGCCGGCCAGCGAATCGAGCACCGCGCCGTAGTCCGGCGCCCATTCCTCGAGCGCGCGCGCCGCGGCGATCACGCGCCCCGCGTCGCCGGCGGCGAGTGCCTCGGCAATGACGCTGACGCGCTCGCGGTCGATGCTGCCAAGCATCTCGCGTGCCGCCGCCACGCTCACCGAACCGCCGCCGAATGCGATCAATTGATCGAGCAATGACAGGCCATCACGCATGCTGCCGTCCGCGGCATGCGCAAGCAGGGTCAGCGCCGGGGCCTCGAAGGCGACAGCTTCGGCGCCGAGGATTTCGGCCATACGTGCCGCGATCTGGGTCACCGGCAGCCGCTTCAGGCTGAACTGCAGGCAACGCGACAGCACCGTGACCGGCAGCTTGTGCGGATCGGTGGTCGCGAGCAGGAATTTGACGTGCGGCGGCGGCTCCTCGAGCGTCTTCAGCAGCGCATTGAACGAATGCTGCGACAGCATGTGCACTTCGTCGATGAGATAGACCTTGTAGCGCCCGCCCGATGGCGCGTACTGCACGTTCTCGAGCAGTTCGCGCGTTTCATCCACTTTGGCGCGCGACGCCGCATCCACTTCTATGAGGTCCATGAAACGGCCTTCGTCGATCGCGCGGCACGCCGTACAGACGCCGCAAGGCTCGGCCGTGACGCCGCTCTCGCAGTTCAGGCACTTGGCGAGGATGCGCGCGACGGTCGTCTTGCCGACGCCCCGCGTGCCGGTGAACAGGAAGGCATGGTGTACGCGGCCCTCGGCCAGGGCGTTGGTCAGGGCCTGCAGGACGTGCTGCTGCCCCACCATTTCGGTGAAGCGCTTCGGCCTCCATTTGCGTGCGAGTGCGGTATAGCTCATGGGCTCAGGAATGGAGGCGACCCGCACCAGCCCGATCTCCGGCGCCCGACATTGCCGCTACCGTTGCTCCCTTCCGGGCCTGGCGGGGTTTGCGGCTGGTCGTCGCGGAGGAACCAATGCGAGCCGCCATGGGCTGACCTCTGACTGGCAGTGCCGGTGTTGGCGGAGAGGGAGGGATTCGAACCCTCGAACACCTTTTGGATGTTGCTTCGCTTCCAACGAAGTGCCTTCAACCGCTCGGCCACCTCTCCGGAATCAGTGAATGACGCAGGATCCTGGCATGATATCAGGCTTGTCAGGCCGGTGGCGGGGTAGCCGCCGGCGGTGCGTAGAGCGGCGGCTGGTCGAGGCAAGGTTCACCGGGGCCGCGCACGCGCTCCGGCGTGTCGAGTTCGGGCACCCGCATCGCCCCGCGCGTATTCGGCAGGTCCATGCCGGCCGGGACTTGCAGCGGGGGGATGCTTTCGGAATTGGTGTACTCGCGCGGCTTGTCGCAGCCCCCGCCGCCCCCGAAAGTGCTGCAACCGACGAGCATGGCGCCGAGCAGCAGTGCAGTGATTGCGTTTCTCATGCAGATTCCTTCATTCGGGTGCCAGGTCCGCCGCCATCATCGCACGGCGCAGGGTGTCTTCGTGCCGCGGCTCGAGCGGAGTCAGCGGCAGGCGGATGCCGGGCGGTACCAGTCCGAGCAGCCGGGATGCGATCCACTTGGCCGGAATCGGGTTCGGCTCGACGAACAGTGCCTCATGAAGACCCGCAAGATGCGCATCGAGTTCCGCGGCACGTCGTGTGTCGCCCGCGAGCGCTGCTGCGATCGTGGCGGCAACCTGCCGCGGGGCGACGTTGGCGGTGACCGAAATGACCCCCCGCGCACCGTGCGCGATGGCTTCGCACGCCGTGGCATCGTCGCCGCTCAGCACAGTAAATCCCGGCGGGGCGAGCGCGACCAGTTGCTCGATGCGCTCCATCGAGGCGACCGCTTCCTTGATTGCAGCAATGCGTGGCAGCACGGCAAGGCGCGCCACGGTCTGCGGCAGCAGGTCGACCGCGGTACGCGAAGGCACGTTGTACAGGATCACCGGCACCGCACTCGCCTGCGCGACCGCCTCGAAGTGACGGAAGAGTCCTTGCTGGGTGGGCCGGACATAAGCTGGTGTCACGACGAGCAGGGCATCGACGGCGAGCCGCGAAAGGCGTGCCGCGCGCGCGACACTGGCCGCGGTGCTGCTGGTGCCTGCGCCGGCGATGACCTGCAGGCGTCCCGCCGCACGCTCGCACGCCCGTGCGGTCAGCTCATCGAGCTCTGCGTCGGTCAGCGCGGCCGATTCCCCGGTCGTGCCTCCGACGACGACACCGCTCGTGCCGTGGGCGGCGTGGAAATCGATCAGCCGGGACCACGCCTCGAAATCGATCGTGTCGTCGTGCCGCATCGGCGTGATCGCGGCAACGAGACTGCCTGAAAACATCGGGGTCCAGAAACTGCGGGCGTGGAAGGGATTCGGGCGATGGTAAGGGCCAGCCGCGGGCGAGGCAAGCGGCCGTCAAGACCGTTTCGCATTGCGCCCGCCGCCCGGTACACTCTGCCCGTGAAGCAACATCTCGCCGTCTCGGCAGTCGGCACCGATCGTACCGGCATCGTCCACGAGCTCGCGCGCGTGATCACCGAGTGCGGTGGCAGCATCAGCGAAAGCCGCATGGCGAACCTCGGGGCCGAGTTCGCGATGCTGCTGCTGATCTCCGGCAACTGGCATTCGCTCGCCAAACTCGAAACCGAACTGAAGAAGCTCGGCGAAACCGCGGGCCTCACGATCAATGTCAAACGCACCGAGCCGCGTGGCGCGCGTACCGACATGGTGCCCTACTCGGTCGACGTGGTATGCGTCGACCAGACCGGAATCGTGGCGAGCCTGGCGGGCTTCTTCTCGAGCCGTTCGATCGACATCGCCGAGCTTGCGACGCGTGTCTACTCGGCTGCGCATACCGGCGCCACCATGTTTTCGGTGCAGATGATCGTCAACGTGCCCACCCGCATACACCTTGCGCACCTGCGCGAGGAATTCATGGACTTCTGCGATTCCCTCAACCTCGACGCGATCATGGAGCCGGTCAAATCGTGAAGCCGGGCGCCAGGGTCCCGGCACTGCGGTTGCCGCAAAGCGACGGCAGCGAGTGGCGCCTGTCGGACCATGCCGGGCAGAAAGTCGTGCTGTACTTCTACCCGAAGGACATGACCACAGGGTGCACGCTCGAGGGGCAGGATTTCCGCGACCTGCACGCCGCGTTCCGGCGCGCGAAGACCGCCGTGTTCGGGATTTCCCGCGACAGCTGCGCCTCGCATGCAAAGTTTCGGGCGAAGGAACGCTTCCCGTTCGAACTGCTCTCCGATGCCGACGAGAAGGCCTGCCGGCTGTTCGATGTCATCAGGGAGAAGAACATGTATGGCAGGAAGGTATTGGGCATCGAGCGCAGCACCTTCCTGATTGACGCGACAGGCAAGCTCGCGCGCGAATGGCGCAAGGTGAAAGTCAAGGGCCACGCGGAGGCAGTACTTGAAGAGGCGAAGCATCTCTGACGGCGCAGGCGCCGGACGCAGCAGTGACACCCATCCCGAAAACTTGAAAAACCGCCCCACTCCCCGCGAACGACGCATTTTCGTGCTCGACACGAATGTGCTGATGCACGATCCGACCTCGATATTCCGCTTCGAGGAACACGACATCTACCTGCCGATGATCGTGCTCGAGGAACTCGACGCCAACAAGAAGGGCCTCTCGGAGGCCTCGCGCAACGTGCGCCAGGTGAGTCGCTTCCTCGACGAGCTGATGCGCGATGCGAAGAAGGAGCAGATCGACGCCGGCCTGCCGCTGCCTTCGGGCTACTCCGGCAACCACGGCAAGAAGGCTTCGTCCGGGCGCCTTTATTTCCAGACGCGCCAGCTGTCCTCGGCATTGCCTGAGTACCTGCCCGGCCACGGCAGCGACAACGCGATCCTCGCGCAGGTACTGGCGCTGCAGGCGCTGCACACCGATGCGCGCGTCACCCTCGTATCGAAGGACATCAACCTGCGCATCAAGGCCGCCGTGGTCGGCGTGCACGCGGAGGACTACTACAGCGACAAGACCATCGAGGACGCCGACGTCCTGTACACCGGCCACGCGCCGCTGCCGGCCGATTTCTGGGAGCAGCACGGCCGTGACATGCGCTCGTGGAAGGAGGCGGATCGCACCTGGTACACGCTCACGGGCCCCGCGATACACGAGTGGCAGCCCAACGAGTTCGTCTACCAGGAAGCGGACAGGGGCATCGAGGCGATCGTGCGCAAGATCGACGGTGACACCGCGACCGTCGAGCTGACGCGCGACTTTCGCAATGAGCGCCACAGCGTCTGGGGCATCACGGCGCGCAACCGCGAGCAGAATTTTGCGCTGAACCTGCTGATGGACCCGGGGATCGACTTCGTGTCGATCCTCGGCCCGGCGGGCACAGGCAAGACACTGCTGACGCTCGCGGCGGGCCTGATGCAGACACTCGAGAGCAACCGCTTCGTCGAGATCATCATGACGCGCGTCACGATCCCCCTCGGCGAAGACATCGGTTTCCTGCCCGGCACCGAAGAGGAGAAGATGGAGCCGTGGATGGGTGCGCTGATGGACAACCTCGAGGTGCTGACCCAGAGCCAGGAAGGTGGCAACTGGGGGCGCGCGGCGACCAACGACCTGCTGCGCAACCGCATCAAGATCCGCTCGCTCAACTTCATGCGCGGTCGCACTTTCCTCAATCGCTTCATCATCCTCGACGAAGCACAGAACCTGACACCCAAGCAGATGAAGGCGCTGGTCACGCGCGCCGGCCCGGGCACCAAGCTCGTATGCCTCGGCAACATCGCGCAGATCGACACGCCCTACCTCACCGAAACGACTTCGGGACTCACCTTCGTGGTGAACCGGTTCCGCGGCTGGCAGCACTCGGGCCACATCACACTGGTGCGCGGCGAGCGCTCGCGGCTCGCCGATCACGCCTCGGAGATCCTCTGAGCGCGCGCCTGAACCTTCGCGGGCAACCGCAGTCGAAAAGCAGATGAAGCAGGTTCTTGCCCTGATGATGTGCTGCGCGCTGGCGACGACCGCCGGCGCCCAGACCGGCACCGAGCTGCCCGACATGGGCAATCCTGTCGACGCGATCCTCACCCAGGGCGACGAGTACCGGATCGGACTCACGGTGTTGCGCCAGCTGCGCGAGCAGGGCCAGATCCTCGAGGATCCTGAAATATCGGAGTACATCCAGGCGCTCGGCACGCGCATCGCGGCACAGGCCACCGACGAGGGCCAGCGTTTCACGTTCTTCGTCGTGCGCGATACAGGTATCAACGCCATTGCGCTGCCGGGAGGATTCATCGGCGTCAACCAGGGCCTGATCCTCGCGACCAGGAGCGAATCGGAGCTCGCGAGCGTGCTCGCGCACGAAATCGCGCACGTGACGCAGCGGCATATCGCGCGCAGCATCCGCGCAGCAGGGCGCCAGAGCCTGGCCACCACCGCGATGGTGATCGCGGGCATCCTGCTCGGCGCGATGGGGGGCGGCGACGCTGCGCAGGCGGCGATCGCGGTGGCGCAAGGCTCGGCCGCGCAGCAGCAGGTCAACTACACGCGTTCGAACGAGCACGAGGCCGACCGCATCGGCATTTCATTCCTCGCCTCTGCCGGGTTCGACCCCAATGCGATGCCGGCGTTTTTCGAAACGATGCAGCGGCGTGCCGGGCTGTCCCGCCAGGACATCCCCGAGTTCGTCCTGACCCACCCGGTCACCTCGACGCGCATCGCCGAGTCGCGCGATCGCGCCGAGAGCTATCCCAGGCCCAGGCCGCAGCCCGAGATCAGTTACCAGGTGGTGCGCGAGCGGGCACGCGTCATAGTCGCGACGGATGACGCGGAACTCGAACGTTACTTTGCAGGCGAAAAGTCCGCGGGCCGCTACGGCGTCGGCGAGCAGTACGGCGCTGCGCTCGCCGATATGACGCGCGGCCATGCGGGCGATTCCGTGGCGATCCTCGCGGAACTCAGGTCGGGCCACGAAGGCCATCCGATGATCGCAGGCGCGCTCGGCCAGGCGCAGATGGCGGCCGGTGCCACCGACGCGGCGCTCGCGACCTTTGCCGAAGCGCTGCGGCTGTCGCCGCGCAACGTGCCGCTCACGATCCGCTACGCCGAGGCCCTGATGCGCGTCGATCGCGCGCGCGAGGCGCATGTGGTCCTGCTCGACCTGTTCAACAACGTTGCGCCGACACCCGAACAGATCCGCCTCACCGCCATTGCCGCCAGCGCCGCGGGCGACACGGGCGACGCGTACTTCTACATGAGCGAATACCACATCGCCAACGGCAACCTGCCGCTGTCGGTGCAGCAGCTCGAGCTCGCCCTGGCCGCCCCGGACCTGACGGCAGTGCAACGCCACCGCTTCCAGGCGCGCATGGATGAAGTGCGCGAAGCGATCGATCGCGGGCGCAAACGGGGCAAGGGCTGAGCCCTTAGCGCGGGGCGCCGCGCCCTGTATCATGCGCCAATGCCCCATTGGAGACTCGTGGCAATCGCCACGCTCGTGTTGACCGGCTGCACGACCCAGACACTCAAGCCCGATCCGCGCGACCCGCTCGTGAAAATAAACCGCACGATCTTTACCGCCAACGACAAGCTCGACCGTGCGTTCGCGAAGCCTGTCGCAACGGCTTATCGCAAGGTCACGCCGCAGATCGTCCAGACGGGCGTCAGCAACTTCTGGAGCAATGCGACCTACCCGAAGACGATCATCAACCAGTTCCTGCAGGGCAAGCCGCTCGCGGGCTTGCACGACCTCGAACGCTTCCTGTTGAACACCATCGCCGGCATCGGCGGCATCCTCGATCCGGCCACCGCGGCCGGCCTCGATCGCAACGACGAGGATTTCGGCCAAACGCTCGGCAAGTGGGGTCTCCCGCACGGACCTTATGTGATCATCCCGATCCTTGGCCCCACCTCGGTGCGGGACGGCGCCGGGCGGATCACCGACCGGTTTGCCGATCCGGTCCACTATGTCGACGACTGGCGCTGGCAGTGGGGTCTCGACGGCTTTCGCCTGCTTGACCGGCGCGCGCGCCTGCTGCTTGCATCGGAGGCGCTCAATGAAATCCACGACCCGTATGCATTCATCCGCAGCGCGTACTTCCAGCAGCGCAACTATGCGGTTCATGACGGCAACGTGATCGACACACCTGCGGATGAGGGCATCGACTGGGACGAGGAGGACCCGAACGAGGTCCCCGAAGGCGAGCCGGTTGAGGACGCCCCTCCCGCAATGGACCCGCCGCCCGGCTGAGGGCTGAGGGAGGGCGCAGGGCTCAGGGCTCAGGGCTCAGGGCTTAGGGCTGAGAGCCAGAGGCGCCGCGGTTCCAACGACCCGTTGTGCGCGCTGGTTTGCGGGCATCCGCAGTCCTCGCCAGCGTCGCAAAGGGTTCCCGTCCGAGGCATGCGTCCGGCGCTGTTGCATGCTCGCAGGTGAATGCGATGGCTCCGACCGTGCCCACTACATTCAGGTAGACAGTGCAGCCCGCTGCGCGCAGCGTCCGGCTCTTGGCCCTGAGCCCTCAGCCCTGCGCCCTCCCTCAGCCCCCAGCCCTCAGACGCCTGCCGCGAGCAGCTCGTCGACTTCGCTGATCTCGGCGATGGCCCGTACGCGCTCCGGCAGGCCCTCGTAGCGCAGCCTGCCGCCCGCACGATGCATCGCGCCCAGCCAGTCGAGCAGCACCGCCAGTGCCGCGCTGTTCGCGTGCGTGAGGCCACTGCAGTCTATGGTCCATTCACGCGTGTCACTGCGCGAGAAGAACGCGAGGCCCGCCTGGTGCGCGATCACAGCGCTGCCGAAGTCGAGCCCGCCGCGCAGCGCGAGACGCCCGGGTGCGGTCGCCACCAGTTCGATCATGCGGCTTTCTTCACCGGGACATCGCCGCGCTCGAGACGCTCGATCACGGCATCGAGTCCCTTCGCGTCGATCTCGCTGCCGAAATCCTCGCGGAAGCTCTTCACGTAACTGATGCCCTCGATCGTGACGTCCCATGCCTTCCAGACGCCCTCGACGCGGCGCAAGGTGTAGTTCACGGGCACGCGCTCGCCGTTGCTGCGCTTCACTTCGGTGCGCACCGTGGCCCGATCCCCTTCGGGCGCGACCTGGGCCGGGAACACCTTGAGCCGATCCCCGGTGAAATCGGCCAGTGCCGTGCCGTAATTGCGCAGCAGCGAATTGTGGAAGCCCTTGATGAAGCGATCGCGCTGCCCGGGCGTCGCCGTGCGCCAGTGCTTCGCCAGCACCAGGCGCGCCGCGTACTGCGAATCGAAGTGCGGCAGCAATACTTCCTCGACCAGCTGCTCGACCTTCTTCGGATCCTTGCGATACGCCTCGCGATCCGCATCGAGCGCCTTCAGCATCGATTGCGCAGCCGTCTGGATCAGCTCGCCGGGCCCGCTCGCATCGACGGGATCGGCGGCCAGCGCCGGTGCGGCGAGCAGTACCGCTGCAAACAACGTCGTGATCAGAGCCAATGTCTTTGTCATGGTGTCCCGGCCTCGCTTTCCTGCGGCGCCTTGTTTGATTCGCGGCCGCTCGCGAAGTTCGCGAAGAACTTGTTGACGAGGCTTTCGAGCACGATCGCCGACTGCGTGAACTCGATGGTGCTGCCAGCGTGCAGATGGGTTTCGGAGCCGCCCGGACCAATGCCGACGTACTTGCCGCCGAGCAGGCCCGCTGTCTGGATGCTGGCGTCGCTGTCGTCCGGAATCTGGTTGTACTGATTCTCGATCTCGAGCGTCACCACGGCCTTGAAGTCGGTTGGATCGAATGCAATGCCCGCAACGCGACCGATGCGCACGCCAGCCAGCGTAACGGGCGAGCCCGGCTTCAGGTCACCGACGTTGTCGAAGCGGGCGCTCACGGCATAACCCGCAGGTCCCCCGACCTTGATGCCGCTGCCCGGCAACTGCGTCGTGAGGAAGAACAGGGCCGCAAAGCCGAGCAGCACGAACAGCCCGGTACCGATTTCAAGTGCACGATTGGGACGCATACGATCGAACCCTTCAGAGAAATGCTGCAGTCAGGATGTAATCGAGCAGCAGCGTGAGCACCGATGACGTGACCACGGTGCGCGTCGTTGCGAGCCCGACGCCCGCGGCGGTCGGTTCGGAATGGTAGCCCTCGTACACGGCAACCAGGCTGCATGCCGTACCGAATACCAGGCTCTTGATGAATCCTTCCTGAACGTCGTTCAGCTCGACGGCACCCTGCATCTGCGACCAGAACGCGCCCGGATCGACGCCCATCAGCTGCACGCCGACCAGCTGCGCGCCGAACAGGCCCACGACGTTGAAAATCGCCACCAGCAGCGGCATCGCGATGACGCCGCCGAGAAAGCGCGGCGCGATGATCCGCTGCATCGGATCCACGGCCATCATCTGCATGGCCGTCAGCTGATCGGTGGCGCGCATCAAGCCGATCTCGGAAGTGAGCGCGGTGCCGGCACGGCCGGCAAACAGCAGCGCCGTGACCACCGGGCCCAGCTCCTTCAGCAGGCCGAGCGCGGCGGCGACGCCGAGCGCGTCCTCGGAACCGAAGCGCTGCAGCAGATCGAAGCCCTGCAGGCCGAGCACCATGCCGACGAACACGCCGCACAGCATGATGATGATCAGTGACCGGGCTCCCGCGTTGTAGACCTGGTGCACGATCAGGCGCGGGCGCAGCAGCGCCGGCGCGCACTGCGCCAGCAGCGCGCCGAAGAACACGGCAACGGCGCCAATGCGGCGCAGCATGCCGACCAACAGCCCGTCGCGGGTGGATGCGCCGCTCATCAGCCCCGACCTCGCGGGTCGTCCACGCCGAACAGCTGCTCGCGATAATCCGGCGCCGGATAGTGGAACGGCACCGGCCCGTCGGCCACACCATCGAGAAACTGCCGCACGATCTCCGAATCGCTGGCACGCAGCTCGTCCGGGCTGCCCGATGCGACGCAGCGCCCCTCCGACAGCAGGTAACTCTCGTCGGCGATCGCACCCAGTTCGTGCACGTCGTGCGATACGACGATGCTGGTGATGCCGAGCACCCGGTTCATCTGCCTGATGAGGCGTACGATCACGCCCATCGAGATCGGGTCGAGGCCGACGAAGGGCTCGTCGTAGATCAGCAGCTCCGGATCCATGACCACCGCGCGCGCGAGCGCTACGCGGCGGGCCATGCCGCCCGACAGCTCGGCCGGCATCATGCGCGCAGCGCCCCGCAGGCCCACGGCGTGCAGCTTCGTCAGCACGAGTTCGCGCAGCAGCGGTTCGGTGAGATTGGTGTGCTCGCGCACCGGGAAGGCGATGTTTTCGAACACGTCGAGGTCGGTGAGCAGCGCACCGTTCTGGAACAGCATGCCGATGCGCCGGCGCAGCGCGAACAGGTCACGCTGGCCCAGGGTCGCAACATTCGCGCCCCACATGCGTACCTCGCCGGCACTCGGTGCGACCTGGCCGGTGATCAGGCGCAGCAACGTGGTCTTGCCCGTGCCGCTCGGCCCCATCACCGCCGTGACCCGGCCACGCCGCGCGACGAAGTCGAGGTCGGTGAAAATCTCGCGGCGACCGACGGCGTAGCGCAGCCCCGCCACCTCGACCACGGCGTCGCCGGCCTGCGCCGACGGGGCGATCGGCCGTTGTGCTTCAGTCACGCGGTCAGGCTGCCGTCGCCGCTCAAGCGGCTTCGGCCTCCTGCGCAGCGGCATAACGGCCGGTGGTGGCGAGGCTGTTGAGGCGCGCGCGCTTGGCGAACTCCTTCTGGCCCGCGGCGAAACTGGCCGGCTTGCCGCCCCAGGCCTTGATCGCGGTTTCCTGCAGGGCGCGGCCATAGCTGAAGGTGAGATTCCACGGCAGCGGCGCGAGCTTGTTCATCAGCGACAGGTGCAGCGTCGCCTCGGACGATGACTGGCCGCCGGAGAGAAAGGCGATACCGGGCACCGCCGGGGGCACATGGCGCCTGAGCGTGCGCACGGTCGCCTCGGCGACCTGTTCCGGGCTCGCACGATTCGGCGCCTTCTTGCCCGATATCACCATGTTGGGCTTCAGGACCATGCCTTCCAGGTGGATGCGGTGGTGGTGCAACTGGCTGAACACTGCATCGAGCACGGCACTGGTGACTTCCTCGCAACGCTCGATCGAATGTCCGCCGTCCATCAGGACTTCCGGTTCGACAATCGGCACGATCTGTTGTTCCTGGCACAGCGCGGCGTAACGGGCAAGCGCGTGGGCATTCGCCTCGATGCTGAAACGGGACGGCACGTCCTCGGCGATGTCGATGACCGCGCGCCATTTGGCGAAGCGCGCACCGAGCTGGTAATAGCCGGCGAGCCGCTCGCGCAGGCCGTCGAGGCCTTCGGTGATGGTGTCGCCGGGAAAGCCGGCGAGCGCTTTGGCACCCATATCCACCTTGATGCCCGGCAGCACGCCTGCCGCATCGAGGTACTTCGCGAACGGCGTGCCGTCGCGCGTGTTCTGGCGCAGGGTTTCATCGTAGAGGATCACGCCGCTGATCCACTGGCCGATGCCAGGCGTCGTGAACAGCATTTCGCGGTAGGTGCGACGCTGCTCCTCGGTGGACTCGAGCTTGATCGCATCGAAGCGCTTCTTGATGGTTCCGGTGCTCTCGTCGGCCGCGAGAATGCCCTTGTCCTTCGCCACCATTGCACGCGCCACGCGCTCGAGATCCGCCTTGTCCATCGCCTTGGCTCCCTATTCGTCAAGCTGCCAGAAGTAGCCGCCGATTATAGCCCAATGGCCTTTTGCAGTGCCCCTTAAAGAGGACTAAAATAGTCCCCTATGTTGCGCATCAGCCGGATGACCGATTACGCGACCGTCGCGCTCGCGGCGCTCGCCCGTTCTTCCGCGCCGCAAATGACGGCTGCGGCGCTCGCCGCGCGCACGGGCATCGCGGCGCCCACCGTCAGCAAGCTGATGAAACAGCTGCATCGCGCCGGGCTCGTGTCCTCGACCCGCGGCCTGCACGGCGGCTACCAGCTGGCCAGGGGCGCCGGGCAGATTTCGGCCGCCGCGATCCTCGATGCCCTCGAAGGTCCGTTCGCCCTGACCGAGTGTTCCACCGGGCACGGCCAGTGCGACATCGAAGGTCACTGTCGCGTCTCGCGCGCCTGGCAGAGCGTCAATGACGCGATCCGCCGCTCGCTGCAGGATGTCAGCCTCGCGCAACTTGCCGGTCTCGATGCATCTCCCTCGCAGCTGTCGGCTCTGGAGCACGAAGTGAAATTCGTCGGCACGCGCGCACGGAGCGTGCCATGACCGACGCCAACGAACTCGAGGCAATGGTCGGGCGCAGTTACCGCCACGGTTTCGTCACCGATATCGACTCCGACACGGTGCCGCCCGGCCTCGACGAGGACGTCGTGCGCCTGGTCTCGCGCAAGAAGGGCGAACCCGGGTTCCTGCTCGCGTGGCGGCTCAAGGCCTTCCGCCACTGGCTCAAGATGCGCGAGCCGCGCTGGGCGCACCTGCGCTTCAACCCGATCGACTACCAGGACATCTCTTATTATTCCGCTCCGCGTGTCGATGCGAACGCGCCTAAGAGCCTCGATGAGGTCGATCCGAAGCTGCTGGAAACCTACGAGAAGCTCGGCGTGCCGCTGCATGAGCGCGCGCGCCTCGCCGGCGTGGCGGTCGACGCGGTGTTCGACAGCGTATCGGTCGCGACCACCTTCAAGGAAAAACTGTCGAAGGCCGGCGTGATCTTCTGCTCGTTCTCGGACGCCGTGCGCGACCACCCGGAACTCATCGAGAAATACCTCGGCACGGTCGTGCCGTATACCGACAACTTCTTTGCCACGCTCAATTCGGCGGTGTTTTCCGACGGCTCGTTCGTCTACGTACCAAAGGGCGTGCGCTGCCCGATGGAGCTTTCCACCTATTTCCGCATCAATGCGGCGAAGACCGGCCAGTTCGAGCGCACCCTGATCATCGCCGACACGGGCTCGCACGTTTCATATCTTGAAGGTTGCACTGCACCAATGCGCGACGAGAACCAGCTGCACGCCGCGGTGGTCGAACTGATCGCGCACGACGATGCGAAGATCAAGTACTCCACCGTGCAGAACTGGTATCCGGGCGACGAGCACGGCGTCGGCGGCATCTACAATTTCGTCACCAAGCGCGGCGAGTGCCGCGGGCGCAATTCGCACATTTCCTGGACCCAGGTCGAGACCGGTTCGGCGATCACCTGGAAGTACCCGAGCTGCGTGTTGCGCGGCGAGGGTTCTATAGGCGAGTTCTACTCGGTCGCCACCGCGAACAATTTCCAGCAGGCGGACACCGGCACCAAGATGATCCACATCGGCGCCGGCACGCGCAGTACGATCGTGTCGAAGGGCATCTCGGCCGGCCACGGCCAGAACACCTACCGCGGACTCGTGAAGATCCTGCCGAGCGCGCACGGCGCGCGCAATTTCACCCAGTGCGACTCGCTGCTGATGGGCGGCGACTGCGGCGCGCATACCTTCCCGTATGTCGAAGTGAAGAACGCGACTGCGACGGTCGAACACGAGGCGAGCACCTCGAAGATCAGCGAAGACCAGCTCTTCTATTGCCTGCAGCGCGGCATCACGCAGGAAGACGCGGTCAACATGATCGTCAGCGGCTTCTGCAAGAGCGTCTTCAAGGAGTTGCCGATGGAATTCGCGGTCGAGGCGCAGAACCTGCTCGCGGTGACACTCGAAGGGGCGGTGGGCTGAACATGCTGAAGATCAACGATCTGCACGTCACGGTGGGCGATCGCAAGGTGCTCGACGGGCTCTCGCTCGAAGTACCCACGGGCGAGGTGCACGCGATCATGGGGCCGAATGGCTCGGGCAAGAGCACGCTCGCCTATGCGCTGGCGGGGCGGCCCGGTTATGAGGCAAGCCGCGGCAGCGTGCAATACGATGGCCAGGACCTGCTCGCCATGGCAGCGGAGGAACGCGCGCGCGCCGGCGTATTCCTCGGCTTCCAGTACCCGGTGGAGATTCCCGGCGTCAACAACGTCTATCTGCTGAAGGCTGCGCTCAATGCGCGCCGCAAGGCGGCGGGCCTGCCCGAGGTCGATGCCTTCGAGTTCCTCGAACTCGTGCGCGACAAGATGAAATTCATGCAGATGGACGAGGGTTTCCTGTCGCGCGGGGTCAACGAGGGCTTCTCCGGCGGCGAGAAGAAGCGCAACGAGATCCTGCAGATGCTGGTGCTCGAGCCGCGCCTCGCCGTGCTCGACGAAACCGATTCCGGTCTTGACATCGATGCCATGAAGGTGGTCGCGCGCGGCATCGAATCGCTGCGCGGCCCCGAGCGCTCTATCGTGCTCGTCACTCATTACCAGCGGCTGCTGGACCATGTGCGTCCCGACCGCGTGCACGTGCTCTCGCGTGGCCGCATCGTCAGGAGCGGCGATGCCGCCCTCGCCCTCGAGCTCGAGCGGCGCGGCTACGACTGGTTGACAGAGGTCGACGCCGCATGAGCGCAATCGAGCAACTCACGGCGGACCATGCGGCCGTGCTCGACGCGCTGCCGGCCGGCGCCATGCCACACGCGGCCCGTCGCGCCGCGCTCGCCACGCTGACCGCGCAAGGCCTGCCGGGCGGCCGCGAGGAGAACTGGCGCTACGCCAACCTGCGCCCGCTCGAGCAATTGCGTTTCACACCGCGTCTCACGCTCGAAGCCGCCGCGCTGGTGCGCGCCGCGGAACTGCTGCCGGCACCGCTCCCGGGCTTCGATCGCTACGTCATCGTCGATGGCCTGTTTGCCGTGGCGCTGTCCGCGGCGAGCGGCGAGGTGAACGATGTCGAGGTCGCGTTGCAGGCCGGCATCGATGCCGGCTACGCCAGCGCGGGCGGCGATGCGCGCTTTGGCGCCCTCGCCAGCGCTTTTGCACCGCAGGCCATCCGGGTTACGGCCCGCACCGGCGCCGCCCGCGACATCGAAGTGGTATTCGTGGCGACGGCGGCCGGCAGCGAGACCGCCTCCTACCCTGCCCTGCTCGTGCAGCTCGCGCCGAATGCGCGGCTGCGCCTCGTCGAGCGCCATATTGGTGCCCATGATGTCGCAACTTTCGCCAACGCTGCGCTCGCGATCGAGGTCGGCGCGGCGGCACGACTGCGTCATGTGCGCGTGCAGCAGGCCGGGGCGCTCGCCACCCATATCGAAACCCTGCGCGCCGAGGTGGCGGACAGTGCGGAGTATGTGCTCGACACGATCGCGCTCGGTGCACTCGCGGCGCGCTCCACGCTGCATGTGCGGCTCGCGGGCCGCGGCGCGCGCATTGCCTACGGCCGTTCAGTCGCGATCGACGGCACGCAGGTGAACGACGCCGCCGTCGTGATCGAACATGCGGCTCCGGCCACCGTGACGGCGCAGGACTATCGCGGCATCGCCGCCGGACGCTCGCGCGTCGCCTTCAACGGCCACGTCATCATGCGGGCCAATGCCGCGGGTTCCGCTTCGAGCCAGTCGCTGCGCAGCCTGCTGGCGGGTCCCGGCACTGTTGTCGACGAGAGGCCGCACATCGAGATCTACACCGACGACGTGAAGGCGAGCCACGGCGCGACCGCTGGCAAGATCGACGAGCAGATGCTGTTCTACCTGCTGTCGCGCGGCATCGAGCGTCGCACGGCGAAAAGCCTCCTGAAGTGGGCGTTCCTCACCGAACTCGTCGCGCGCATTCCGATCGCGGACCTGCGCGCGCAGGTCGAGCGCGCCTTCGCGCAGCGCTTCACCGGCGAGGACGCCGCCGTAGCCCAGGAACTCGTGTAATGGCCACCGCTGCCGCCACCGCCACTGCCGCCGCCCTCGCCACCGGCAGGTTCGACGCGGCACGCGCGCGCGCCGACTTCCCGATCCTCGCCCGTGAGGTCAACGGCCGACCGCTCGTGTATCTCGACAGCGCGGCGTCGGCGCAGCGTCCGCGGGCGGTCATCGCGGCGGTCGATCACTACGAGACGCACCTGCATGCGAACGTGCACCGCGGCGTGCACACGCTGAGCCAGGCCGCGACCGAGGCCTTCGAAGGCGCGCGCGAGCGCGTGCGCCGCTTCCTGAACGCACGCTCGACGAAGGAAATCATCTTCACGCGCGGCACGACCGAGGCCATCAATCTGGTCGCGCAGTCCTATGCGCGGCCGCACCTCGCGCCGGGCGATGAAATCCTGGTCACGTGGCTCGAGCATCACGCCAACATCGTGCCGTGGCAGATGGTGTGTGCGGCCACCGGCGCCACGCTGCGCGTCGCGCCGATCGATGAGCGCGGCGAGTTGCGGTTCGACGAATTCCAGGCGCTGCTTTCCCCTCGCACGAAGCTCGTCGCCACCGCGCACGTCTCGAACGCCCTCGGCACCGTGTTGCCGGTGAAGCAGATCGTCGCGGCAGCGCACGCACGCGGCATACCGGTGCTGCTTGACGGCGCACAGGCGGTGGCGCACGGCGGCGCCGACGTGCAGGCGCTCGATTGCGACTTCTATGCGTTCTCGGGCCACAAGCTCTACGGCCCGACCGGCATCGGCATGCTGTACGGGCGCGAAGCGCTGCTGCGCGAAATGCCGCCGTGGCAGGGCGGCGGCGACATGATCCTGTCGGTGACGTTCGAGGGCAGCACCTGGAACGACCTGCCCTGGAAGTTCGAGGCGGGCACACCCAACATGTCCGGCGCGGTGGGTCTCGCGGCTGCAATCGACTACCTCGAGGGCCTCGGCCCGCAGGCCGTGCATGCGCATGAACAGCGCCTGCTGGCGAAGGCCACGGCGGCGGCGCTCGAAATACCGGGCTTGCGTATCATCGGCACCGCGAGCGACAAGGCAGCGGTGCTTTCGTTCACGATCGAGGGCATCCATCCGCACGACCTCGGCACGATCCTCGACCACGAGGGCGTGGCGATCCGTACCGGCCACCACTGCGCGATGCCGGTCATGGATTTCTTCAAGGTCGCCGCCACCGCGCGCGCGTCGTTCGCCTGCTACAACGTCGACGGCGACGTCGATCGACTTATCGCGGCGCTGCATGCCGCGCGTGAGGTATTTGCCTGATGGACCTGAAGGAGCTCTACCGCGACGTGATCCTCGATCACAACCGGCAGCCGCGCAATTTCGGCGCGCTCGCGCCCGCCGATACCAGCGCCGACGGCCACAATCCGCTGTGCGGAGATCGGCTGACCGTGTACGTGAACCTCGATGGCGAGCGCATCCGCGAGGTGCGCTTCGACGGCCAGGGCTGCGCAATCTCGGTGGCCTCCGCCTCGCTGATGACCGAGGCCGTCACCGGCAAGGGCCGTGGCGAGATCGCCCGACTGTTCGACGCCGTGCACGCCACGCTCACGGGCGAAGAGGCCGATGCCGGCGCAGCGATGCCCCTCGGCAAGCTCGCGGCCCTGTCCGGCGTGCGCGAGTTTCCGGCGCGCGTGAAATGCGCGAGCCTGTGCTGGCACACGCTCAATGCGGCCCTCGCGCACGAGCGCACGGCCGTGACGACGGAGTGAGCGATGCGCACGCACCAGAATGAACCGTTCGTCGTGCAGCGCGCGGTCAAGGCGATCATGGTGCCGGCCGGCATCGAAGTGAACCTGAAGCCCGGCCAGGCGGGCTACATCACGCAAGCACTCGGCGGCAGCTTCACCCTGTATATCGACGGCAACCTGTTCCGCCTGCCCGGGGACCAGGCCGACGCGATCGGGCATGAAGTCGTCAAGCCGCCCGAGTTGCCGCCCGACGCGACGCTCGATGACCTGAAGAAGCTGATCTGGGAGCAGATGGCGACCTGCTACGACCCGGAGATTCCCATCAACATCGTCGATCTCGGCCTGATCTACGATTGCGACGTCAAGGCGAATGGCGATGGCACCCACGATGTGGGCGTCTCGATGACGCTGACCGCCCCCGGTTGCGGCATGGGCGAAGTGCTGGTGCAGGACGTCAAGGAAAAAGTCGAGATCATCCCGACGATCCGCAGCGCGAATGTCGAACTGGTGTTCGATCCACCCTGGAACCAGACAATGATGTCCGAGGCCGCCCGGCTGCAGACCGGCATGTTCTAGAATCGCGCCATGACTCCACGCCGGGTCGATGCATGAAACGGCTGACCCTCGTCCGGCACGGCCAGGCGGAGTGGCAGGCCACGATGCTGGCAGACTTCGACCGACCCTTGACCCGACGGGGACTCGCCGAAGCGACGGACATGGCGCGACGCCTGCGCGTGAAGGATCTGCCGTCCCCGGGCCTGTTGCTGACGAGCCCTGCGGTGCGCACGGTGCAGACCGCCGAGGTGTTCGCGAAGGAGCTGGGCGTCGCGCCCCGGCTCGTGAAGCGTATCGATACTCTCTATCTGGCGACGCCGGATGCCCTGCTCGAAGCGATCGCCGCCAGCAGCGGGCCGCGTATCACACACTTGCTCGTGGTGGGTCACAATCCCGGGCTCAGCGATCTCGCCCTGGCGCTCGCGCCCGACGCGGGCCTCGCCAGCTTCGCCACGGGGGCGTGCTGCACGCTGACGCTGGAAAGCGGCAACTGGCAGGACCCCGGCCGTGCAACGAGCGCGGAATACGACGCCCCGGGGCGTTTCTTCGATCTCTGGCACTGAAGCCGCCGGCTGGCGGGCGCCGGTATGGTAGACTCCGCGACCTTTTTTTCCGCCCGACCGGATCGCCGGACTCCAGCATGCGCCCGCTTCGCAACATCGCCATCATCGCCCACGTCGACCATGGCAAGACCACGCTCGTCGACAAGCTGCTGCACCAGGCCGGCACGTTTGCGGCGCACCAACACATCGCGGAACGGGTCATGGACTCGAACGACATCGAGCGCGAGCGCGGCATCACCATTCTCGCCAAGAACACGGCGGTCGATTACGCCGGCACCCACATCAACATCGTCGACACCCCCGGGCATGCCGACTTCGGCGGCGAAGTCGAGCGCGTGCTGTCGATGGTCGACGGCGTGCTGCTGCTGGTCGATGCGGTCGAGGGGCCGATGCCGCAGACCCGCTTCGTGACCCGCAAGGCGCTGGCGCTCGGCCTGAAGCCGATCGTCGTCGTCAACAAGATCGACCGGCCCGCTGCGCGCGCCGACTGGGTCGTCAATCAGACCTTCGACCTGTTCGACAAGCTGGGCGCGACCGACGAGCAGCTCGACTTCCCGGTGGTTTACGCCTCGGCCCTGAACGGCTGGGCCTCGCTGCAATCCGCTACGCCGGGCAGCGACATGCGAGCGCTGTTCGACACGATCCTTGCGCATGTGCCGCCACCGGCCGGCGATCCTGCAGCTGCGCTGCAGCTGCAGATTTCGGCCCTGGATTACTCGAGCTTCGTCGGCCGCATCGGCATTGGCCGGATAACGCGTGGCACCCTGCATGCCGGCGACGACGTGATGCTGCTCGACGGGGACAAGCCGCCGGTACGCTCGCGCGTCAACCAGATCTTCGGCTTTCGCGGTCTCGAGCGCGTGCCCATGGACCAGGCGGCAGCCGGCGAGATCGTGCTCATCAACGGCATCGACGACATCGGCATCGGCGTCACGCTGGCCGACGTCGAGCAGCCCGAGGCACTGCCTGCCCTGCGCGTCGATGAACCGACGCTGACGATGAACTTCCGTGTCAATAACTCGCCACTCGCCGGTACCGAAGGCAAGTTCGTCACCAGCCGCCAGATCCGCGACCGGCTCATCAAGGAACTGCTGACCAATGTCGCGCTGCGGGTCACGGATACCGAGGATACCGACGTGTTCCTGGTCGCCGGCCGCGGTGAACTGCACCTCACCATCCTGATCGAGAACATGCGGCGCGAGGGCTTCGAGCTCGCCGTGTCGCGGCCGCGCGTCGTCGTGCGCGAAGTCGACGGCGTGCGACTCGAGCCGTACGAAATGCTCACCGTCGATGTCGACGAAGCGCACCAGGGCGGCATCATGGAAGCACTCGGGCAGCGCCGCGGCGAACTTCAGGACATGGCCTCCGATGGCCGCGGACGCGTGCGCCTCGACTATCGCATCCCGGCGCGCGGCCTGATCGGCTTCCAGGGCGAATTCCTGCGCCTGACCCGCGGCACCGGCCTGATGAGCCACGTGTTCGATGATTTCGCGCCGATGAAGGAAGACGTGCCCGCGCGCCGCAGCGGAGTGCTGATTTCCGCCGAACAAGGCACCGCGGTTGCCTATGCGCTGTGGAAGCTGCAGGAGCGCGGCCGCATGTTCGTAAGCCCCGGCGAGAAAATCTACGAGGGCATGATCATCGGCATCCACAGCCGTGAAAACGACCTGGTCGTGAACCCCGCGAAGACCAAGCAGCTCACCAACGTGCGCGCATCCGGCAAGGACGACGCCATCCTGCTGACGCCGCCGGTCGAGCTGACGCTCGAGGCGGCGGTCGAGTTCATCGACGATGACGAACTGGTGGAAGTCACGCCACAATCGATCCGCCTGCGCAAGCGCCAGCTCAAGGAAAGCGACCGGCGCCGCACCGCCAGGGCGAGCGACGCCGCATAATCTTCGGATAACCCGCGACGCGGCATAATGTCCCCCGGTTTCACCGCAGGACAGTTTCATGCCGATTCGCCTTCGCTTCGCCACCCACTGCGCCACGCTGCTCGCGGCAGCCGTCGTGGTTTCTGCCGCCCAGGCCGCCGCCCCCACCCTCGAGGAGCGTCTTGCGGCGCTCGAGGCCGGCTACGCCGAGCTCAAGGCGGAGAATACCCAGCTGCGCGCCCTGGTCGCCGCGGGCACGACGCCAGTCGCGCCCACGCCGGCCATCACAGCCGAACCTGCCGCACAGGTGATGGTGGCCGCGCGGGCGAACACGACTGCGCCCGCGAACAACGACGCTCCGGCGCAGGTACTGGCCGCGGGCAACGTGGCCAGATTGACGCTCGGCGGGTTCGTGCAGGCTCAGTACGAAGCGGGCGACGCGGGCGATGCGCGCTTCGTCGGGGTCAATGACCGCTTCTACATTCGTCGCGGACGCATCTCGGTCACCGGCGCATTTGCGGAGCACTTCGATTTCCGCGTCGAGGCGGATTTCGGCGCGAACTCGCTCTCGCCGTCGAGCGGGCTGCGAGCGGCCGCCAACGAGATCTATGTCAACTGGAACAAGTACCCCGCGGCCAACCTTCGCATCGGTTACCTGAAGCCCGCCTTCGGCGCCGAGCAGCTGGCGAGCGACCTGACCACGCCGACGATCGAACGCTTCCTCGGCAGCGACCGCATCGCGGATGGCCGCCAGCCGGGCCTCGGCCTGTATGGCAGTTTCCTCGAGAAGCGGCTCGGTTACACCGTGACATTCGGCAATGGCAACGGTAACAACTCGAGTCTCAACGACAACGACAGCTTCATGAGCGCGGTGCGCCTCTACGGCACGCTGTTCGACTCGCCGCGCGCAGGCCGCCTGACCGGCGGCATCAATGCCATGCGTTCCGATGACACGTTGCTCTCGAAGCCCGGCTTCGGCTTCAACCTGAGCGGCGGCACGGTGCCCGACGCGATCTTCCGTGGCGAACGATCCGGCTGGGGCATCGACGCAGCCTGGTCGCTCGGCCGCGCGACGCTCTCGGGCGAACTGTTGCGCCAGAGCTTCAAGCCGGACAATGCCGTTCCCGCGGCGGATTTCGACGCACAGGGATGGCACCTCACCGCCACCTACATGCTGCTGCCGCAGCGCCTCGAGGCGACCTTGCGGCGGGAGGTCTTCGATCCCGACCTCGACGTGGCGGGCGATGCCACCGAGAACTGGGTCGCCGGACTCAACTACCTGATCAAGGGCAGCGACATCAAGCTGATGGTCAACTACATGTTCGGCGACGCGCCGAACCTGCCGGATGACTCGGGCCGCCTGTTCGCGCGCATGCAGATCGCCTACTGAGCCGGATCACTGCGCCATGCGTGTGCTCTACGTCGAAGACTCCCCGCGACTGTCGCGCAGTGTCGCCACCGCGCTCGAGCGCTCGGGCTACGCCGTCGACACGGCGGCCGACGGCGAGGAAGGCCTGTGGCGGATCGAGACCGCCGCTTACGACGCCATCATCCTCGACATCATGCTGCCAAAGGTGGACGGCCTCACGGTACTCAAGCGCATGCGCGCGGCCGGCAATGATGCGCATGTGCTGCTGCTCACCGCGCGCGACACCGTGGCCGATCGCGTCGAGGGATTGCGCATCGGAGCCGACGACTACCTGGTCAAGCCGTTCGCGCTCGAGGAACTGCTGGCACGGGTCGCGGCGCTGTGCCGGCGTGCCTATGGCGCCAAGCAGAACGTGCTCAATGTGGAGGACGTGCAGATCGATACGGCCCGGCGCACAGTTTCACGGGCCGGGCGGGCCATCGAGCTGACGGCGCGTGAATACAATCTCGTCGAGTACCTGGCGCGTCGCCAGGGCGAAGTCGTGCCGCGCGCCGATCTCGAGGCGCACCTGTACAACGACGCGTCGAGCCCGACCAGCAACGCGGTCGATTCGGCGATCTGCATCCTGCGGCGCAAGCTCGCCGGCGGCAACGCGCGACCCCTGATCCGGACCCGGCGCGGCCTCGGCTACGTGTTCGGCCAGGCGCCGTGAGCGCGTCGATCCGCCGCCGCTTGACCGTCAGCCTGCTGCTTGCGCTCCTTGCGGTGTTTGCGGGGGGCATGATCGCGCTCTACGTGGTCGTGCGCGGCGAATTCATCGAGAGCTTCGACGATGCGCTCACCGCGCAGGCCCACGCGATCAGCACGCTGGTCACGGTCGACGACGATGGCGCGGTACGGCTCGCGTTCAGCGACCGGTTCATGCGCGGCTTCGACGACGATGAGGCGCGCGACTTCTACCAGCTATGGGACGCGCAGGGGCGCACGCTCGCGCGCTCCGAGAGCCTCGAGGATGAACCCGATCTGCCGCTGCGTACCGATGAACTGAAAGACCCGGAGTATTTTTTCCTGCGGCTCGCGAACGACAGGCCGGCGCGTGCCGTCGGTATCGAGTTCGAGCCGCGCCGGGCCAACCGGCAATCGAAAGTCGACACTCCGGAACTGCGACTGGTCGTGGCCACCCGCTCCGAGCGTCTCGACGCGGAGCTGCGCGAACTGCTGGTGGGAACGGCGGCCTCGGCAGCCGGGCTGCTGCTCCTGATCGCGCTGCTCGTGCCCTGGCTCCTCTACCGTGGCCTGAAGCCACTCGAGCGCCTCGCGGGCGACGTCGCGCGCGTCGATGCCACGACACTCGACACCCGTTTCGCGACCACCGGTCTGCCGCGCGAACTCACCCCGATCACAACCACGCTGAACGCGCTGTTCGCGCGCCTCGAAGAATCGTTCGAGCGCGAGCGACGTGTCAGTGCCGCGATGGCGCACGAACTGCGCACGCCGATCGCCGAGCTGCGCACGCTGGCGGAGAGCGCACTCAAATGGCCCGACAGCCGGCCGCCGGATACCGACAGTGACGCGCTGGCGATTGCCACGCAGATGGAGGCGCTCGTCACGCGCATGCTCGCACTCGCACGCAGTGAATCGGGCCAGCTGGTCGCGAGCCTCGAGCGCGTCGACCTTGCGGATGCGGCGCAGCGCGCGTGGCAGCCGCACGCGCAATTCGCCGCCGCGCGCGGCATGCGGGCGCGGTTCCAGGTCGCGTCGGGCGTGCTCGAGGCCGACCCGGCACTGCTGCAGTCGATCCTGACGAATCTCTACGAGAACGCGACGCACTACGGCCCGGACGGCGGCCTGATCGCGGTCGCCGGCGGAGCCGCAGGGAGCCACTACCTGCTCAGCGTGAGCAACGAGGCTCCCGGCCTCACCGCGGCCGATGTCGACCATCTGTTCGAGCGCTTCTGGCGCGGCGAGGCTGCGCGCAGCGGCGGTGTGCACATGGGACTCGGACTTGCGCTGGTCAGGGAGTTCGCGCGGGCAATGGGCTGGGAGGTGCATGCGCGGCTCGATGCGCCGCAGACGCTCGTCGTCGCGCTGCACGCGCCGCTGCGCGCGGCCTCAGCGGGATAGCCCCGCCCTCGCGAGCGCGGCAGCGAGCACCGGCTGCATCAGCCTGTAGGCTTCGGCGTTCGGATGCAGGCCGTCCGCGGTCAACGCCTCCCGCAGGAAACCCCGTGAATCAGCCAGCACTCCGTAGTCGGCGAACGCGTAGCCTCGCCGGTCCGCGAATGACCGCAGCCAGCGGTTGGCGGCAGCAAGCGTCTGCGGATCGCGGCGCTTGCCCTGCAGGGCAGGCACGATCGGCGGAATGCTACTGATGATCACTTTCACGCCGTTCGCTGCGGCGATATCCGCCATCGCGGTGATATTGCGGCGGATGCGGGCGAGGATCTCGGGCGCCGCGTCGGCATGAGTTCCAGCGTCGATGCGCAGATCGTTGGTGCCCGCGAGAATGACGACTGCGACCGGCGTCAGGGCAATCACATCGTCTTCGAACCGCAGCAGCATCTGGCTGCTGTTCTGCCCGGCGATGCCGCGATTGACCAGCAGTGTGCCGTCGAGCTGGGGCAGCCACTGCGACTCCCAGTGCCAGGTGATCGAGTCCCCGATCAGCACCGCGCGCGCTCGTCCGTCGTTCGAGGCAAGCAGGTCTGCGTTGGCCTGCGCATGGACTGTGGCGCCCGCCGCATCTCCCTGCCACAACGTCCGCTCGCTTGCGGGCCCGGCGGCCGCGGTGCGCGATGCCAGCAGCCACACAACAACGATGACCAGGGCGAGGGCCGCGAAGCGTGCGGGGCCCATCACTTGATCACTCTGCTTCGCAGGCAAGGCGCACCCTGGCCTTCATGCGACGCGCGCGGCGCTGTTTCCGGGCGGACAGCCATAACCAGAATCCGCTCGTCACGAAGAACACGAGCGACAGGCCCCCGATGAGCACGACGAAGCGCCCGGGCAGCCGCGCTGCGCGTCCGGTGTGAATCGTGAACAGCCAGTCGTAAGCGGTGTTCAGCGCAGGCAGGTTCGCGGGCTCGTAACGGCCGAGTTCGCTGCCGTCATAGGCATTGTAGAAATACTGCCGCGTGGCATTGGGGCGCAGCGATGACAGGTCCTGGAAGTAGAAGGCAACAACCTGGCCTTCGCTGCCCGAGAAGCGCAGCTCCCGCAGCGGCAGCGGGCCGTGCTCGCGCCGGGCGCTCGCGAGCATCGCGTCAATCGACGTCAGCGGGTGGCCGGCTACCTGCGCAACGACGAACTTCGGGCGCGGCACCATGGGCAGCACGGATTGCAAAGCCGTGCGATGGATGAGCAGCGCTCCCGTCAGGCCCGACATCAGCAGCACCACCGCGACCGCGCCGCCGAGCGCCCGGTGAGTCGTGCGAACCGCGCGGTCCGCTCCCTGTCCGGTGATGACGCGAAAGCCCGACTTCAGCCGCCGTCGTCCTGGCCACCAGAGGATGAAGCCGGCGATCACCAGGAAGGCCAGCGCCATCCCCTCTATGCTGACGACGATCTCGCCGCTGCGGCCCGAGAGCAACTCGTCGTGGATGCGAAACAGCAACTCCGTCGGCCATCGCTCGTAGCCACCCTGGCGCAGGATTTCGCCACGCCACGGATCGACGGCGACGAGATAGGGTCGGCCGGCCGCGCCACGCATCACGAACATCGCCGCGGCAGCACCTTCGGCGAACCGGATGCGCTGCAGGGTCGCCTCCGGCGCAGCGTTGCGCACCGTATCGACGAGCTGTTGTACCGGCACGGCGGTCGCGGCAGGCACGACCGCGAGTTCCGGATGCAGCAGGTGCTCGATCTCCTCGCGGAAGACGAGGAGCGTTCCCGTCAGCCCCTGCACGCAGAGCAGCAAGGCGACGGCGAGGCCGACCCATCGGTGCAACTTCAGCAGCGTGGCGCGGTTGATCACCGGCAGCTCACTCCCCGGCGTACGCCTTGACCAGCCGATAGAGGAACACGCGGGCGTCGTGCAGTGACGTCACGCGAATGCGTTCATCGAGCCCGTGGACGCCGTTGCCATCGGGGTCCCGGAACACTCCCGAGATGCCGTAGGTTGGAATGCCTGCCGCATTGAGGAAGCGCCCGTCGGTGGCGCCGCTGCTGAGACTCGGTATTACCGGAACGCCCGGCCACATGTCGGCCACGATCGCCTCGACAGGCTGCATGATGCGCGCATCGAGCGGCGGGGCCGCAGGCTGCGGCCCGGGCGCATCGGCCAGTGTGATGTCGATCTTCGGATCGGCCACCACCTCGACGAGCCTGCTGCGCACGGCTTCGACACTTTCACCGGGCATGATGCGGCAGTTGACGTTTGCCTCGGCATGCTGCGGCTGGGCATTCTCGGCGTGCCCGCCGCTGATGAGCGTTGCAATGCAGGTAGTGCGCAGGAACGCGTTCCACAGCGGATCCGCGGCGGCCACGCGCGCGAATGCGAAGGCGTCAGCAGTGGCGCTCCCGATCGCTGCCAGATCCCTGGCCGTCTGCCCGTCGTACTGCGTGGCGGAGCGCCGGAAGAAGGCTTGCGTGGCCGCGGTCATGTTCACCGGGAATCGATACCCGTCGATGCGCACCACCGCGGCCGCAAGGCGGCCGATGGCATTGTCATCCGTGGGGCGCGCGCTGTGGCCGCCCGGCGACGTCGCGGCCAGCGTAAAGTCCTGGTAGATCTTCTCGCCGACCTGGACGCCGAACGAGACCGGCCTGCCATGGCCATCGAGGCGGCCCGAACCGCCCTCGTTGACCGCAAAACCGGCCGCGAGTGCATCCGGCTCATTTGCCAGCAGATACTGCACGCCGTTGAAGACGCTGTCGGTCTCCTCGCCGCAGGTCAGTGCCAGCTTCAGCGTGCGCGCGGGACGGAATGCCTCCTCGCGATAGCGGATGAACGCATCGACGAAGGATGCCGCCATCGCCTTGTCGTCCACGGCGCCGCGCGCATGGATGTAACCGCCCTCCTCCATCAGCTTGAACGGGTCCCGCTTCCAGTCCGCTGCCTTGGCCTCGACGACGTCGAGATGTGCCAGCAGCAGGATCGCCGGCCGCTTCGCATCCGTCCCCGGGATGCGCGCGACGAGATTGCCCTGGAGCGGGAACCCGGGCGGCACGACCACGCGGACATCGGCTTTGGCATAACCGGCCTCGAGCAGGCGGGCGGCCATCCGCTGCGCCGCGAGCGTGCAGCTGCCATTCGACAGCGACGTGTCCGTCTCGACGAGTTCCCGGTATATGGCCTGGAACCGCACTTCCCGGGCGCGTGCGGCATCATCCACGGCCGCCGCGCTGCCGCCTTGGGCGAGAGCCGCCAGGACGAGCAGCGGAACGGTATGGCGACGCGCGCGTGACATCCGTCGAGCTAACACCAACTTGGCTTTCAGGAAGCTGACTCGCCGCCCGCGCGTGGCGGTTCCGCCATGACGGGAAAGTCGATCTCGATGCTCAGGCCGCCGTTCTGCCTGCTCGCGATGCGCATGCTTGCCGCAAGAGCATCGGCCAGCTCCTTGACGATGGCAAGGCCGAGTCCGCTGCCTTCCACGGCACGGTCGCGATCGAGCCTGAGGAACCGCTTGAATACGTCAGCCTGCATGGCGGCCGGGATGCCCGGCCCGTCGTCCTCGATGAGGATACGTACCGCATCCGCCAGCAACGTTACCCGCAACCAGACCGTCCCGCCCTTGTGGTTGTAACGGATCGCGTTGTCCACCAGGTTGGAGACGAGTTCGCGCGCAAGTTCCTCCACGGTCCGGGCGGTCGCGCGTTCCTCCGTGTCGAACTGGATATCGACGCCCTTGCGCAGCGCCGCCGGTACATGCTCTTCGGCCACCGATCGGGCGAGCCTGCCGAGGTCGACGGCCCGCACCAGCCGGCCGAAACTTTCCCGATTGCCCTCGGCGCGCGCCAGTGCCAGCAACTGCGTCAGCA
Source organism: uncultured Pseudomonadota bacterium (assembly GCA_902826575.1). Lineage (GTDB taxonomy): Bacteria > Pseudomonadota > Gammaproteobacteria > Steroidobacterales > Steroidobacteraceae > CADEFQ01. The sequence goes on along the minus strand of CADEFJ010000001.1, from coordinate 75,296 downwards.
ACCGCTGCAATCGCGCCGTCGCGACATCGATGTCGGCGAGCGAAGCCTGCCCCACCGGCGTCCCGGTTCCTTCGCGCTTCAGGACCTGCAAGTGCGCCCGCAGTATCGACAGTGGCGTGCGCATCTGGTGCGAGGCGTCGGCGGTAAAGCGACGCAGTCCCTCCACCGCCTCGTGCAGTCGAAACAGCAGGCCGTTGAACGCGGTCACGAAGCCCCGCAGCTCCGTCGGCACCTGTTGCAACGTGAGCGGCGTGAAGTCGGTGGCGGAACGGTTGTCGATGCCGCGGCGAACCTCGACCAGCGGGAACAGCCCCCAGCGCACGGCGAGCGGCAGCAGCAGCACGAGCAGCCCGATCAACAGCGCCTCGAGCGCGAACAACCCGGACAGCATTTGCCGGCTGAGGCTCCTGCGTGCGTCCAGCGTTTCCGCGACCTGCACCACGATCGGCGCTTCCACGCGCGGTACGTGCCGCACGATCACGGCCACGCGTACCGGGGAGTCCCGGTAGGTCGAATAGGCGAAGCTGGTCTCGTCGATTCGCTCCCCCGCCGTGTGCACGCGCGGCAGGTCGGGATAACCCGTGAGCAGGTCTTCACCCACGTGGACACTGTAGTAGACGTTGTCTCGCTCTTCGTTCTCCAGCATGCCGAAGGCCGACGGTGGCAGGTCGAGCGTCACCTCGCCGTTCTCGAGTGCGAGCGTGTCGGCAATGGAGCGCACCGACGCATCGAGCGGACGGTCGTTGACGCTCTCGACAATGCGGTCGATGAATAGCGCACCGCCGACGCCCAGAACCAGCGCGAGCGCGGCAGTCGGCAGGATCAGCGCGACCAGCAGGCGCGCGGTAAGCGAGACGCGCAGGTTATGCCTCACCGAGGGGGACATCCTCCATGACATAGCCGAGGCCGCGCATCGTGCGGATCGTGGGCCCCTGCGGCCCCAGCTTGCGTCGCAGCCGTGCGATATAGACCTCGATCGCATTCGGCGCCACGACATCGTCGAATCCGAACACCTCGGCCGCCAGCCTCTCTTTCGAGACCACCTTGCCAACGCGGACGACGAGCCGCTCCAGCACCACCCACTCCCGCCGGCGCAGTTCGACCGCCTCGCCCGCCACCCGGATCTCGCAGCGTGAGCGATCAATCTCGAGATTGCCGACGCGAATGACGGGGGAAGGGTCGGTGGCAGGGCGACGCAACAGCGCCCGCAGGCGCGCGGTGAGTTCGGGCGGTTCGAAGGGCTTCAGCAGATAGTCATCGGCACCGAAATCCAGCCCCCTGACCCGGTCGTCGATGGAATCGCGCGCGGTGAGCATCAGGACGGGAGCGTGGCAGCCGCGAGCGCGCAGCGTCTTCAGGACATCGAAGCCCGAGATGCCGGGCAGGTTGATGTCGAGTGTCACGACGGCGTAGGGTTCATCGCGCGCCATCGCGAGCGCGCTCTCGCCGTCGTGGGCCGAATCGACCGAATAACCCTCACCACGCAGGATGGCCACCAGCCCGCGAGCCAGCGCTTCGTCATCTTCCACCAGCAATATGCGCGCCATGCCCCACTCTTTGACAGAACGGCGATCCGTCCCCAGAGTGTGAGCGTGGTTCGCCCGATACGCAAAGACCCGCGCCCAGGCCATCCCCGCCCGCCTGCCGCAGAACGCCGGTGGCGACTCGCACTGCTGCTGGCGGTCACCTTCTCGGTCACCGCAGCGGCGCAGCCCCGCGGCTATCCACGCTCCTATGGCGACATCATCGCGGCGGCACAACGCGAAGGCACTGTCGTTGTCTATTCGACCACCGACGAGCACGAGGTGGTCGGCGCGCTGGGAGCATTCCGGGCGCACTATCCATTCCTGCGCGTCGATTATCGTGAACTCGCGTCGCCGGATCTCTACGATCGCGTGGTCATGGAATCGCGGGCCCGCCAGCCGACCGGCGATCTGATCTGGAGCTCCGCTATGGATCTGCAGATCAAGCTCGTGAACGACGGCTATGCGCAAGCCTACGCCTCGCCGGAAAAGCCCTATCTGCCGGACTGGGCGATTTGGAAGAACGAGGCATGGGGCGTGACGGCGGAACCGGTTGTCATTGCGTATAACAAGCGACTGGTGCCGCCGAAGGACCTGCCTGCCACGCACGCGGCCTTCGAACGCCTGCTGCGCTCCCGAACCGATTTCTACCGCAACCGCGTTTCCACTTACGATCCGCGCCTCTCCGGTTTCGGCTACCTGCAGCTGACGCAGGCTTATCACGTCAGCCGGGACATCGTGCCGCTTGCGAGTGCGCTGGGTGCGGTCGAAGTCAAGCTCTACACGTCGACCCGGCCGTTGCTCGCCGACCTCGAGAGCGGCAGCAGCCTGTTTGCCTACAATGCGCTCGGCTCCTACGCGCTGGAACTCGCCACCCGCAATCCCGACATCGGCGTCATCATGCCGACCGACTACACGCTCGTGGTGTCGCGCATTGCGCTGATCGCGCGCGAGGCACGCCAACCGAACGCCGCCAGGCTGCTGCTGGATTTCCTGCTCTCCGCCGAGGGCCAGCGTCATCTGGCGCGGGCCTACATGGCGCCCTCGCGCGAGGACGTCGAGGCACTGCCGGGCAGCAAGCCACCGGCCAGCGCTGCGCGACCGGTGAAACTCGGCCCCGCCTTGCTCGCGGACCTCGATCGCATCAGGCGGGAACGCACCCTCGCAACCTGGCAGGCAGCGCTCGATGCGCGCTAGGGGCGCCTTCAGGCGTACCAGGGAAACAACCCGAGCAGCAGGCAGGTCAACAGGAACACGGCGCACGCGCCAAGCGCCCACTTCATCGTGAAGCGCTGATGGTCGCCGAGTTCCACCCCGGCGGTTGCCACCAGCAGGTAGGTGGAGGCAACCAGCGGGCTCAGCAGGTGGATCTGCTGGCCGACGAGCGAGGCGCGCGCGATTTCCATCGTCGAGATGCCGTAGTGCTCGGCGGAGTGCGCGAGCACGGGCAACATCCCGAAGTAGAAGGCGTCGTTGGATATCAGCACCGTGAAGGGGATACTGACGAGCGCAGTGATCGGCGCCATGTAGGGACCAAGCGCGTCCGGCACCACACCTGTCACCGTATTCGCCATGGCATCGACCATGCCGGTGCCCGAAAGCACGCCGGTGAATATTCCGGCAGCGAACACCAGGCCGGCGGTCGCGAGCGCGTTCGATGCTTGGGCGGCGATGCGCTCCCGCTGCATGTCCACCTGCGGATAGTTGGTCATCGCAGCGACTGCGAACGCCAGCATGAACAGCACCTGCAACGGCACGTCGCCGAACAGCAGGATGCCCATGAGCAGCGCCGTGAGCCCTGCATTGAACCAGAACAGGCGCGGACGGCGGGTGGAGGGTGTGCCGTCGCTGTCCGGGGTCGACAGGTCAAGCTCGCCGGGCAGCGGCATCGCCAGGCGCTCGGTGATACCGAGGCGCTTGCGCTCCGCACGGCCGAGCAGGTACGCCGTGAACAGCACCCACCCTACGGTGGCCAACACCGGCGGGATCAGCGACAGGAACAGCGCGCGTGGGTCGAGGCCGAGCGCAATCGCCGCACGTGTCGTCGGGCCGCCCCATGGCACCAGGTTCATCGTCGCGACCGCCATGATCAGGATGCAGGTCAGCACGCGAATATCCATCTTCATGTGCTTGTAGAGCGGCAATAGTGCCGCCAGCGTGATCATGTAGGTGGTCGTTCCGTCGCCATCGAGCGCGACGATCAGGCCCAGGATCGCAGAGCCCAACGTGATCCGCAGCGGATCGCCATGCGCGAGCTTCACGACCCGTCTCGTCAGCGGATCGAACAGGCCCGCGTCGATCATGATGCCGAAGTAGAGAATCGCAAACAGCAGCATCACGCCGGTCGGCGCGATGTCGCGGATCCCTTCGAGCATCATCGCGCCGAGCCCGCTCCAGAACCCCGCGATCAGCGCGAACACGGCGGGCACGATGATCAGCGCAATCATCGCCGACAGCCGTTTGGTCATGATCAACGTCATGAACGTGGCGACCATGCCGAAGGCGAGTATCGTAAGCATCATGCGGCGGTCCCCCGTGCGCCCGTCGGACCGGGAGCGTTGCTGTCTTCGGCACCGATCCTGGAGGCCGCGACTTTCATGAAGCTGTCATTGACAGGCGCTGGAGCATCAGCGGCAGCATTCCGCCAGCCGTGAGCGCGGACACTTCCGCGAGCGTTTCCACGGCAGCGCGTGCCGCCAGGTGGCGCACGCGACCGTCCCGATAGAGCGCACCGACCGGGCAAGTCGCTGACGGTGCCAGCGCATGCGCCGGCATATCGATCTCGATGCGATCGCCCGGCGCAAGCGCGAGCGAACGGGGAGTCACCCCGTCAGGCAGTTCGATCGGCAGGATGCCCATGTTGCACAGGTTCGATCGGTGGATGCGCTCGAAGCCGGCGGCCAGTACGGCGCGCACGCCGAGGAGGTACAGGCCCTTCGCTGCCCAGTCGCGCGAGGAGCCCATGCCATAACGCTCGCCGGCCAGGACAACCAACGGCACCTCCTCATCCGCATAACGTTGCGCCGCACGCCACAGCGGCAGCACGTCGCCCGAGGGCACGTGGACAGTCGCCCCGGCAGGGATACCGGCGTGCAGCAGATTGCGCACCGAGGTGTTGGTGAACAGGCCGCGCAGCATCACTTCCCAATTGCCACGTCGCGCGGCGAACCCGTTGAGCTCGGATGGATCCTCGCCGTGCTCGATCAACCAGCGGCCTGCTTCGCTCCCCACGGGAATGGCACCAGCGGGCGAGATATGGTCGGTCGTGACATCGTCCCCCAGCACCAGCAGCGGATGCGCAACGTAGTGCCCGAGCCGGGCGCGGGGCTCCGGATCGACGAATGGCGGGGACCGTACCTGGGTGGAGTGCGGATCCCAGGGATACAGATCGCCCTCCGGTGCCGCCAGGGCCGACCAGGCGCGATTCGCCTCCGCTGCGTCATGGGCGCGCCTGAAATCGCGCGGATCAATGGCCTTTGCCAGTACCGCGTCGATCTGTTCGTCATCCGGCCAGAGGTCGCGAAGGTAGACGGGAGTCCCGTCCGGTGAATTGCCGATCGGATCAGTCTCGATGTTGCGGTCGAAGTGGCCCGCGAGCGCATAGGCCACGACGAGCGGCGGCGATGCGAGGTACGAGTGCTCGATGCGCTGATGTACCCGACCCGGGAAATTCCGGTTGCCGGAGAGCACCGCAACCAGGTGGCTCCCTGGCGCCGCACTCGCGAGTGCCGGTGCCAGCGCCCCACTGTTGCCGATGCACGTGGTGCACCCGTAAGCCACGATGGCAAAGCCCAGCGCCTCGAGTGGCGCCAGCAAACTAGCCCGTTCCAGCATGGTTTTCGCAGCCGGCGAACCCGGTGCGAGACTGGTCTTGACCCATGGCGGCACCGACAGGCCGCGCGCTACCGCGCGTTGTGCCAGCAGGCCCGCGGCAATGAGCAGCCTCGGGTCCGATGTATTGGTGCAGCTGGTGATCGCGGCGATCGCGATCGGCTGCGCGTTCCCGCCCGTCTTCGGCGCCGCAGCCCCCCTGTCCATCCAGTCCTGCGGACGCCGCGGCCCGGCGATGCCGGGCCTGACCGCAGACAGATCGAGATCGATGACGAGCGTGTAGTCAGGTTGCGCACCGGCATCGAACCACAGCCGCTGGCGCCGCGAACAGCGCTCCACCAGTTCCAGATGGGCCGCCGAGCGGCCCGTCGCGCGCAGGTAGGCAATCACTTGCCCATCGACAGGGAAAAAGCCGGTGGCGCCGCCGAACTCCGGCGCCATGTTCGCGACCACGGCGCGCGTGCCGGCAGAGAGACCCGCGACCCCCCGACCGAAGAACTCGACGAAGCGCCCGTCCAGGCGGATGCCGCGCAGCAGCCGGGTGACTTCCAGCGCGAGATCGGTCGCCATCACGCCGGATTGCAGCGCACCCGACAGGCGCACACCGACGACCTCCGGCACGCGCAAAGAAGCGGGCATACCCAGCATCACGCCCTCGGCCTCGAGGCCGCCGATACCCCAGCCAAGGACGCCGATGCCGCCGATCATCGGCGTGTGGCTGTCCGTGCCGAGCAAGGTGTCGGGAAAGATCCACTCCTGGCCCTGCCACGTCGCAACCTGCACGACCGATGCGAGCCGCTCGAGATTGATCGTATGCATGATGCCGGAGCCGGGCGGATGCACGTGCAGCGTATCGAAGGCCTGGGCGGCCCATTTCATCAGGCCGAAGCGCTCCGCATTGCGCTGCATCTCGAGGGCAAGATTGGCGGCGAGTGCTCCCGGCACTCCGTAGTGATCCACCGCAATGCTGTGGTCGGTCGCCACGTCGACACGCAGGACCGGCGCGATGCGCAGCGGATCTTCTCCACGTGCGGCAAGCGCCGTACGCATCGCGGCCAGGTCCACCAGAGCGGGCCCGCAGGTCGTGTCGTGCATCATCAGGCGTGCCGGCGCAAAAGGCAGCTCCGCCGCCGAATCGCCCTGTGACAGCCAGCGCTCCGCGGCGCGATCGGCATCGGCATTCACATCCCGATGGCGCAGCAGGTTCTCCGCGAGAATACGGTGTACCCATGGCATGCGGTCGATGCGCGGCCCGAGCAGCCGGGGCAGATCAATCATCGTGGGCCCGGGCCCCGACGACCCTGTCACCGGCGCGGTGTTCACGCCGGGCCGCCCGCCAGGGGCAGCTGCCGATCCGCCGGCACATGCTCCTGGTCGATGCGCGTGGTCACGCCGGTCGCGACAATGGTCCGAGTCGCGTCGATGGACGCATACGTCCAGAAGATTGCCAGCGGCTCGGTCGCCGAGATATTGCGGAAACAGTGCGGGATGCCCGCGGGTATCCAGGTCACGTCGCTCGGAGCGACGGTGTGTTCGCTGCCATCGATATGCGCGCAACCACGGCCCGACAGCACGAGCACGCTTTCCTCGCAGTTGTGCAGGTGCAGCGGCACGGCTGCACCGGGCTCGAGCACGGTGATGCCGTTCAGCATCTGCCGGGAACCGACGCTGGCTGTCACCATCGGCGTCGTACGAATGCCACCACCCCGATCCGTCGCGGCAAGCTGCTCGGGGCGCAGCAGCACGGGCCGACCGGGAGGCTTGGTCGCCATCAACTACGCGGCGCGGACCGCGGCGCAGACCGCGTCGCCAAACGCGGCAGTGCCGAGCGTGCCGCCGATGTCAGCTGTGCGCGTTGCGGGGTCGGCCAGGACGGATTCCACGGCGCCATCCAATGCACGGGCGGCAAGCTGGACATCGCTGCTGCCGCGACGGCGCCCGAACCAGTCGAGCAGCATGGCGCAGGACAGCAGCAGCGATGTCGGGTTGGCAATGTCCTTGCCCGCGATGTCGGGCGCCGAGCCGTGCTGCGCCTGGGCGACGCAGATGTCATCGCCTACGTTGATCGAGCCGCCAAGGCCCAGGCTGCCGCTCAGCTCGGAAGCTTCGTCCGAAAGGATATCCCCGAACATATTGGTCGTGAGTATCACGTCGAAGCGATCCGGATGGCGGATCAGCAGCGCCGCGGCGGCATCGACGATGACTTCCTCGAGCTCGACTTGCGGGAACTGCGCTGCCAGCTTGCGCACCTCGCGCAGGAACAGCCCGTCCGAGAGTTTCAGCACGTTGGCCTTGTGAACCGCGGTCACCTTGCGACGACGCGCGAGCGCTCGTTCGAACGCGGCACGCGCGATGCGGGCAACTCCCCGAGCGGTGACTTTGCGCACCGACAGCGCCATGTCCGGATCGGGCATGAACTCGCCGCTTCCGGCGAACATGTTGCGATCGGAATAGAACCCCTCGGTATTCTCGCGCACGATCACGAGATCCATCGGCCTGCGGAGCATGGTGAGGCCCGGGCGGGAGCGACACGGCCGGATGTTGGCGTAGAGTTCGAACCGCTTGCGCAGCTCGCCGGACGGGTTGATGCCGCCCGCCTCGCGGGGCGGGTAATCGGCATGCGATACCGGCCCGAGCACGACGCCGTCCACCTCGCGGATCCGCGCCACGACCTCGTCCGGCAGCGTCGTGCCGCTTTCGGCAAGGCTCGCGAAGCCGACGGCACGCTCCTCGATCGTGATCGGCAGTCCGCGCACCTGCGCGAGTACCGCAAGTACCCGCCGCGTAACGGAGGCAATCTCCGGACCGATGCCGTCGCCAGGGAGCATGAGCAGTCGCATGTGCGCTCCAGTTTCCGGGACACGCCGACCGGCTGCACCCGAGTGCGGGGCCAGCCGATCGGCGTCATTCGCTGCGCCCGGTCAGAACAGGTCGGCAATCAGCGAAAGCTTCACGACCGACGGCGTGCCGTAGGCAAGGAAGTTCGTACCGGTGGAGGCGAAATATCGCTCGTCGGTGATGTTCTGCCAGTTGAGGCGCGCCGTCATGCCGACGTCACCGACGTTGAAGCGGTATGAGCCACCCAGGTCGTAGAGCGTGTAGCTCGGCACGAACAGCGAGTTTTGCGGGTTGATGGCGCGATCGCCCGTGTAATAGATGCCCGCGTTGATCGCAAGGCCCTCGACGAACCGGCTCAGGCGGTATTCGGCCGAGGCCGACCACTGGGTCTTGGCCGTGTTCTCGATCCGGTTGCCGATCAGTGTCAGGTCGGAGGTCTCGCCCTGCTCCGCCTCCAGGGACAGTGCGGAGACATAGACCGACAGATCGGGCGTGACCTCGCCGGTGAGGCTGAACTCGAAGCCACGGTAGGTCGCCTCGCCGTCCTTCACGAAGAAATTCGCGGCGTTGGTGTAAGTCAGCTCGCGCGTGATATCGAAATAGGCGGCCGTCAGCAGCAGGCCCTTGCGTGGCTCGAGCTTGATGCCGCCCTCGTATTGCGTTGATTCGCTGGCCGGCAGGATCTCACCGGGATTATTGCTCGTCAGCGGCGCGCCGGGCGTCGATTCGAGGCCCTCGATATAGGTGGCATAGACGCTCACCCATTCGACCGGCTTGTAGACCACGCCGCCCGAAAGGGATGTCGGGTCGTCCGAGAATGTCTCTATGGCCGGACCCGTCGCCGTCCGCTGGAGCTCCTTGTAATCCGACATGCGCACCCCGGCGAGGATGCTGAACATGTCGCCGTTCGGGCCGCCAAAACGCAGTCGGTCGAACGCGTAGTAGCCGGTATCCTCGATCGAGGTATCGCGTGTCGCGTTGTAGGCCGTCGTGCCGTCGAAGCGGATGTCGGCGAGATCGATCGGATCGTAGATGCTTTGCTGGCAAGTCGTGGTGAGCCCGAGCAGCACGCAGTTGTTGCGTGTCGCGGCCGAACCGATGCCCACTCGAGCGACGGTGGGCGATGAATACTGGCGGCGGATGTTCTTGGAGGCGCCCACCAGCAGTTCGTGAATCACGGGCCCGGTTGCAAATGTACCGGCCAGTTCGATTCTGCCGTTGGTGTTGCGATACAGCTGGCCGTCCGCGGCGTTCATGGTCAATGTGCCGAAGCCGGTGACCGGGTTGAAGTTCTCGAGCGTACTGAAGCGGCGATCGCGCTCCGCATAGGAGGTGCCGCCTTCGACCACCAGGTCCCACGCCGAATTGATTCGCCACGAGACCCGCCCGAGCACGTTGTCCTCTTCCGCGCGGTTCATGAAGCCCTCGCTGCCCGCGTTGTTCGACGGGTCCGGCAGCTGCGGCAGCACAGTCAGCAGGTTGGCGACCGAGGTCGGGCCGCGCGCAACCGTTGGCTCGGTGACGTCCTTCTCGATGTGCTCGACGTCGAGATTGAAGCGGATGCTGTCGGTGAGGTCGTACTGGAATGCACCCGACAAGAACACGCGGTCGCCGCTCACGTTGTCGATGCCGGAATCGATGTCGCCGTAAACGAAGTTGCCGCGCATGCCGAACCGGCCGATCGTCACACCCGCGTCGACATGCCCCTGCAGCTGCCCGAAGTCGTTGCCCACCACTGCCACATTCAGCAGCGGATCCGGTGTCGGGCGCTTGGTCGTGAGATTGATGATGCCCGACGGGGTGGTGAAGCCATAATAGAGCGCGGAAGCACCCTTGAGTGCTTCGACACGCACTTTGTTCTCGAGCGGCAGATCGATGAGGTTGACGATCGGCAGCGAGCCGTTGAGGCGGTAGTTGCCCCGGTTTTCGACCGGAATACCCCGGATCGAGAGGTTGTTGTAGACGGTCGGGCTCGTCTGCGAACTCGTGACACCGGGCGAGTTGCGCAGCGCATCGAGGATGCTTTGTGCCTGCTGCGACTTCAGCAACTGCTCGGAGATGACACTGACCGTCAGCGGCGTATCGATCTGGCGCGCACCGCGGAAGCTGCCCGCCTGAACGTAATCCGCGCCGTAGCTGTCTGCGCGGTCGGACGTCACGACGATTTCCTCGAGCACGGGTCCCGACCGGGCCTGCTCGGCAGTCTCCTGCTGCGCGTAGGCCTGCGTCGCCGCCGCCATGGCGAAACCGCTCACTCCCAGCGCTGCGATCCGATTCCAGAGTATCGACATTGTCCAGTCCCCCTGTTACGCCACCCTGCGGCACGCCGAACATATGCCCCCTTAGCTGTCACAAGCCTGTCCTGCGCGCGCCCAACCGGGCGGCGTGCACAAGCGGCGCGTGCCGGTCCGAACTGCGGTTAAGCCAATGACAGCTTGGCGACAGCAAACCTACCTACGTTTCAATGGGGGCGCCGCAAGCATCGGTCCCGGGGAGCATCGACATGGCAACAGAAGACCTCCGCAGGATTTCGCGCCGCAGCTTTGCCGGCTGGGCACTCGGAACCTCGGCCGGCTTGCTGGTGATTCCGGGCCTGGCCGCCCACCGCAACTCCGCTGTCTCGCGCGCCGACGGCTTGCCACGCAACCGGCCGGAAGCACACGGCGTCGACCCGCGGGCCATCCTTGCCTTCCTCGACGACGTCAAGGCAGCCGGGCTCGAACTTCACAGCTTCATGCTCGCGCGCGATGGCGATGTGATCGCCGAGGGCTGGTGGTCCCCCTACCGGCCGGACCTGCCACACATGATGCATTCCCTGACCAAAAGCGTGGCGGTCACCGGCGTCGCGCTGGCGCTGCAGGAGAAGCTGTTCGGGATCGACGCCAAGGTCATTTCCTTCTTCCCCGACGAGTTGCCCGCGATCGTCAGCGACAATCTCGCCGCGATGACGGTGCGTGATTTGCTGACGATGCGCGCCGGGCACGACGCGGAGATCTCGGGCTCGGTGTGGCGGCAGATCAAGACGAGCTGGGTGGCCGAATTCTTCAAGGTTCCCGTGCCGCTCAAGCCCGGCACGAAGTTCGTATATTCGAGCGCGGTGAGTTTCATGCTTTCCGCGATCGTCACGCAGGTCACTGGCCAGACGCTGCGTGATTACATGGAACCGCGCTTCTTCAAGCCGCTCGGCATCACCGGCATCAGCTGGGATGTCGGCCCGGGAGGCATCAATCCGGGCGGCAACGGGCTCACCTGGAGAACGGCTGACGCGCTGAAACTCGGGATGCTGTATGCGCAGCAGGGGCGATGGAACGACAAGCAGATCCTGTCGCCGGAATGGGTGCAGGCCGCCACCCGCTCACAGGTTGCGGAAGGCGAGTATGGCTACCAATGGTGGATCGGGCCCGACAAGGCTTATTTCGCGCTTGGCCTGTTCACCCAGATGTCGATCGTATTCCCGGACCATGACGCCGTGCTCGCAGTGACCGCCGCGATCGACGGCAGCGAGCATCTGACAGCACTCGTCTGGCAGCATTTCCCGGCGGCGTTCGGCGCGCAACGCGTGCGGCGAAATGCCGCGGGCCATGCGGCGCTCACCGGCCGAACCAGGGACCTGTCGCTGCAGCCGCATCTGGCGGCCGGAATGTCGCCGGCCGCGGCCCGTCTATCCGGCAGGACTTTCCGCGCCGCACCGAACGCGGATGGCATCGAGAGTTTCACCTTCGGGTTTGCGGGCGACCGGTGCCTGTTCACTCTGCGCGACGGCCGTGGCACGCATACCGTCGACGTCGGGGTCGGCCGCTGGATCGAGGGCCGCACGAGCATGACCGGCAACAAGCTGCATCATCAGTATCAGCCGGAGTCCATGCTCGTCGTGGCCGGCGGCCAGTGGCTTGCGCCCGATACGTTCGAGATGACCTGGCAGTTCGCCGAAACGGCATTCCGCGACACGGTCACCTGTCGCTTCGTGGACGATCAGTTGACCTTCGATCGTGGCGTCAATGTCAATTCGGCCGCCCGTTCCCTCCCCACAGTGCACGCGGTCGCGACCTGAGGAGTTGAAGCGTCATGACGCACAAGGCCCTGTTCGGATCCTCGGCGGCCATGTCCCGGCTGGTGCTGTCGCTGGCCGCGATCGCCCTGTTGGCATGCTCGCTGCCCGCACCGGCCCACGCACAAGGCGGGCCGCGCAATCTGCTCATCACGTATCGCAGCGCGCCCGCCAACCGGCCGGCATTTCGCGAGTACCTGCAAGGCCCCGCCAGCGCCCGATTCGAAGCCCTGAAGCAGACGGGGAAGATTGCGGACTATCAGTTCCTGTTCAACTGGTACAACGACTCGCTGACGTGGGATGCGATGGCCGTCATCCAGTTCAAGGATTATGCCGACGTCGCACACTGGAACACGCTGGAGCAGACCTTGCCCGGTGGCCTCGATGCCGCCGGCCTCGCCCTCGCCCAGCCTGTCATCACCGTCTCCGCCGACCTGCAATGGCAGGAAGGCGACGCCGTGGCCGCGGGCAGCGGGCGCGTTTTCTATCTCATTCCCTATGAGTATCGCGAGCGGGCGGAGTACGCGCGCTATGTCGACGGCTACGTGATCCCGCAGCTGCAAGGCTGGATGCGGGAAGGCATACTGTCGCGCTACCGCATCTTCATGAACCGCTATCCGGTGGGCGCGTCGTGGGACGCCCTGTTCGTGTACGAGTACAAGGACATCGAATCTTTCGGCCAGCGCGAGCCGGTGATCGCGAAAGTGAGGGTGCCACTGCGCGAGAATCCGCAGTGGGCGGCGCTGAGCGCCATCAAGCAGCAGATCCGCAGCGAGAGCGAAAACGTGATCGCCGACGATCTGCCGGCCCGCTGACCATGCACTGCACCTCACACGCGATTGCAGCAGTCCTGCTGCTTGCCGTGACAGCCACCGTGACAGAAGCGGCGCCGGTGCAACGCTTCCCTGCGCCGGATTGTACGGCCCCGGTGGCTTACGACCGGGACATGACGCTCCCGGGTTATTGGCTCGACGACAGTCACGGCGCCAGGGTGTGCGTTCCGTTCACAACTGTCGGCGCGCGCCCACCGCAAGGCTACGACGGCGACTTCTATGTCGAGGAGTTCTCGGACGAAAAGCTGCGTGCGCGCTGGCTCGAATGCAAGGCGGATACCGAGTGCGCGGCGCGGGTGAACCGGGTCGTGAATCGCCGCCTGCCACCGAACCGCGAGCAGCGGATCACCGATCCACACCATCGCTATCTGCTCGGCAAGATCACCGAGGCGCCGGATGTCGACTTGCGGCAGATCCGCCGGCCGGGTTTCTTCGCGCGCGCACCCTACCGGGAACCGATCGCGGCGGTGGAGAACGCCACCAGCACGGTCGAATTCACGGCGCCCGCGGAAGCCTACGAGCGGACCCACGGGATGGAACAGCCGGTCAAACTGCGCGGCTGGTACCTGCGCGGCAGCGGCGTCGCCGACAGCAGTGGCAAACGCAGTCGTGCACTGATCGTGATGAGCGGCGGTGGCGGCACACGTCTCACGGCCATCGACGATCCGTCGGACCAGCTCTACAGCATGGATCCCGCCAACGGCAAGACGTCCATCAATTCCTTTCCCAATGCCACGACAGGGTCGCCCGGGCAGGCTGGCTGGCGCACGATCATGGCGATGTACAACGAGGCGGGCTTCGACGTGCTGGCCTACGATCGGCGCGGCGTCGGCGTATCGAGCGGCTACAGCGATACCAACACGCTGCAGCAGGGGCGCGACCTGCTCGCAGCGCTCGCCAGCCTGCGCTCCGGAGCCGGCCTGCGCGTGCTGACTCCGAAGGGCCGTGCCTACAGCGGCACGGCAGCTGCCAGGTCGTTGCGCGGCGGCGCGCACGAGCCGCCCACGCTGTTGCTCGGCAACTCGCGCGGCACCATGGCGAGCGGCTGGGCCATGACGCTGAACTTCCACCAGGATTGCAGCTACGACCAGCCCGAAATCGTCTGCAAGCCACCGCTTGGCGACGCCTCGATCAAGGGCGCACTGCTGATGGCGGAGTTCACGAGCGGTCCCGGATTCGTTACTTCAACGCCTACGCCAGGGGACGAAGGGCGCGGGCTTGGCAAGGATCGCGGCCTGTTCATCGCTGCCAGCCAGCTCGAGCACCGGATCGTGTTCTTCCCGAGCTCGGCGATTCTCGCCGGAACGCACACCTGGCCGGCCGCGTTTTTCGTGCGCGGGTTGTGGGATTACGCAGCCAGTCTCGAAGGCACCATAGCCTCTTATGACCGCGTGCCCGGTCTCAAGGAACTCGTCGTCGTACGCGGCCCGCACCCTTTTGAAACCTGGGCGGACGCCGACAAGGAGCGCGTACGCACGCGCATGCTGGCGTTCGCCCTCGCAGCGATACGCGGCGACAGCAACGTACCGGGCGAGCGCAAATGGACGACCATGAAGGATCTGGTGGCGACGACGGACGATGTGTGGGAACGCTCGACAGCGCCGAAGTCGCCTTGAGAGGCAGCCAACGAACCTAATCGAGCCAGCGATCGAACCAGGCGACGATGCGTCGCAATGCATCGTCGCGCTCGGCGGTGGCGCCTTTCATGAAGACATGGCCGCCCGGCGCGTCGTCGTAGATCTTCGCCTCGTAGGTCTTGCCGTTGGCCTTCAACGCGTCGATCAATCGACCCGTGTGGAGCGTATGCGGCACGATCTTGTCGCCGCTCGTCGCCAGCACGAGCAACGGCGCTTCGATCTTCTCGACGAAGTTGATCGGCGATACATTCATGTACGCCGGCAGGTTCTCGTGCGGCAGCTTGCCCGCGAATCCGGGGTTGGTCGCGGCGATTTCCTTGCGCCGATAGTCGGGCTTGTAGGACATGTAGGCCACGAAATCGGTGAGCCCGACGATGTCCACCGCAGCCTTGAACTGCTGCGGCGCGCGTTCGATCGCGAGCAGTGTCAGCATGCCGCCACGGCTCTGGCCGAGGATGCCGATACGCGCCGGATCGATGTCGGGGCGAGTGGCCGCGTAGCGACCGGCGGCCAGGACGTCCGCCACATCGGTGTTGCCGTAATCATTCTGGTAGATCGCATCGCCGTAGCCGCGGCTGCCCCGATACTCAGGGAACAGCACCACGTAGCCCGCCGCCACCACCGCTTCGATCAGCGGGAACCACGACGGCTCGAGCCGCTCATGGAAGCCACCGTGCACCATCACGACCGCCGGGCGCCGCACGTCCGCCGTGGCCGTGACCGGCGTGAAGACATGCGTCGGGATCAGTTCGCCATCGCTGTCCACGAATACGGTCGCGAGCCGGATCCGGTCCGCATGGTCCAGCCGGAACTGCGTCAGGATCGCGAGTTGCTGGGTGACGTAGATTTCCTGCTGGAGATGCCTCAGCAGCGCCGCGGAATCGTCTGTCGTGGTGTTGGTGAAGCTGTCGAGCGCCCCTTCCCGCTTGTCGGTGCTGCGCGCGAAGCTGCTGGCGGCACCGCGCCCGCCCTCCGCCGTTGTCGTGGTGTCAGGTGGCGTGGCGAGCAATGCAAGCAATGCGACTGTGACGAGCATGGCCCACGATATTGCCAGAAAGCTGTCGCGTCGCTGTCGCAACTTGCGGGACGTGAAGCCCGCCTGGAGAACATCGCATGGATAACGCGGTCCTGGCGCGGATCATCGCCGCGATCGGCGAGCCGGATTTCCCCGCTGTCGCCACGGAGGCGCTGCGAACGCTGCTGGATTTCGACCTGACCGCCGCCCTGGCGCATCCCGCGGATTCACGCCCCGTCATCCTGTTCGACAACTTCGACGTTGCCGGGGCGCGGCAGGGCCTCGCGAATTACGCCCGGCTGACCCATACCGTCAATCCGATGCTCGCCCAGGCCCGCACCACGCGCGTCTGCCGCGCCAGCGACTTTGTCGTTACCCGCGATGGCCTGGTCGGCATGGATGCGCGCGCACGCGCGCATGTCGTCGCGTCTGACGAGGAAGAACTGGGCTTTCGCACCGTCGGCTGGCCAGCGCAGCTCGAGGAAATCGCCTTCTATCTCGATGCGGGCGAAAACCTCGTGGAACTGGGATTCTATCGGGAACGCAGGCGCCGCCCTGCGCAGGCCGACCCCTTCACGACGCTGCAGCGGATCAGCCAGCCGGTCGCATCCGCATTCGCGCGGCATTTCACGCTCGGGCGCGGTGCCCCGCCGCCAGCAGCGGTGCTTTCGGCACGCGAGCGCGAAGTCTGCGAGCTGATGCTGCGCGGCCGCACCTCGGAGGCCATCGCGGCGTACCTCGGCATCAGCCGTCACACCGTGAAGGATCACCGCAAGCAGATCTTCCGCAAGCTCGGGGTCGGATCGCTGGCCGAACTGTTCGCCCTGCATGCAGCACGAAACTGATTCCGTGGCACCCCCTCCCGGGAGGGATGGCGTGCAGTGGCACGACGCCCCAGCATACGGCGCCACACAGCCCGGGGAGTTGCGATGCGCTACGCCAGAATGCCCATTGAAGTCGAATCGCCCGAGGAATACGGCTACGACAGTATCCGCAACAATCTGTCCGAGAGCTCGATCACCGACCAGACACTCGCCTCGCTCGGCCTCACGATCCCGGATCTGACGCTGCTCTATGGCGAGCACCGCGGCAGCGCCGGCTTGCGCCGGCTCATCGCCGCCGACGCGGCGAATCTCGACGCCGATGACGTCCTGATCACCGGCGGTGCGGCGACGGCCCTCTTCATCGTGTCCACCGCACTGCTCGGACCGGAAGATCACCTGGTCGTCATTCGCCCCAACTATGCGACCAACCTGGAAACACCTCGCGCCATAGGCTGCGACATCAGCTGCATCGACCTCGAGTTCGAGCAGGGATTCCAGCTCGATATCGACCGCCTCGAGGCCGCCGTCACGCCGGCCACGCGGCTGATCAGCGTCACCTGCCCGCACAATCCCACCGGAACGATGCTTACGGCCGCGCAACTGCTGCGACTCGTGGCGCTCGCCGCGAATCGCGGCTGTCACCTGCTGGTGGACGAAACCTATCGCGACCTCAGCCTCGGCGCGCGGCTGCCTGTCGCCGCATCGCTCGGCGAACACGTCATCAGCGTGTCGTCGCTATCCAAGGCCTATGGTGTTCCCGGCATCCGCGTCGGCTGGCTGATAACGCGGGATCCGCGGCTCTGGGAACTGTTTCTCGCCGCCAAAGAGCAGATCAGCATTTGCGGCAGCGTGATCGATGAGTGGATCGCCGAGCAGGTCTTGTCCCGCCGCGGGCAAATCCTCGAGCCCACCCTCGCCGAGATGCGGCGGCGCCTCGAAGTCGTGGGCGACTGGATCGGGAACGAGGCACTGCTCGAGTGGGTGCGCCCTGCGGGTGGTGTCGTGTGTCTGCCGCGGATGCGCGCCGAGCCCGTCGGCGGGACGAAGGCGTTCTACCAGCGGCTACTTGCCGCCGAGGAAACGTATGTCGGCCCGGGACACTGGTTCGAGTTGCCGGATACCTGCTTCCGCCTCGGCTATGGTTGGCCCAGTGCCGAGCGCCTCGAAGCGGGGCTTGCCGGCATCTCGCGCGCGCTCAGGGGCTGAAGGGGACGGCGGACGGCGTCGCCGGAGTCACGGATACGGGTGCCCGGGCCGTGCATCGCGGCCACCTGCTCATACTTCGGCCCGTCGCGCAGTGCCTTGCCGACCATCGAGACGAGCAGCTCGAGTTCGTCGGCAGCCAGCGCGAAGTGCGGCGTGAAGCGCAGCGAATTGGCGCCGCCATGGATCACGCCGATGCCGCGCTCGCGCAGCCACTCTTCAGTCGAACCGGCGCCATAACACTTGTACTGCGGTGCGAGCTCGCAGGAGAACAGCAGTCCGGTGCCCTGCACTTTGGTGATCGCGCCGCCGAGTTCGGCCTTGAGCTGCTCCAGCTTGCGGATCGCCTCGCGGCCGCGGTCGCGGATGTTGGCGCGCAGCGCCGGCGTGAGTCCCGCAAGCACCGCGCAGGCGACATCGAGCGCGCGCGGATTGGTCGTCATCGTGTTGCCGTAGATGCCGCTGCGATAGAGCTTTGCGACCGCTTCGCTCACCGCGAGCACCGACAGCGGGTACTGGCCCGCGTTGAGCGCCTTGGACCAGGTCTCCATGTCCGGCGCATCGAGACCCTCGAAGCCCGGGTAGTCGACGATCGACAGCACGCCGTGGGCTCGCAAACCGGCCTGGATCGAATCGATGAGCAGCAGCGAGCCGTGCGCGCGGGTGAGCGCGCGGGCGGCGGCGTAGAACGCGGGCGGCAGCGCGCGGCCCGGATCGCCTTCGCCCATCACCGGCTCGAGGAATACCGCCTCGATGAACCAGCCGTTCGCGTCCGCGGCGCTGAACACGCGCTCGAGCGCATCGACGTCGTAGGCGTCGATCGCGATCAGCGTGTCCTCGCCGCGAAAGCTCGCAAGGTGCTGCAGGTAGGTCTTGCGTGTCGAGTCCGAGTACAGCGCGGCGCGTTCGGTGCGGCCGTGGAAGCTGCCCTTGACCGTGACGCGCTTGATCGCGCGGCCTGCATGGCGCGCGCCGGGATCGGTCATCAGCCGGGTGTTGACGTCGGCGATGCGCGCGGCGAGACCGACCGCCTCGGAGCCGGAATTCAGGCACAGGAAATGGCTGTACGGACAGGCGCCGCGCGTGTGGCCCACCTCTGCGCGCAGCGCGCGCTCGAGGCGCAGCTGCGAGAGGCTCGCCGTCATCACATTGGCCATCACCTGGGGCTTCGCCATCGCATCGAGCACCGGCTGCGGGGTGTGGCCCGCGCCGAGCATGCCGTAGCCGCCGGAGTCATGGACCACCGCGCCCTTCAAGGTCACGATCCACGGACCGCAGGCGGCCAGGGCCACGTAGGGATTCACGGCATCGCGTGCATAGAAGTTGACGTAGCCGCCCTGGATGGCGGCGACCTGTGCGTCCTCGTCGAGATCGAGCAGCGCCGCGAACTCGTCGCGGATGCGCGCGTACTCGGTCGCTGCCGAGTCGACCGCCCGCACCAGGTCCGGGTGGCTCGCGGCAAAGCGCTCGAGGACGGTGTCTTCGAGGCCGCGCGTGCGGCGTGCGCCAGCGTGGGCGCGCAGGGGGGCAAGCTTGTCGGTCACGGCCATGGGCTGATCCTCGTGCCGGGGCGTCGGTCAGGGACCGCGGGTCCACGGCCGACAATTGTTCATTATCCGGGCCTGCGTCGTCATTTAGAAGGTGCGTTTTGCGCAAAATCGCGTAATATTTCGTCGAATCGACGACAACGGCCACTGGTATGAGACTGACACCTGCCGACGAGCAACTCCTGTCCGTGCTGCGCGAGAACGCGCGCGCGTCCACGGCCGAGATCGCCCGCCATCTCAAGCTGTCGCGGACCACGGTGCAGAGCCGCATCGAGCGCCTGGAGCGCCAGGGCGTGATCACCGGCTACACCGTGCGAGTGGGCGATGACTACGAGCGCGGCCGCGTCCGTGCGCACATCCTGATCACGGTGCTGCAGAAGCAGATGCCCGCGGTGGTCGCGGCGCTGAGGGCGATGCCCGAGGTGCGCAGCCTGCATTCGGTGAGCGGCGCCTGGGACCTGGTCGCGATGGGCGTGGT
The DNA here is from genome assembly GCA_902826575.1 of uncultured Pseudomonadota bacterium. Taxonomy (GTDB): domain Bacteria; phylum Pseudomonadota; class Gammaproteobacteria; order Steroidobacterales; family Steroidobacteraceae; genus CADEFQ01. The sequence continues at coordinate 55,519 of CADEFJ010000001.1, read as the reverse complement.
CCCGAGCGTCGGTGACATGGATGAGCTGACCGATCGCATCGGCGCGATCGAGGGCGTCGAGCGCACGACCTCCTCGGTCATCCTGTCGACGAAATTCGAGCGCTAGATTGGTGCGCCTCAGCACTCGGGAACGTTCACCGCCAGCCCGCCCTGCGAGGTCTCCTTGTAGATCGTCGACATGTCGTGCCCGGTCTGGCGCATCGTCGCGATCACCTGGTCGAGCGAAACCTTGTGCGAGCCATCGCCGCGCATCGCGAGGCGCGCGGCGTTGATCGCCTTGACCGCGCCCATGGCGTTGCGCTCGATGCAGGGAATCTGCACGAGCCCCGCCACAGGGTCGCAGGTGAGGCCGAGGTTGTGCTCCATGCCGATCTCGGCGGCATTCTCGACCTGCTCGTTGGTGCCGTGCAGCGCCGCGACAAGACCCGCGGCAGCCATCGAGCACGCCACGCCCACCTCGCCCATGCAGCCCATCTCGGCGCCGGAGATCGACGCGCCGTGCTTGTACAGCATGGCCATGGCGCCGGCAGTCAACAGGAAGCGCAGCACGCCCTCCTCGTTCGCACCTGGCTGGAAGCGCGAGTAGTAATGCAGCACCGCGGGCACGATGCCGGCCGCTCCATTGGTTGGCGCGGTGACCACGCGGCCACCCGCCGCATTCTCCTCGTTCACGGCGAGTGCCCAGGCATTGACCCAGTCCATCGCGTCGACCGGCCGCTCGGCGGCGCTCTCGGTCAGCACGCGATGCAGACGCGGCGCCCGGCGGCGCACCTTGAGCACGCCCGGCAGGACGCCCTGCTGGTGAAAGCCCCGCTCGACGCAGGCCTGCATCACCTGCCAGATGCCGAGCAGGTCCGCGCGCACCTGCTCGACAGCACGCCATGACGACTCGTTGGCAAGCATGACCTCGAAGATCTCGAGGCCCGATGAATCGCATTGCGCGAGCAGCTCCGCGCTCGTCGCAAAGGGATACGGCACCGCTGGCGCCGCCGCAGCGACCGCTGCGCTGTCGACCTTCGCCTGCGCGGACTGCGCCTCGAGCGCACCCCCTCCGCGCACGATGAAGCCGCCGCCGACCGAGAAAATCTCCTCCTCGCGCAGTACCTTGCCTGCGGCGTCGAGCGCGGTGAAGCGCATGCCGTTCGGATGCGCCGGCAAGGACTCGTGCATCATGAACAGCAGTTGCATGGGCACATCGAACGCAATCTCGTGCTCGCCAAGCAGGCGCAAGTGCTGGCTGGACGTAATGCGTGCGACGTCACGCTGGAGCTGGTCGGGCTCGACGCTCGCCGGATCGGCACCCTCGAGCCCGACCAGCACGGCGCGATCGGTGCCGTGGCCCGCGCCGGTCAGCGCGAGCGAACCGTACAGGCGCACGTACACGCTGTCGGCGCGCTCGAGCAGGCCATCTCTCCGCAGGTCGGCCACAAACTCGCGGGCCGCGTGCATCGGGCCCATGGTGTGGGAGCTCGACGGCCCGATGCCGACCTTCAGGATATCGAAGACGCTGAGCGCACTCATTGCTCGGTGAGGGACAGGAGGGTGGCGTTGCCGCCCACCGCGGCGGTGTTGACGGTGATGGTCTGCTCGGTTGCGAAGCGATGCAAGTAATGCGGTCCGCCGGCCTTGGGACCAGTGCCCGAAAGGCCACAGCCGCCAAAGGGCTGCACGCCGACCACGGCGCCGATCATGTTGCGGTTCACGTAGACGTTGCCGACGCGCGCGCGGCGCGCGATCCGCTGCGCGAGCGAGTCGATGCGCGTCTGCACGCCAAGCGTGAGCCCGTAGCCGCGTGCGTTCACCGCATCCACCACGGCGTCGATGTCCTCGGCCCGGTAGCGCACCACATGCACGATCGGGCCGAACACTTCGCGCTCGAGGTCCTCGATGCGTCCGATCTCGACGGCGAGCGGCGCAAAGAACCGCCCCGGCGGCAACGACGCGGGCAGCGTCACGCGATGCGACCAGCGTGCCCCGGCACTCACCTTCGCGGCATGGGTCTCAAGCATCCCGAGGGCCTCGCTGTCGATCACCGGGCCGACATCGGTGGCGAGCAGCGCGGGATCGCCCACCACGAGCTCGTCCATGAAGCCCGCCAGCATGTCGAGCACGCGCGGCGCGATCTCTTCCTGCACGATCAGCAGGCGCAGCGCCGAGCAGCGCTGGCCCGCGCTGTTGAAGCCGGACGCCACGGCGTCGAGCACCACGTGTTCGGCAAGCGCCGAACTGTCGACGATCATGGCATTTACGCCGCCGGTCTCCGCGATCAGCGTGCCGATCGCACCCTTGCGTGCCGCCATCGAGCGCTCGATGGCGCGCGCCGTGTCGGTCGAGCCCGTGAAGCAGATGCCGGCGATGTCATCGTGCGCGGCAAGCGCCGCGCCGACGATCGCCCCCTCGCCCGGCAGGAACTGCAGCACATTGCGCGGCACCCCGGCCGCGTGCAGCAGCTCGGTGACGCGCGCGGCGCACAACGGCGTCTGCTCGGCAGGCTTGGCAAGCACGGCATTGCCGGCCGCAAGTGCGGCCGCCACCTGGCCGGTGTAGATGGCCACCGGGAAATTCCACGGACTGATGCAACCGAAGACCCCGCGTCCGCGCAGGCGCAGGACATTGCGCTCACCGGTCGGCCCCGGCAGCGATGCCTCGCCTTCGAACTCGGCGCGCGCGCGGGCAGCGTAATAGCGCAGGAAATCCTCCGCCTCGCGCACTTCGGCGATGCTGTCCGGCAACGACTTGCCGGCTTCGCGCACGCAACGGACGACAAGGCTCGCGCGTTCCGCCGCCATCAGGTCCGCGGCACGCTCGAGCATCGCGGCGCGCGCCGCGCCGCCCTGCGCATCCCAGCGCTCGTGCGCGGCGAGTGCCGCGGCGAGCGCGTGGTTCACCTGCGCCGCGCTTGCCTGGGTCACCGTGCCGACGACGTCGCGTTCGTCGGCCGGGTTGACGATGTCGTGCGTGGGTCCCGCGCTGCCGGGCGCGCCGTCTGCCAGCAGTGGCGCCGCATGCCAGCGCTCGGCGCGACTGCGCGCGCATGCCGCGTGCAAGGCCGCTACCTCGCGGCCATCGGCGAGGTTGGCGCCGAGTGAATTGCGGCGCTCGGCGCCATAAAGATCCGGCGGCAGCGCAATGCGCGGATGACTGAGCTGGACCGCGGCGTCGACGTCCGCCACCGGGTCCGCCACCACCGACTCGGCCGGCAGGCTCGCGTCAACGAGGCGATTGACGAACGACGTGTTGGCGCCATTCTCCAGCAGGCGGCGCACCAGGTACGGCAGCAGGTCGGCATGCGCACCCACCGGCGCGTACACGCGGCATGGATGGTCGCCCCACTCGCCACCGACCACATGCTCGTAGAGTTCCTCGCCCATGCCATGCAGGCGCTGGAACTCGAAGGGTGCACCGGCCGCGGCGAACACTTCGGCGACATAGGCCACGGTGTGTGCGTTGTGGGTTGCGAGCTGCGGGTGGATCACGCCTTTCGCTGCCGCCAGGCGTCGCGCGCAGGCGAGGTAGGCCACGTCGGTATTCGCCTTGCGCGTGTACACCGGATAGGACGGCAGGCCGCGCTCCTGCGCACGCTTGACCTCGCTGTCCCAGTAGGCGCCCTTGACGAGGCGCACGCACAGCTTGCGGTTCAATGCAGCGGCGCGATCAGCGAGCCAGTCGAGCACCTGCGGCGCGCGCTTCTGGTACGCCTGTACGGCCAGGCCAAAGCCGTCGTAACCCTGCGTCACCGGATCGGTGAGCACGGCGTCGACGAGTTCGAGCGACAGCTCGAGCCGGTCGGCTTCCTCGGCGTCGACGGTGAGGCCGATGGCGCCCTCGCGCGCGAGCCTTGCCAGTTCGAGCAACTGTGGCGTGAGTTCGGCGAGCACGCGTTCGCGCTGCGCAAACTCATAGCGCGGATGCAACGCCGAAAGCTTTACCGAGATGCTGTGGGCCGCCTCGATGCCGCCCGTCCCATCGTGCTTCGCGCCGGCAGCAGCCGCTGCCAGGGCACCGATCGCCGCGCGATACTTGTCGAAATAGCGCTCGGCGTCCGCGGCCGTGAGCGCCGCCTCGCCCAGCATGTCGAATGAGTAGCGGTAGGCGCGCTCGCGCTTGCCGCCGGCGCGCTCGAGCGCTTCCCCGATCGAGCGCCCCATGACGAACTGGTGTCCGAGGATCTTCATCGATTGCCGGAGCGCGGCGCGTGCCACCGGCTCGCCGATGCGGCTCGCCAGCCGCCCGAACCAGTTGCGCGTCGAGTCGATCGATTCGGCCTGCACCTGCACCACCCGGCCGGTCAGCATCAGTCCCCAGGTCGAGGCATTCACGAACAGCGATTCGCTGTCGCCCAGGTGATCGGACCAGTCGCCGGCGGTGATCTTGTCGGCGATCAGGCGGTCGGCGGTCTCCGCGTCGGGAATGCGCAACAACGCCTCGGCGAGGCACATCAGGATCACGCCCTCGCGCGAGGCGAGGCTGTACTCGCGCAGGAACGCATCGAGTGAGCTGCCGCTCGAGCTTGCGGCGCGCACCCGCTCGACCAGGTCGAGGGCGCGAGCCGTCACGCGTGCGCGCGCCGCGGGCTCGAGCCGCGCCCGGTCCGCGAGCGAGCGCACCAGCGGTTCCTCCGGTGCAAGCCAGAGCGCATTGATTGCCGCGCCGACCCCGGATTCGCGCATGACGATGTCCTAGAAGGAGTAAGTCAGGTTGACCGTCATCAGTGTATCGGTCTTCTCGAGTCCCGGCGGCGGATCGGTGTTATGGCGCACGGCGTAGCCGAGCGAGAGTCCGAACCGCTCGGACATGGCCACCTGCAACGCCAGATCGTTGCCGACGAAGGTATTGTCCGCGCCGGCCTCGACGATGAGCTTGTCGGTCAGCTTGGTATTGGCGGTGAGCTGCATTTCGTAGCCGAGGTCGCCGCGGAAGATGATCTCGTCGCTGGTCTCGCCGGTCAGCGCGTCCTCGATTTGCCGGTAACCGACACCGGCCTGGCCGTAGAACTTGGTGCGATCGGTGTCGATGAAGCGATAGCCGAGACCGGTGGTCGCCGATGCCTGGTAGGCGAAGCCGCTGAATTCGTCGCGCTCGTAACGCAGGCCGCCGAACCAGAATGCGCGCGGCGTGAACTTGTAGTCCGACTGCCATCGGCCTTCGTAGCGCTCGGCGGTGGTTTCGACTTCGTTGATCAGGCTGTTCTCGCTCTCGGCATAAAGTGCCGCGAGATAGGCCGAGTGCTTCCACTGCTCGAGTTCTTTCGCCATGTCGAGCTTGCCGTTGGCCGTGGTGGTCTCGGTGTTGCCTCGCGAGAACACGATGCCGGCCTCCAGCTGGCCCTCCCAATCCGCAAAGGCGGGCGCCACCGCCACGATTCCCGCAAGCGCCGCCCATGCAGCTGATACACGCATGCCTGTCTCCAGTTGATGAAAGCGGGAATTATATAGTGCCCCGGAGCCGGGATCAGATCGCCGCCGCCTGCCGCAGGCGGCCTGCTTCGGCCTTGCCGAGGTAGCGCTCGATGCACGCACGCGACAGGTACAGCAGCGGTATCAGCGCAATGGCGGCTCCCATCTTGTAGGCATAGTTGACGGTGCCGACGGCGAGGAACTGCCCCATGGGCCACTGCTGGGGCCCGAGCACGAACGCGATGTAGAGCACGATGAAGCTGTCGATCAGCTGCGAGACGGCGGTCGAGCCGGTGGCGCGCAACCACACGAAGCGCTCGCCTGTCAGGAGCCTGATGCGGTGGAAAATCAGCACGTCGATGATCTGGCCGATCATGAAAGCGACCAGCGAGCCGCCGATCGTCCACATGCCCTGGCCGAAAATCAGCGCAAAGGCGCGCTGCACGTCAGGGACCCCGAGCGCGGCATGCGTGTCGAGCCAGAAGCCGGCCGGCGCGAGCGAGATCGCCGCATAGGCGGCAATGAAGGCGTAGGAGATGCAGCCGACGGCGAGCCATGAAATGAAGCGCACGCCGCGCATGCCGTAGTACTCGTTGATGATGTCCGTCATGATGAAGACGAACGGCCACAGCAGCACGCCCGCGGTGAAATTCAGCGTGCCGCCCACGCCGAACAGCTGCCAATGGAAGGGCTCGGCGCCGATGGTCGCCTCGAGTGCGAAGATCTTCACGCCGACGAATTCGGCGAGCAGCGCATTGGTGAGGAAGAAGCCGGCCAGCGCCAGGAACAGCCGCGTGCCGCGTGGGTCGGTGGTGCGCATCGTGCGGCAGTATAATGCGTCATGGACCGCTCATTTATCGATCGCTTGACCGCGGACCTCGGCGAGCTGCGCAGCCAGGGCCTTTACAAGACCGAACGCGTCATCACCGGGGTGCAGGCGGCCGAGGTCGCGAGCGGCGGGCGCGAGGTCATCAATCTCTGCGCCAACAACTACCTCGGCCTCGCGAGCCACCCGGCCGTGCGCCAGGCCGCGCGCGAGGCCATCGACCGCTACGGCTACGGCATGGCCTCGGTACGTTTCATCTGCGGCACGCACGAGATCCACAAACAGCTCGAGCAGCGGCTCGCGGCGTTCCTCGGCATGGAGGACGCGATCCTGTACTCGTCCTGTTTCGATGCCAACGGCGGGCTGTTCGAGACGCTGCTGGGCGAGGAAGACGCCGTCATTTCCGACGCGCTCAACCACGCCAGCATCATCGATGGCATCCGCCTTTCGAAGGCAGCGCGGTACCGCTATGCGAACTGCGACATGGGCGAACTCGAGCAGCGCCTGAAGGAAGCCGCCGGCGCACGCACCCGGCTCATCGCGACCGACGGCGTGTTCTCGATGGACGGCACGATCGCGAAGCTCGGGGAAATCTGCGACCTCGCGGACCGCCACGGTGCGCTGGTCATGGTCGATGACTCGCATGCCACCGGCTTCATGGGCGCGAGCGGGCGCGGCACGCACGAGCACTGCGGCGTCATGGGGCGCGTCGATCTGCTCACCGGCACGTTCGGCAAGGCGCTCGGCGGCGGCGGCGGCGGCTACATTGCCGGACGCAGGCCCGTCATCGACTGGCTGCGGCAACGTTCGCGCCCCTACCTGTTCTCGAACAGCATTCCCCCCGTCGTGGCGGCGGCGAGCCTGCGCGCGCTCGACCTCATCGAGGCGACGCCGCAATTGCGCACGCAGCTGGCAGCGAATGCGCGGCATTTCCGTGCCGGCCTTGAAGCGGCCGGCTACTCGCTGAAACCCGGCGAGCATCCGATCATCCCGGTGATGATCGGGGATGCCGCGCGCGCCACGCGCATCGCGGACGCACTGCTCGAGCGCGGGGTTTACGTGGTCGGTTTTTCGTTCCCGGTGGTGCCGCGGGGCGAGGCGCGCATTCGCACGCAGATGACTGCGGCGCACACCGCCGAGCAGCTCGATCGCGCGATTGCCGCGTTCACCGCCGTCGCCGGGCAGTAGCCGGCGCCGTCAGCCTGCGGTTGCGCCTACTGCGCGAGGCAGAAGCAGTACGCGTACAGGTGGTTCGCGGAAGACAGCCGGCTCCACCGCTCGAGTTCGGCGGCAACCGGATCGAATTGCCGCGCGACCCGCGCGAGCGCCGAGCCGGGCAAGCGGCCACCGGCGCCCGCAAACGCCAGGACCGCGCGCGTCTTCACCTGCAGCGCGAGTTCCTCGGCCCAGGACAGGCTCGGCTCGATGAACTCCACGTCATACCCGCCCTCGTCGACGCCGGCGAGGGCCGCGGCAGCGCCAAGCGCATCGTCGAACCCGCCGAGATGGTCGACGAGGCCGACGCGCTTCGCATCGATACCGGCCCACACGCGCCCCTGCGCGATCGTGTCGACTTCCTCGCGCGTCTTGCCGCGACCGGCGGCGACCCGATCGAGGAACACGGCATAGCCGTGTTCGATGGTCGCCTGCAGGAACTGGCCCGCTTCCTTGCCTATCGGACGATCGATCCGCAGCTGGCCCGACCATTCGGTCGTGCCGACACCGTCGACCGAGACCCCGATCTTGTCGAGCGTGCGATTGACGGTCGGGATCGTCGCGAAGATGCCGATGGAACCCGTGATCGTGGTCGGCTGCGCCCAGATCTCGTCGGCCGGCGCGGCGATGTAGTAACCGCCCGACGCCGCCAGGTCGCCCATCGAGACGATGACCGGCTTGCCCACGGCCTTCAGCGCCTCGATCTCGCGGTGGATCTGCTCGGCGGCGAACATGCTGCCACCGGGACTGTCGATGCGCAGCAACAGCGCCTTGACGTTGTCGTCGAGCCGCGCCTCGCGAATCAGCCGCGCCGTCGATTCGCCGCCGATCGTACCGCCCGGCTGGAAACCATCGAGCATCTCCCCGGCAGCGACCACCACGCCGATGACCGGCTTGCCGTCACTCCTGAGCTTCTCTTCGGCGTGTACCACCCGCAGGTAGTCATTGACGTCGACACTGCGATAGCTGTCGTTGTCATCGTCCCGGCCGACGAGCTCGCTCACCTCGTCCTCGACCTCGATCGAGGTGCGGATGCCGGTGACGAGACCGGCGTCGAGCGCCAGTTTCGCCCCGTCGCCGCCCTGCCCGGCCAGCGCGCCGGCGACGCCCGCGACATACTTCGTGATCGCATCGGCTGGCAACTGGCGCGCCTTCTGCACTTGTTCCTGGTAGCCGCTCCACAGCGCGCCGAGATAGGCGAGCGACTCCTCGCGGTCCTCGGCGGACATGTCGGTACGCGTGTAGGGCTCGACCGCGCTCTTGTATGCACCGACGCGAAATACGTTCATGTCGACGCCGAGCTTGTCGAGGGCGCCCTTGTAGTACATCACGTAGCGGTCGTAGCCATCGATCAGCACGAACCCGAGCGGATCGACGTAGATCTCGTCGGCATGGGCTGCGAGGTAGTACTGGGCCTGCAAGTAAACCGAGCCCTGTGCAATCACCTTCTTGCCTGATGTACGAAAGGTGTCGATTGCCCGGGTGAGCTCCTGCAAGGTGGGTTGGCCGGCGCCGGTGAACCGGTCGAGGTCGAGCACCAGCGCCTGGATGCGATCGTCATCGCGGGCGGCGATTATCGCGTCGGCGAGGTCCCAGACCAGCGTTTCGCTGCGCAGGCCGCCCTGCAGCTTTTCAATGGCGCGGGCGAACGGGTCCCCGGTGAGCTGCTCGACGATCTGCCCCTCGGGCCGGATTACCAGCGCCGCCTTCGAAGGCAGCACCGGGATCGTCGTGCGCAGCGCGCCGAGGACGATGCCGAACAGGAGCAGCAACAGCACCAGGTGCAGGAACTTGCGTAACCCGTCGAGGCCGCGCCACAACGCGCCGAAGAATGCCCGCACAGTGAGTCTCCTCAGTAAGCGAAGAGCCTCTTGGTCAGAGCTTCTCTTCGATTCTCGCCGCCTTGCCCGACAGGTCGCGCAGGTAGTACAGCTTGGCGCGGCGCACGTTGCCGCGACGCTTCACCTGGATGCCCGCGATCGCCGGGCTGTGGGTCTGGAACACGCGTTCGACACCCTCGCCATGGCTGATCTTGCGCACGGTGAACGAGGAATTCAGGCCGCGATTGCTGATCGCGATCACCACGCCCTCGTAAGCCTGCACACGCTCGCGGTCGCCTTCGACCACTTTCACCTGCACGACGACGGTGTCGCCAGGGCGGAATGCCGGGACCTTGCGGGTCATGCGGCTCTGTTCAATCTGCTGAATGATGTTGGCCATGTCGTTCTTCCTCGAGAAACTCGTTCAGGAGTTCACTCGCCTCGCGGCCGAGCCCACCCCTCGCTATCAAATCCGGCCGGCGTCGCCAGGTGCGCGCCACCGCCTGCTTCAGCCGCCAGCGCCGGATGTCGGCGTGGTTGCCCTGCTGCAAAACCGCGGGCACCGCCCGCCCCTCGAACTGCACCGGCCGCGTGTAGTGCGGCCAGTCGAGGAGTCCGTCCGAAAACGAATCCTCGACGCTCGAGCGCGCATCGCCCAGCACTCCCGGCAGGAGACGCGCCACCGCGTCGATCACCGCCAGTGCCGGCACCTCGCCACCCGACAACACGAAGTCGCCGAGCGACACTTCGCGGTCGATGCGCGATGCAATCACGCGCTCGTCCACGCCTTCGTAGCGGCCCGCGACCAGCACCAGGCCGTCGAAAGCCGCCAACTCATGGGCGAGCCGCTGGCTGAACGGTTCACCCTGCGCCGAAAGGTACACCTTCGGTGCGCCGCGCGGCGCGCGCGCCACCGCAGCATCGATCGCCGCGGCCATCGGCTCAGGCTTCAGCACCATGCCGGGCCCGCCGCCGTACGGCCGGTCGTCGACCGTGCGATGCACATCGTGCGTGTGCGCGCGCGGGTCCTCCGTGCCCACCTGCACGAGCCCGCGCTCGATCGCGCGCCCCACGATGCCGAAGCCGAGTGCCTGCCGGATCATCTCCGGAAACAGCGTCACGACTTCAATCTGCATTGCCCTGCCCCTGGATCAGAAATCCGCGGGCCAGTCCACGATGATCGTGCCTGCGTCGCGATCCACCTTCACGAGGTGCTGCGGCGTGACCGGCACCCAGTGTTCGCGCTCGCCGCGCACCACCATCACATCATTCGCTGGCGCCTCGACGAAATGATCGACGCGCCCGAGTGCCTCGCCTTCCACGTTGCGCACCGCAAGGCCGATCAGGTCGACCCAGTAGTGCTGCTTCTCGCCGGGATCCGGGAGCGCCTCGCGCTCGACCTCGATCACGGCGCCCGTGAGTCGCGCCGCGTCTTCGCGCGAATCGACCCCGACGAGGCGCGCCACGAAGCGCGCCCCGTGGGCACGCATCTCGGCCACCTCGTACCCGCTCACCACGCCCTGCACCGAGCGCAGCTGCCAGCTGCGCATCTCCGACAACAGCTCCGGCGGATCGGTAAACGAGTCCACGTGGCTGAAGCCGCGCACCCCGTACGGCGCACCGATGCGCCCGATCTCGACCCGTGGTGCCGTAGTCGTCAGGCCGCTGCTTGCTTGCGGTAATCCGAGACGAGCGTGGCGACACGCACCGAAGGCTTCGCGCCCTTGCCGACCCAATGGTCGATGCGGGGCAGATCGAGCTTCAGCTTCGTGTCGCCCTTGCGCGCGACCGGGTTGAAATACCCGACCTGCTCGAGGCTCTTGCCGCCCTGGCGCTTGCGGCTGTCCGTAACCACCACATGATAAAACGGCGAGTTTTTCGCACCGCGCCGCGTAAGACGAATCGTGACCATAATTCCCGTTTGCTCGCCGCCCCGCCTGGGGCGGCCAAAAAAGAGCGCGGATTCTACGCAAATCAGCGGCTTATAGGAAGCCCGGCGGACGCCCGCCTTTCAGCCCCCCAAGCATGCGCGCCATGCGCCCGCCCTTCATGCTTTTCATCATCCTCTGCATCTGCTGAAACTGCTTCAGGAGGCGGTTGACGTCCTGCACCTGTACCCCGGCACCCGCGGCAATCCGGCGCCTGCGGGAACCGTCGATCACGGCGGGCTGGCGGCGCTCGCGCCGTGTCATCGAGTTGATGATCGCGATCTGGCGGCGCACATCCTTGTCGCCCGGCGTGTTGGCGGCCGCGGTCCGGGTCAGGTGCTGGGGCAGCTTGTCCATGACGGCGGCCAGGCCACCCATCTTGAGCAGTTGCTCCAATTGTCCGCGCAGGTCATTGAAATCGAAAGCCTTGCCTTTGGCGACCTTGCGGGCGAGGCGTTGGGCCTCGTCCGTATCGACCTGCTTCTTCACCTGCTCGACGAGCGCCACGACGTCGCCCATGCCGAGGATCCGGTTCGCCATGCGCTCGGGGTCGAAGGGCTCGAGGGCCTCGGATTTCTCACCCGTACCGACGAACACGATCGGCTTGCCGGTGATTTCGCGCACCGACAGCGCGACGCCGCCCCGGGCATCGCCGTCGGCCTTGGTCAGGATCACCCCCGTCAGGTCGAGGGCCTCGCCGAAAGCCCGGGCCGCATTGACGGCGTCCTGGCCCGCCATGGCATCGACCACGAACAGCCGCTCGTGGGCGCCCACGGCGCGGTCGATCTCGCGCGCTTCCGCCATCAGTTCCTGATCGACGTGCAGGCGCCCGGCGGTATCGACGATCAGCACGTCGTGCAGGCCGCGCCTGGCTTGCTCGAGCGCCAGCGTCGCGATCCCGGCCGGCGGTGTCGCCGCATCGGCCTTGAAGAAACCCGCGCCGACCTGCGCGGCCAGGCGTTCGAGCTGCAAGATGGCCGCGGGGCGGCGTACGTCGGTCGAAACGAGCAGGACGCGTTTCTTGTGGGCTTCGGCCAACCAGCGCGCGAGCTTGGCCGCGGTGGTGGTCTTGCCCGCACCCTGCAGGCCGGCGAGCAGCACCACGAACGGCGGCTGGGCCCGCAGGCTGAATCCTGCCGCCGCACCGCCCATCAGCGCGACGAGTTCCTTGTGGAGGACGCTGACGAACACCTGCCCGGGGGTCAGGCTCTGCTGCACCTCGGCGCCGATGGCCTTCGCCCGCACACTCTCGATGAACCGCTTCACGACCGGCAGCGCCACGTCGGCCTCGAGCAGCGCCATGCGCACTTCGCGCAGCGTGTCGGAGATGTTCTGGTCGGTGATGCGCCCGCGCCCCCGCAGGGCATCGGCGGTGCGGGACAGTCGGGCGGTCAGGTTGTCGAACATGATGGGCCAAGTTTACGTGACGGCGCCCGCCAGCGGGTCCCCGTGCCGGATCGGCCGCGGGGCCCTATTCTTGGAGCCCTATGGATACCGCTCCCACGACCGTGCTGGTCTTTGCGCTCGTCGCGCTGCTCGTCACCATCGCGTTCTCCTCCGGCACGGAGGTCGCGATGCTCGCCGTCAACCGCTACCGCGTCCGCCATCGGGCGACGGGTGGCCACCGCACCGCCAAAGTACTCGACTCGCTGCTCGCCAAGCCCGACGACTGGCTCGGCGCGAACCTCGTGATCCTCGCGCTCGCCAGCGTCGCGGCCTCGTCGATCGCGACGCTGCTGGCGCAGCGCTTCGGCGGCGACTGGGCAGTGCCGCTCACCATCATCGGGCTGTCGATCGTGATGATCGTGTTCTGCGAACTCGCGCCGAAGATCTACGCCGCCCGACATCCCGAGTCGGTCGCAATGGGCAGCACCTACATATATCGGGCACTGGTGTGGATCGCCAAGCCCCTGCTGTGGATCACGAACCAGCTAGCGTATGGATTCCTGCGCCTGTTCGGCGTGGGTCGTACGAGCCGCGATGGGCAGACGCTGTCCGCCGAGGAACTGCGCACGGTGGTCGCCGAGACCGGCACCGTGATCCCGCAGCGCCACCGCCAGATGTTGCTGTCGATCCTCGATCTCGGCCGGATCACCGTCAACGACATCATGATCCCGCGCCAGGACATCGCCGGCATCGACCTCGACGATGACTGGGACGATATCCTCGACCAGATCCGCCAGACGCCTCACACGCGCCTGCCCGTATACCGCGGCGCACTCGACGACGTGGTGGGCCTGCTGCACATGACGCGCGTCGCGCAGGAACTGGCACGCGGCACGCTGACGCGCGAGCGCCTGGAGGAGCTCGCGCGCGGCCGCGAACCGTACTACGTGCCGGAGGGTACGCCGCTCACCGTGCAGCTGACGCACTTCCAGCGCAACCGCCGGCGCATGGGTTTCGTCGTCGACGAGTACGGCGACATCGAGGGCCTGGTAACGCTCGAGGACCTGCTCGAGGAAATCGTCGGCGAATTCACCAACGACAGCGCGACCTTGCTGCACAAGGACGTGCTGGCGGAATCGCCCGGCGTGTACCTCGTCAACGCGGGCGCGACGATCCGCGCCCTGAATCGTGCAGTCGGCTGGACACTGCCGACCGACGGCCCGAAGACCCTGAACGGCCTGCTGCTCGAGAGGTTCGAGACGATTCCGGCTGCGGGCGCGACGCTGCGGCTCGACGGCCTGCAATTCGAGGTCCTGCAGGTGCAGGAAAATGCGATCCGAACGGTCCGCGCAACCAAGATATGAAGTGAGAAGCGAACGGCGAACAGATGACAGCTGGCAGCCAGAGCGCTCGGCCGCGCGCCGCGCGCCGGCTACCGGTTCTGGCCGTTCTCTGCTCGCTGTTCGCTGCTCGCCGTCCAGGCCGCCGCCAAGGCTTCAGCGACCCTCGACACTCCGCGTACAACGAGGCCCTCGATCGGCCTGCGCGGCGCATTGCCCCCTGGCACCACCGCCACCTTGAAACCCTGCTTCGCAGCCTCGCGCAACCGCTCCTCCCCATAAGCGACCGGGCGCACTTCCCCGGTCAGGCCGACCTCGCCGAACGCGACCAGCGATTGCGGCAATGGCCGGTCGCGCAGGCTCGAGGTGAGCGCCAGCACGAGCGGCAGGTCGGTCGCGGTCTCGCCGAGGGCGAGCCCCCCGACCACATTGGCGAACACGTCATGCTCCTGCAGCGATACGTCCGCATGGCGATTCAGTACGGCGAGCAGCATCGCGAGGCGGTTCGCGTCGAGGCCCTGGGCGACGCGCCGCGGCGCGCCGAAGCGCATCCTGTCGACCAGTGCCTGCAGTTCGATCAGCAGCGGCCGGCCGCTGTCGCGCGCCACCATGACGATCGAACCCGGCGCGGCCTCGGCGGCGCGCGCCAGGAAGATGGCCGACGGATTGCGCACTTCCCGCAGGCCCTCTTCCGCCATCACGAAGAAGGCGAGTTCGTTGGCCGCACCGAAACGGTTCTTCACCGCGCGCACGATACGGAAGCGGCTGCCGGCCTCGCTCTCGAAATACAGCACGGCATCGACCAGGTGCTCCAGCACCCGCGGGCCGGCGATCGTGCCCTCCTTGGTCACATGGCCGATGATCATGACGGCGATGCCGCTCGTCTTGGCGAAACGCACCAGCTGCGCCGTGCACTCCTTGAGCTGCGTGATCGCACCGGCGCTGGCGGCCAGGTCCGCGAACTGCACTGTCTGGATCGAGTCCACGATCAACAGCGCGACACCCTGGGCGCGCGCCGCCGCGAGGATCGTGTCGAGGTCCGTTTCGGCGAGCACCGTCAGGGTGTCGCTCGCGAGGCCGAGCCGGCGGGCGCGCATCGCGACCTGTTCCAGGGACTCCTCGCCGGTGGCGTAAAGCATGGCGCGCCCGGCCGTGGCGCTGGCGGCCACCTGCAACAACAAAGTGGACTTGCCGATGCCGGGATCGCCGCCGATCAGGCTCACCGAGCCGGGCACGATGCCCCCGCCGAGTACGCGGTCGAGTTCGGCGAGCCCCGTCGGGAACCGCGCCGGGCCCTCGTCCATCGGCGCCAGTTTCGCCGGCGCGGCACGGCCCGTTCCGGAGCGGGCACGTGCAGGCGCGGCCACGCGCGGCGCCGCCTGCTGCTGCAGCGAATTCCACTCGCCGCACTGCGGGCACTGCCCCTGCCATTTCGGCGACTCCGCGCCGCAGGCGCTGCAGACATGGACGAGGGCGGGACGGGCCATCGAAGGACTTTAGCACGCGACTTGCATGGCGCCGGCTGACGAAAAGGCGTGACTTACTTTAGGATCGCAGCGTGAGATGGGCCGCCGCGCGAAGATTGTGTGAAGAGGCACTCGGACTTGGCGCCGGCCGATGCTAGTGTTCGCAGCTACGTTCAGTTGCCGAATGACCGGGGGTCGCGGGCCTTGATTGTGCACGGTGAGATCGTGTCTGTGACGCGCGTCACACTCCTGCCCGTGCCTGGAAGGCCGCGGTAGTCGTGCCGCGTCGTTACGGACCGCCGCCGAGCCTGCGCAGCAAGATGCGCCTCGTCGGGCTCACCGACACCGGCAAGGTGCGTGAGCACAACGAGGACACGATCGCCGTGGACCCCGACCTCGGCCTGCTGGTACTCGCCGATGGCATGGGTGGCTACAACGCGGGCGAGGTCGCGAGCGGCATAGCGGTCAAGACGATCGTCAACCTGGTGCGTGAATCGATAGAGCGCGAGGACCTCCTGGCAATCGACCCGTCCACCAAGCTGACCCGCCCGAGCATCATCCTGCGCGATGCCATCACGCGCGCGAACAAGATCATTTACCAGACGGCGCGCTCACAGCCGCAGTGCGAGGGCATGGGCACGACCGTCGTCAGCGCGCTGCTGTTCGACAACATGATCTCGATCGCCCACGTGGGCGACTCGCGGCTTTATCGCCTGCGCGGCTCCAAATTCGAGCAGGTCACGATGGACCACTCGCTGCTGCAGGAACTGGTCGACCGCGGCTTCTACTCCCCGGAGGAGGCGCAGCGGGCGGCCAACAAGAACTACGTCACACGGGCGCTGGGCGTCGAGGCGAATGTCGAGGTCGAATTGCAGGAAGTGCCGGTCCAGAAGGGCGATCATTACGTCCTGTGCTCCGACGGCCTGTCCGACATGGTCGAAGACAGCGATATTCACTTAACGGTCAATACCTTTAATGATAATCTGGAAGCAGTCGCTAAACATCTGATTCAACTCGCGAACGATAACGGGGGCCGGGACAACGTCTCGGTCGTGATGGCCCAGGTACTCGAATCATTTCCAGCGCGTCGCGGCGTTTTCGACAGGGTATTGGGCTGGTTCAGCTAAGCCAAGGCGGACACATGGCACGCTTGATTTTGAGCCTGGACAGCCAGGTCCTTGCGGAATACAACATGAACAAGGAGCGCTACACGATCGGGCGCCTCCCTGACAATGACATCCGCATCGACAACCCGGCGGTGAGCGGCCATCACTCGCTGATCATCAACATCCTCAACGACTCGTTCCTCGAAGACCTGAACAGCACCAACGGCACCTATGTCAACGGCAAGCTGATCAAGAAGCACGCGCTCCAGCACGGCGATGTCGTCACGGTTGGTCACCACCAGTTGCGCTTCGTCGAGGACGACGAGCAGCAGGACGAATTCGAGAAGACGATGGTGATCCAGCCCTCGGCGCGTCCCGTCGAAAAGCTGCGCAGCGTTGCCGATCCGGCCGCATCGGCGCCGAGCGCCACCGGCATCCGCCGCGCGCTGGCCGAGGGCCAGGCCGCCTTCAAGCCTGCCAAGCTGCAGGTGCTCTCGGGCGCCTTTGCCGGCCGCGAACTCGAGCTCTCGAAGGCGCTGACCACGCTCGGTCGCCCAGGCGTGCAGGTCGCCGCCATCACGCGCCGTGCCGACGGCTACTTCATCGTGCATGTCGACAGCGGCACCCAGGGGGACTACCCGCTGGTGAACGGTTCGGCGATCGGTGCCCAGGCGCGCAGGCTCCAGGACAACGACGTCATCCAGCTCGCGGGCGTCAAGATGGGGTTCTTCGAAGGCTGAGCGCGCGGGGTGCGCGTGCTCGAGACCCCGCGGCTCGCGTTGCGGCGGCTCACAGCCGACGACGCGCCGTTCATCCTCGAACTCGTCAACGTACCCGCGTTCCTGCGCAACATCGGCGATCGGGGTGTGCGCGACCTCGACGACGCGCGCGCCTACATCGCAAACGGCCCGGTGGCGAGCTATGCGCGTCACGGCATCGGCCTGTGGCACGTCGCGCTGCGCGAGGACGGCACCGCGATCGGCATGTGCGGCCTGCTGAAGCGCGACACGCTGGAGCACGTGGATATCGGCTTTGCCTACCTGCCGGCCTGGTGGGGCAAGGGCTACGCCCGCGAAGCCGCTGCCGCGGTGATGGAATACGGTACGCGCACGCTTGGCATCCCGCGCATCGTCGCCATCGTCTCGCCGGGCAATGCGGCCTCGATCCGCGTGCTCGAACACATCGGCCTGACGTTCGAGCGCAACCTGCAACTGAACGACGACGGCAGCGAGACTAGCCTCTACTCGCCTGCGCCCACGCGAGATCCGCCATGACCTCGACATTGGCCGCGTATTCGCGCGCACGCGCGCTGACCGCCGTGCCGCGCAGCACCCTGCCGCGGATGCCATGGAAAATGCCCGCCAGGCGAAACATACAGAACGCCATGTAGAAATCGAGGTCGGGCAGGCTCTCGCGCCCGGTATGGGCGCAGTAGGCGGCCACGCTGTCGCGTTCCGTCGGGATGCCGAGCGCCGCGAGGTCGCGCCCCGCCAGTCCCGGCAATGCCAGGCTCGGCATACGGTACTTCATCAGGTAGTAGGCGAAGTCCGCGACCGGATCGCCGATCGTCGAAAGTTCCCAGTCGAGTATCGCCAGCACCCGTGGCGCTCCAGGATCGAACATCAGGTTGTCGAGGCGATAGTCCCCGTGCACGATCGCGGGCGGCGGCTCGGTGGCCGGCAGGTTCCGCGGCAGCCATTCGATCAAGCGGTCCATCGAGGGCACGCGACCCGCCGCCTCGTCCTCGTGGTACTGCTTCGACCAGCGCGCGATCTGGCGTGGGAGATAGCCGCTGGCGCGGCCGAAATCCGCGAGCCCGACAGCGGCCGGATCGACGCGGTGCAGGCTGGCGAGCGCATCCACCGCGGCGGCGTAGTAGTCGCCGCGCGCCTCACGGGGCAGCTCCGGCAGCGTTGCGTCCCAATACACGCGCCCTGCCACGTGCTCCATCACGTAGAACCAGCTGCCGATCACCGACTCGTCGGTACACAACGCGTACGTACGCGCCACCGGCACGTCGGTATGCGCCCCGTGCGCGGCGAGCACGCGGTACTCGCGATCGACGGCATGCGCCGAGGCGAGCAGCTGCCCGGGTGGCTTGCGCCGCAGCACGTACTGGCGCTGCGGCGTTGCGAGCAGATAGGTCGGGTTCGATTGCCCGCCGCGGAACTGCCGCAGCGTGAGCGGGCCGCGAAACCCGGCCACGGCGCCTGCGAGGTACTCCGCAAGGCGCGCGACATCGACTTCCATGCCGGCGCGCACCTCGGTAGTCACGTCGGCATCGGCGCCCGCGCTCACAGGCTGCTCACGAGGTGCCCGCCATCCACCGCGATCACGGCGCCAGTCATGAACGACCCGGCCTCCCCGGCGAGCAACAGCAACGGCGCGTCGAGTTCGGCAGGCTCGCCGAGGCGGCGCTGCGGGACGCGCTTCAGCAGCGTGTCGCCCTGGCCCGAATCGAAGAACCCGCGATTCATGTCCGTCTTGATATAGCCGGGTGCGATGGCGTTGACGCGGATGCGATAGCGCGCCAGCTCGAGCGCCATCTGCTTCGTGAGTTGCACGAGCCCCGCCTTCGACACCGCGTAGCTCGTCAGCGCATGGCCCTGCCGCAGGCCGAGGATCGACGCGATGTTGATGATGCTGCCGGGGCGGGCGGCATCGCGCAGCCGGCGCGCGACCGCCTGCGAGGCGAGGAACGCGCCTTTCAGGTTGGTGTCGAGCACGCGATCCCAGTCGGCCTCGTCGGTGTCGAGGATCGGCGATTCGGTGGCGATGCCCGCGTTGTTCACGAGAATGTCGACCGGCCCTGCCTCGCGCTCGATCTGCGCGAGCGCCGCGCCGATGGAACCCTGCTGCGTCACGTCGAGCTCGACCGCGAGCGCGCGCGCGCCGCCCCGCGTCAGCTCCGCCGCGAGCGTAGCGAGTCGATCGGTGCGTCGCGCACCGAGTGCAACCGTTGCGCCCGCATCGGCGAGCACCTGCGCGAATCTCGCGCCGAGTCCCGACGACGCGCCGGTCACGAGCGCAACTTTTCCGGAAAGTTCACCAGTCCTGTGCACGCGGGCCTCCACGGGTCGGGGGCTCGAGTCTCGCATAACGGTGCATAATGCGGCCATGGCTGCCAAGAATGAACGCACTGAACGAACCGAACGACTGGCCGTACTGATCGATGCCGAGAATGCACAGGCCTCGCTGATCGAGGAACTGCTGGCCGAGATCGCGCGCTACGGCATCGCCAGCGTCAAGCGCGCCTACGGCGACTGGACCACCACGCGACTCGGCGCCTGGAAGGAATACCTGCACCGCTTCGCAATCCAGCCCATCCAGCAGTTCGGCTACACGCGCGGCAAGAATTCCAGCGATTCGTCGCTGATCATCGACGCGATGGACCTGCTGCACGCCGGCAACCTGGACGGCTACTGCATCGTCTCCTCCGACAGCGATTTCACGCCGCTCGCCACGCGGCTGCGTGAATCGGGCGCCGCGGTATTCGGTTTCGGCGAGAAAAAGACCCCGGAAGCCTTCGTCGCCGCCTGCGACAAGTTCATTTTCACCGAGATCCTGCGGGCGGACCCCCGACAGGAGCCTGCCACCCCCACCGCTTCCGTTCCGCCGCTCGAGAAGCTGCTGCGGCCGGCGATCGACGCCACGGCGCGCGACAACGGCTGGTCACCCCTGAGTGCCGTGGGTTCGCTGCTGGTGAAGAATCACCCGTCCTTCGATCCGCGCAACTACGGCTTTTCGAAGCTGAGCGACCTGGTCCGCAAGCAGCGTTACGTCGAAGTGAACGAAGTCACCTCGGGCGACAGCGCCACGCTGTACGTGCGGCCCAAGGAGGATTCCCGCCATGGCAAATAGCGCCGGTCCGCTGCTGCTGTGTGTCGCGGCGCTCACCCTCGCCGCCTGCGGCAAGCAACCCGCGCCGCAGCAGGCCGCCACCACCGCGGCAACACTTCCGGCCGAGATCGGCGCGCTGGAAGGGGCCGTCGACATCCTCGTGTGGCCGCGTCATTTCGCGCGTGTTCCCGATGACCCGCGCTTCACCTGGATCACGCAGTTCGAAACCGACACCGGCTGCAAGGTCACGATCACTGCCGTGCCCACCGCCGACGAGATCGTGCCGCTGATGGCTCAGGGTGGCCACGACCTGGCGATCGCGCCCGGCGACGCGAGCCTGCGGCTGATCCGCAGTGGCCTCGTGCAACCGATCAACACGCTGCTGGTGCCGAACTACAACGCGATCGATATCCGCCTGCGGCGCGCGCTGTGGCATTACATCGACGGCGTGCACTACGGCGTGCCGTTCCAGTGGGCTCCCAACTGGCTGATGTATGACACGCGGGTCTTCGACACGCCGCCGACCTCGTGGTCGGCGGTCCTCGAGCCGCAAGTCTGGCCCGACGGCAAGGACAACCGGGGTCGCGTGCAAGCCTATGGCGGCGCAATGCAGATTGCCGATGCCGCGCTCTACCTGCTGTATCACCAGCGCGATCTCGGCATCCTGAATCCCTACCAGCTCGACGACAAGCAATACACGGCGGCGCTCGACCTGTTGCGCAGGCAGCAACCGCTGGTGCAGGGCTATTGGCTCGATGCGGACGGGCAGGTCGAAGCGTTCCGCGATGCCGCCCTGGCCGCATCGGTGTCGTGGCCGTATCAGGTCGACAGGCTGGCCGCCGTCAAGCGACCGGTTGCGGGCGTGATACCGCAGGAAGGCGCCACTGGCTGGGTGGACACGACGATGCTGTCGGCGCGGGCGCGCCATCCGAACTGCGCCTATCGCTGGATGGAGTGGTCGGTGAATACCCGGGTGCAGGGCGACGTCGCCGCTGCGTTCGGCACGGTGCCCGTCGTCACCGCGGCTTGCGAGGGCAATGAGCAGCTGGGACCCGAAGGCTGCAAGCGCCATGGCGCAGAAGACTTCGAGCGCATCTGGTTCTGGCGCACGCCGGAAAACAGTTGTGAAACGGCGCTTGGCCGCTGCGTACCCTACGATCGCTGGGTGGCGGACTACGCCGTGCTCGTCGGACCGGGTCAGGCCAGCTCGAACGCCACCCGCTGAGCCACGCCGCACAGCAGCTCGTAAGGAATGGTGTTGGCGAAACGCGCGACCTCCTCCACCGGCAGATCGCGCCCCCAGAGCAGCGCGGGACTTCCCACCTCGATGCCGGGCACGCCGGTGATGTCGACGGCGATCATGTCCATCGACACGCGTCCGACCAGCGGGGCCCGCTGCCCGCCGACCAGCACCGGCGCACCACTCGGCAGGCTGCGCAGCAGTCCGTCGGCGTAACCCGCCGCGAGGATGGCGATGCGCGCGGCGCGCGGCGCGCGCCAGGCGCCGCCATAGCCGACGCAATCGTCGGCGCGCACATCGCGCACCGCGATCACCGTGGATGTCAGCGTCATGACGGGCGTGAGGCCGAGAGCCGCCGCCGTCTCGTGCGGAAACGGTGATACGCCGTACAGCGACAGCCCGGGTCGCACCCAGTCGCCGTGTGCTGCGGGCCAGCCGAAGATGCCGGCGGAGTTGGCGCTGCTGGTCTCGACGCCCAGGGGAGCGGCAATCGCGCCGAAACGCGCGAGTTGCTCGTGGGTTGTGGCGCTGCCCCGCTCATCGGCCCGGGCGAGGTGGGTCATCAAGCGAAGCACCGCGGGCGGTACGGTGAGCGCGGCGAGGCGCGCGCGCGCGGCCACCACCTCCGCCGGGTCGAATCCCAGGCGATTCATCCCCGTGTTCACCTTGAGCCAGAGCGTGAAGCGCTGCGTGCCGCGCCAGGCCTCGAGCAGCGCGAGCTGCGAAGCCTCGTGGACCACGAGTTCGAAGTTCCGCGCGGCAGCTTCGCCGAGCTGCTCGCGCGACAGCACGCCCTCGAGCAGCAGGATCGGCCGGGTGACGCCCGCATCGCGCAACGCGACGCCCTCCTCGAGGCGCGCCACCGCGAAGGCGTCGGCGTCGTCCGCGAGCGCGCGCGCCACCGCCACGCTGCCGTGGCCGTAGGCATTGGCCTTGATCACGGCAACGACGCGACGACCCGCGGCGACGCTGCGTATCCGGGCTAGATTGGCGCGCAGGGCTTGTGTGTCGATGACGGCGCGAATCAGCCGGGTCACCGCAGCACGCCCTCCGCATAGCTGTCGGGCGCGTAGTTGACGAAGCGGCTGAACGGCCCCTGGAAGGTCAGCAGGATGGTGCCGATCTCGCCGTTGCGATGCTTGGCGAGTTCGATTTCGGCCAGGCCCTTCTTGGTCGTGTTCTTGTCGTAGACCTCTTCGCGGTAGATCAGCAGGATCATGTCGGCGTCCTGCTCGAGCGCACCCGATTCGCGCAGGTCCGACATCACCGGCTTCTTCTCCTGGCGCTGCTCGACGCCGCGATTGAGCTGCGACAGCGCGATCACCGGTACGTTGAGTTCCTTGGCGAGCGCCTTCAGGCCGCGGGAGATTTCGGCGATCTCGGTGGCGCGATTTTCCTTCGAGCCGTGCACCTGCATCAGCTGCAGGTAGTCGACGACGATGAGATCGACGCCGTGCTCGCGCTTGACGCGGCGCGCGCGGGCGCGCAGTTCGGTCGGTGACAGACCGGGCGTCTCGTCGACGAAGATCCGCGCTTCCGACAGCTGGCTCGTCGCACTCGTGATGCGCGCCCAATCCTCGTCGGCGACCTTGCCGCTGCGGATGGCATTCAGCGGCACGCCACCGATCGACGACAACATGCGCGTGATGACCTGCTCGGACGGCATTTCCATAGAGAAGATCACCACCGAGGCCTTGATGCTCGGATTCACCGCCGCGTACTCGGCAATGTTCACCGCGAGCGTGGTCTTGCCCATCGACGGGCGCCCCGCAACGATCATCAGGTCGCCACCGCGCAGGCCGCCGGTCTTGCGGTCGAAGTCGGTGAAGCCGGTCGGCAGGCCGCGCAGCGCGTCCGGATTGTTGTGCCACTCGTCGATCTTGTCGATCAGGGCGGGCAGCAGGGAGCGCACGGCGAGCGCGCCATCGCGGCCGCGGGCACCCATCTCGGCGATCTCGAACACCGATTGCTCGGCGCGGTCGACCAGATCACGCGCACTCTCGCCCTGCTGCTGGAAGACCGACGCGCTGATGTCGGCACCGGCCTTGGCGAGCCGGCGCAGCAGCGAGCGCTCGCGCACGATGCCTGCATAGGCGCGCACGTTGGCCGCGGTGGGCGTGTCGCTCGCCAGCCTGCCGAGGTACGCGAGCCCGCCCGCGTCCTCGAGGCGCCCGCTGCGCTCGAGCTGCTCGGACACGGTGATCACGTCGCACGGCCGGCCCTCGCCGGCCAGCAGGCCGATGCTCTCGAAGATCAGGCGGTGATCGGGCCGGTAGAAATCCTCGGCCGTCAGTACGTCGCCCACCTGGTCCCAGGCGCTGGAGTCGAGCAACAGCCCACCGAGGACGGATTGCTCCGCCTCGATGGAATGCGGTGGGGTCCGCGGCTCGCCCGGCATCGCACTATTTGGCAGTGGACTCGGGCGAAAGGACAGCGGAGTTACTCCTCGGCGACGATCGAAATAGCGAGCGGCACGTTCACGTCGGTGTGCAGGTGCAAGTTTACGACGTGATCGCCCACGACGCGCAGCGGGCCATTCGGGAGGCGCACTTCGCTGCGGGTGAGCTTCTGGCCGGCCTTGGTCGCCGCCTCGGCGATGTCCGCCGTGCCGACCGAGCCGAACAGCTTGCCTTCCGAACCCGCCTTCGCGGTGATCGTCAGGGTGAAGCCCTCGAGCGCCTTGGCGCGCTGCTCGGCGTCACCGTGCTGCTCGCGCGCGACGCGCTCGAGCTCGGCGCGGCGTGCCTCGAACTTTGCCACGTTTGCGGGCGTTGCCAGGGTCGCTTTGCCCTGCGGCAGCAGGTAGTTGCGGCCGTAACCGCTCTTGACGTTGACGCGGTCACCGATGGTGCCGAGATTGGCCACTTTCTGCAGGAGAATGACGTCCATGGCGAGCCTCAATGCTGGTCCGTGTACGGCAGCAGCGCGAGGAACCGCGCACGCTTGACGGCCACGGAAAGCTGGCGCTGGTAGAACGACTTCGTGCCGGTGATGCGGCTCGGGACGATCTTGCCGGTTTCGGTGATATAGCCCTTGAGCGTCGCGAGATCCTTGTAGTCGATCTGCTTGACGCCTTCCGCGGTGAAGCGGCAGAACTTCTTGCGCCGGGAGAACCGGCTCTGACGGGGTGCTGGCATCTGGAATTCCTCGGTTGGTCAGGCTCAGGCGTTATCGCCGGCGCTGTCGTCGTCGCCATCGTCGCGCACGCGATCGCGGCGCCCGCCATTGGCCTCTTCCTCTTCGGCCTTCGCCATCGGCGACGGCTCGGTCACGGCCTCGTCCATCGCGACGACGAGGTGACGCAGCACCGCATCGCTGAAGCGGAACGCGCCGGTGAGTTCGGCGAGGACCTTCTGGTCGGCCTCGACGTTCATCAGGACGTAGTGCGCCTTGTGAACCTTGACGATGGGAAAGGCGAGCTGGCGACGGCCCCAGTCCTCGAGGCGATGCACTGCACCGCCACCGGCCGCGATCATGCCCGTGTAGCGCTCGATCATCGCCGGAACCTGCTCACTCTGGTCCGGATGGACCAGGAAAACGATCTCGTAGTGCCTCATGAGTGCTCCTTATGGGTTAGCCACCTGCCGAGGCGCGGCGGTGTGGCAAGGAAAAGGCGCGCGAGGATAGCTGATGCGCCTGGGGGCCGCAATGCGGGGGCCGCGCGGCGAACAGCGAACAGATTGCAGCTAACGGCCAGAGGGGCGGCGCGAGATTTGGCGCTGGCGGGTGGCTTCGTAGAGCAGCATGCCGGTCGCGACCGAGACATTCAGGCTCTCCACGGCCCCCAATTGCGGCAATCTGACGAGAAAATCGCAGTTTTGGCGGGTAAGTTGCCGCAATCCGCTGCCTTCTGCGCCCATCACGATGGCTACCGGGCCGGTCAGGTCGACCTCGGCGGCAGTCTTTTCCGCCTCGCCTGCGGCGCCGACGATCCACAGGCCCGCGTCCTTCAACAGCTTGAATGTACGGGCCAGATTGGTGACGGCCACGACCGGCGTGGTCTCGGCGGCCCCGGCGGCGACCTTTCTGACGGTCGCATTGACCTGCGCCGCCCGGTCCTTCGGGACGACCACGGCGAGGGCGCCGCAGGCGTCGGCGGTTCGCAGGCAGGCCCCGAGATTGTGCGGGTCCTGTACGCCATCGAGTGCCAGCACGAGCGGCGCCTTCGCGTCGCGCAGCGCATCGATCAGGTCGTCCTCGGACCACGGCGCGAGCGGCCTGACTTCGGCCACCGCACCCTGGTGCACGACCTCGCCCACGAGGCCTTTGAGTGCCTGCGCATCGACCCGCCGAACAGCCACGCCCGCTTCGCGCGCCAGGGCGTCGAGTGCGACGATGCGCTGGTCGTCGCGGTGATGGGCAAGAATCAGCTGCGTGACCCGCGCGGGATCACGCGTCAGCACGGCGCGCACCGCGTGCAGGCCGTACAGGCGCTCGCTGGCGCTCACGCGAGCTCCAGGTCGATCAGCCCTTCGACCGGATTCGCATTCGTCACGATCACGCGAATGCGCTCGCCGAGGCCCAGGCGACGCTTGCTGCGCTTGCCGATCCATGCGTGGCCGCCGGCGTCGAGTTCGTAGGCGTCGTCGACCAGCGTCGCGATGTGCAGCAGGCCGTCGGCCGACACCTCGAGGATCTGCACGAAGCAACCGAATTCGACCACCGCCGTAACGAGCCCTTCGAAGGTCTGGCCCAGCCGTTCGCGCAGCCAGCTGCACTTCAGGAACTGATCCACATAGCGATCGGCCTCATCGGCGCGCTTCTCGAGCCGCGAGGTCGACTCGCCGAGGCTCGCGAGTTCTTCCGCGCCGTAGCGCACTCCGATCGGTGCCGGGACACCGAGCATCGCCTTCAGGCTCCGGTGCACGACGAGATCGGGATAACGGCGGATCGGCGAGGTGAAATGCGCATAACCCTCGAGCGCAAGACCGAAGTGGCCGATGTTCGCCGGCTGGTAGATGGCCTGTGGCATCGAGCGCACCACCAGCGACTCGACGAACGGGCGCGCGGGCGATGCGCCCATGCGGTGCGTGATCTGCTTGATGTCCCGCGGCGTGACCTTCTGCGGAATCTCCGCAGGAAACCCGAGCGCGGCGAGCGTCGCGAGCAGGCGATCGAGCTTCTCCTCGTCCGGCTTGCCGTGCACGCGGTACAGCGAGCCGACGCGCTGCCGTGCCAGTTCGTGCGCGGTCGCGACATTGGCGAGGATCATGCACTCCTCGATCAGGCGGTGCGCGTCGTTGCGTGACTTCAGCACGATGCCTTTCACGCGGTCCTGAGAGTCGATATCGAACGTCGCCTCGGGCGCATCGAAATCGAGCGCACCGCGCCGACTCCGCGCCTTGTGCAGCGCGCGGAAGACATCGACGAGAGGCAACAGCCGCTCGATGAGCGGGCCGATTTCCTTGCGCGCCTCGGGCCGGCCCTCAAAGAGCGCCGCGTGGGCCTGCGTGTAGGTCAGGCGCGCCGCCGAGTGCATCACCGCCGGATAGAAGCGCGCGTACTTGAGCTGCCCCTGCTTCGTGATCACCATGTCAGCGGCGAAACACAGCCGGTCGACCTTCGGCTGCAGCGAGCACAGGTGATCGGACAGCGCCGGCGGCAGCATCGGAATGACGCGCGACGGGAAATACACCGACGTGGCGCGCTTGGCCGCCTCGGCATCGAGCGCACTGCCGTGGCGTACGTAATGACTCACGTCTGCGATCGCGACCACCACGCGAAAGCCGTGTTCGTGGGGCTCGGCGTACACCGCGTCATCGAAATCGCGGGCATCCTCGCCGTCGATCGTGACGAGCGGCAGCGAGCGCAGGTCGACGCGTTGCGCAGCTTCCCGCGGATCGACGGATTGCCCGTGGGATTCAGCCTCAGCGCGCACCTCGGCCGGGAATTCACTCGGCAAGCCGAAACGTGAGATCGCCGTCTCGGTCGCGAGTTCGACTGGCCGGTCGGGATCGAGTCGTCGCTCGACCCGTGCCAGCGCCCCGCCCTTCGCGCCGGGATAGCGCGTCACCACCGCGATGACCCAGTCGCCGTGCTTCGCGCCGTTGAGATCAGCCGCCGCGACCTGGCAGCGCAGCGCCAGCCGCCGATCGGCGGACAGCACATGGATCGTGCGCCCCTCGACGTCGATCGTGCCGAGGAAGGCACGCACGCCGTGCTCGACCACGCCAAGCACCTCGCCGGTATAGCGGCCGGAGCTGTCGCGCTTGACGGTGAGCCGGATCCGATCGCCGTGCATCAGCCCCGCCATCGCAAATGGCGGAATGAAGGCGGAATCGGTCATGCCCTCGACGCGCGCAAAACCGTAGCCGGCGCGGTGCGCGCTGACGACGCCCTCGACGACGCCCCTGGCCATGGGCCCGGTGGCCGCCTTGACGGGCGCGCGCTTGTGCCCGCCCGGGCCAACTGCACGCTGTCCCTGGCGACGTTGACTGGGATGCGCGCCACGGGCGCTGCCTTCCTTCCTGGGTGGTTTGCGGGTTTTCTTCATGCGCGTAGCCTAATTGACAGATCGGGGGGGCATGCGTAGATTTCGCGGCCCACCTGCCCAGGTGGCGGAATTGGTAGACGCACTAGCTTCAGGTGCTAGCGGGTAACACCGTGGAGGTTCGAGTCCTCTCCTGGGCACCACGTCTGCTGCGTTGAATGGGCTGCGGATCAAAAGCACGCCAGCGTACGCAGCTCGATGCTTGCACGCGGCGGCGCGTCGCAAGGCGTGTGCGGATCCTCGAAGGCCCCATGCGGCGCGAAGCGCGCATGACCCTCCTGTACGCTGTCGTAGTTCTTGAGCAACAACACCTCGCTCGGCTCCATCGCCGGCGCGTAGTACCAGCGCTGCGCCGGGTCATGGCGCAGCAGGTAGTACTCGCCGATACGCCCAGGGTAAACCAGATCGGCCGCCACCAGATCCGTCGCGGCCACCGTGCGCGCGTCCGCCAGCGCGAGTGGTGCATCACGCAGTGGACCGGCTATCGGCCTCCAGACATTGATGATTGCACGGCGCCGGCGGGCGCAACC
Organism: uncultured Pseudomonadota bacterium; assembly: GCA_902826575.1. GTDB lineage: Bacteria > Pseudomonadota > Gammaproteobacteria > Steroidobacterales > Steroidobacteraceae > CADEFQ01. Next base: position 26,936 of record CADEFJ010000001.1, on the reverse strand, counting down.
GTCCGGTTCTTCGGCCAGCAATTCGCACACGCGCCGCGGCCCGGACGCGGCAGTGAAATCGACGTGAACGTTGTACACCGGCCGGCGCACCGCGTCCGGGTGGCGGCGACGGATCGTGTGATCGAACACGATCACGCGCGCGGCTCCGGTGGCGCGCACCACGAGTTGCTCGATCTCGCGGTAGTAGACGCCACGCACTTCTGCCTCGTCGTCGAAGTCACGCACTGCCGTGGGCTCCACGATGAGTTGGAAACCCTCGCGATCGACCGACAATCCAGCCGCAAGCGGCCGAAGGTCCCGGATCGGGACCTTGCGTGTCTCGAAGGGAGCGGAAATTTCCGGCTCCCCTGGCGGTGGATCGCAGGCGTAGGCACGGGGTTTGCCGGTCCCCGGCCGCACGAATCGCAGTACGGCTTCCATGGGACCAGCATCGGCGCGGGGGGGCCCCGGAACAAACAGAGTACGTTCATGTACCTGCAGGGGCGCTAAATCGACGCCCGACACACGGCTGATACGGGTTTTTACACTTGTATGAGCGTAATGCAGGCGCTCATCATCGCCCGGATCAGCCATCAGGCGGGGCGGAACAATGGAATTCTACATCACGACGCACGGTGTATTGCGCTGGCTGCACGTGCTGGCCATGGTCTACTGGCTGGGCGGTGAGTGGGGCGTGTTCAACACCGCGCGCTATGTCACCAACATCAATCTGTCGCTCGATGAGCGCCGCCGGCACATGGACACGGCGTTCCGCATCGACATCCTCGCGCGCCTCGGCATCATCCTGCTGCTGCCGCTCGGCCTGCACATGGGCTACAACCTCGGCCTGCAGCCGCTCGGCGGCCCGTGGATCACCGGCATCTGGCTGTTCTTCGGCGCGTGGCTGTGCCTGACGCTGTCCGCCTACTACACGCACCAGAGCGATCTCGGCCTGCGCCTGACGCGCATCGACGAGGCACTGCGTTACGTCCTGATTCCCGCGCTGCTCGTTCCGGGCGTGATGGGCATCTTCGGCGCGGGCCCGCTCGCCGCGCGCTGGTATGCGGTCAAGGTCACGCTGTACGCGATCCTGCTGATCATGGGCCTGGTGCTGCGCGTCGTGATGCGCCACTGGGTCACGCTGTTTCGCAGCCTCGATGCCGGCGCGTCGCGCCCGGCCGTGGAAGCGCAACTGGCGAAGGAAATCGCCATGTCGCGAATCCTCGCGTACTTCTACTGGGTAGGCATCGCGACCGTGGCATTCTTCGGAGTACTGAAACCTATCGCGTGAGGGCTTTGTCATGCGGCTGACCTTCCATGGGGCGGCCCGTCAGGTGACGGGCTCCTGCTTCGGCTTCGAGGTCGGCCACCACCGCTTCCTGGTCGACTGCGGCCTCTTCCAGGGCGCACGCGCCACGCGCGAGGCGAACACCGCGCCGTTTGCCTTTGACCCGGCAACGCTCGACTTCGTGGTGCTCACGCACGCCCACCTGGATCACTGCGGCCTGCTGCCAAGGCTCGCCGCCGAGGGCTTTTCCGGCCCGGTCTTCGCGACCGCAGCCACGCGCGACATCACGGCAGTGTTGCTGCGCGACAGCGCCTACCTGCAGGGTGTCGAGCAGGCGCGCGCACAACGCCGCGGCGGCGACTATGTCGCCGCCTACACAATGGCCGATGTGGATGCGGTATTGCCCCTCATCCGCACGGTCGGGTACGACGACGTCTTCGAGCCGGCCAAAGGCGTCCGCGTGTGCCTGCGCGATGCCGGTCACATCCTCGGTTCGGCCAGCATCGAGCTGTGGCTGGACGATGGCGTGAACCGGCGCAAGGTCGTCGTCTCCGGCGATCTCGGCCAACCCGGCCGGCCGATCGTGCGCGATCCGACACCGATTGCCGCTGCCGACGTGCTGCTGCTCGAATCGACCTACGGCAACCGCGACCATCGCCCGTACGACGACACGATCGACGAGCTGGTCGAGACCCTGGAGCGTGCCCTGTACAAGCGCAAGGGCATGGTCCTCGTGCCGGCCTTCGCGGTCGGACGCACCCAGGAGTTCCTCTATGTCCTGAACCAGCTCGCGCGCGCGGGACGGCTGCACGACCTGCAGGTGTTCGTCGATTCCCCTATGGCCACGGAGGTCACGCAAATCACCGCGCGCCACTTCGATGTCTTCGACGCCGAGGCGCGCCGCGCCGCGCGCGAGCCACGCAAAGGCGGCGTGGCGCCGAACGTGCGCTTCACCGAGACGGTCGACGAGTCGAAGGCGCTGAACAGGCTCACCGGAGGCGCGATCATCGTCGCGGCGAGCGGCATGTGCGACGGCGGCCGAATCCGCCACCACCTGCGCCAGCACCTGCCCTATCCGCGCACCACCGTCATCTTCATCGGCTACCAGGCGGCTGGCACGCTCGGACGCCGCATCGTCGACGGCGCAGACACCGTGCGCATTGCGGGCGAAGAGATCCCAGTGCGTGCCGAGATTGTCACGCTCGGCGGATTTTCCGCGCATGCCGACCGCACGGCCTTGCTCGGCTGGTTCGCAAAGTTCAGGCGACCACCGGGAAAGACCTACCTCGTACACGGCGAGGAGCACGCGGCGCGCGCACTCGCGAGCGAGATCGAGACGCGTTTCCATTGCGAGGTGCAGGTCCCGAGTGACCACGAGTCGGTGGAACTCTAGATGCGCCGTCTGGCGTGTACACTTGCATCATGACACTCAAGATCAAGCGAATTCTGGTCGCGATCGGCGATCCCTGGCATGTCCCCCCCGGTCAGTTGCGCAAGGCTGCGCAACTTGCGAAAGCCGCGGGCGCACACCTCGAACTGTGCCATGCGATCCACCCCGATCGCGCGCACGCCGTGGCCCCCGCGCGTGATCGCATGCAGCGCCTCGCGGCGCTCAAGGTGCTCGCAGGCCAGGACCTGCGCTCCTGTGTCGCGATCGATTACCCGCCACAGGAAGCGATCATGCGCCGCGCGCAGGCGATACGGGCCGACCTCGTGATCGCGGCGACTGCGACACGCAGCTTCGGCAAGCGATTGTTGCTGCGGAACACCGACTGGGAACTGATCCGCCATTGCCCCTGCCCGTTGCTGCTCGTCAAGACGCCGGGCGGCTACCGCAAGCCCGGCATCGTCGCCGCCGTCGACCCGTTCCACGCGCGCGACAAGTCCGGCAAGCTCGACGCGAAGCTGCTCGCCGCGGCCACCGGGCTCGCGCAGCTATTGCGCGGCCGTGCGCATGCTTTCCATGCCCATCTGCCGCTGGTCGCCACGCTGCCCGGCGCCATGGGCCAGCCCGTGGCGCTTACGCTGCCGCCGGACGCGGAGGACCTACACCGCGCCAACATCCGCAAGGTCTTCGACAAACTGGCGGCACGCGGCGGCATTGCGCCCGCGCGCCGGCATCTGCGCATGGGTGACGTGCCAAGCCAGATCGAGGCCGTGCTGCGCACCACCAGGGCCGGCATCGTCGTGATGGGCGCCGTGTCGCGCTCGCGCCTCGAGCGCCTGTTCATCGGCAGCACCGCCGAGCACGTCCTCGACCGGCTGCCGTGCGACGTGCTGATCATCAAGCCCTGATAAGAGACAGGGAGCCCGCGGCGCTCCCGCGAGCCTGCCGCCGCCGATGACCGCTGCCACCGCCGAGCACTACCCTTCCGCCCGCGAGCGGCGTGCCGACCAGTGGGTGCATATCGTCGGCATTGCCGCCGCCGCCGTCGGCGCCCTGTTGCTGTTCTCGCTCGCGCTGCGGGGCGGCCACGCCCGCGAGATCGCCGCCGTTGCGATCTACGGCGTCGGGCTCATTGCGACCTTCGCCTGCTCGATCGCCTACAACCTGACCCGCACGCCGTCACGCCAGCGTGTCCTGCGGCGCTTCGACCACGCGGCGATCTACCTGATGATTGCCTGCTCCTACACCCCTTTCACGACACTGAGCCTGAGCGGTGGCTGGGCCCTTGGCATGACCGGCGCCGTGTGGACGATCGCGCTCATCGGCATCGTCGCCAAGCTCGCGTTCCCCGCCTTGCCGCACAAGTGGTCGGTGGCGGGCTACCTCGCTCTTGGCTGGATCGCAGTCGTCGCGCTCGTGCCGATGATCGCGAGTGTGCCGGCTGCGGCGCTGTGGCTGATCGCGGCCGGCGGGCTCGTCTACTCCCTCGGCGTGCCGGTCTACGTCTCGAAGCGGCTGCCGTTTCGCCGCGCGATATGGCACTCCTTCGTGATTGCCGCCGCCGCGCTGCACTGGGCGGCGGTGTTGATCGTCATCGTCACCCCCCGACCCGCCTGATCCAGATCAGGGCGCCGCGAGGCCGTTGCGGCAAGCTTGCCGCAACATGCAAGATGACCGCGTACTCGACGCGGCGCACCCGCTCGTGCGCCTCGGCACGGCGTTCGACGAACCTGCCTGGCGGACCGAAGCCGCTCGCGGCAACGCCGAGCCGATCCCGCGGGCGCTCGCCTTGCGCATCGTGACCACCGGCGACATCGAACGACTGCGGCGCGAAATCGAACTCGTTGCACCGCACTTCGACCGCGACCGGGACGTGATCGCGGTGCACGTCGAGGCCACCGTCGAGCCTTGCCCCGCGCGGCTCGGCGCCCTGTTCGGCAGCCTCGAGCGCCATTTTCATTTTGCCCCCGCGGGCCAGGTCGCGCGCTCGCTCGGCGTCAGCGCGCAGCGTGTACGCCACGGTGATTTCGCGGCGTTTGCCGCGCTCGACATCGAACGCGTCGACTTTGCCGCGGATGAGCGCAACCTCGACGGCGCACTGCAGGTACTCGCCGCCGCCCGCGAACAGGGCATGCGCCACGCGGGCATTGCAATCAGCCTGCCCACCGCGACCGTGGCGAGCGATGGCATGCGCTGCCTGCGGGCGCTGATCGAAGCGCAGCCCCGGTACCTTGCCTTCAGACTGACCGACGAAGCTGACGATGGCGCGCACGTCGAGACGCTTGCGACGCTGGCCGCGGCGATGTACGCGGGCGGGTACCGGGATATCGGCCTCGACCCGCGACCGCTCGCCTGGCTCGAAGAGGACGCGCCCCGCATCGCTGGCGCCATCACTGCCGCCGGGAAGCCACAGCTGCGCCAGGAGGTCGACCAGATCGGCCTCGGGCCCGGCGCGCGCGCGCGCATCGGCGATGCCGTCTGCGAGAATCTCGTCGATCCCGATGACTGGGCCGCTGCCATCGATGCCGGCCGGCTGCCCCTCTGGCGCGGTCTCACACTCGATCCCGAAGCGCAGTTGCGCACAGACGTGCTCGCCGAGTGGCTGCGCAGCGGGGAAATCGACATCGGGGCGATCGAGCGCCGCTACGGCATCGTGTTCGAGCAGCACTTCGCCGACGCACTGGCGCGCCTCGAACCGCTTGCGCGGGACGGCCTGGCCAGTTGCGTGCCGGGGTACGTAAGGGCCACGTCGCGTGGCCGATTGATGCTGCGTATCATGGCGCAGTGCTTCGCCCTTCCCGCCCCACAGCCATAGCCGACGATGGCGACGAGTTCCGCTTCTGCAGCACCTGTGCATTCTCAGCCGCGTGCCTGGCAAGCGGCTATGACAAATCGCAGCTGCGCGACCTGCACGTCCTCGTGCAGCACACGGGTCCGTTCGAGGAAGGTGGGCACATCTTCCGCGAAGGGGATCCCTTCACGGCCATTGCGGCCGTGCGGTCCGGCACCGTCAAGACATATGTCACCGATGCGAACGGGCGCGAGCAGGTGCAGGGCTTCTACCTGCCCGGCGAAATGATCGGTCTCAACGCCATTTCGCAGTCCCGCTACCCGTGCAACGCCGTCGCGCTCGAAGCGACCGTGCTGTGCCGCTTCTCGTTCCCGTCGATGGCGGCGCTCGCGACGCGCATGCCCGGCGTGCAGCAGCAGATGTTCCGGCTGCTGAGCCAGGACATCGGCAAGGCGGCACTGCTCGCCGGCAACTACACGGCGGACGAACGCATGGCCGCATTCCTGGTCTCACTGTCCCGCCGTTACGCCGAGCGCGGCTTTTCGCCCACCAGGTTCGTGCTGACGATGACACGCACCGACATCGCCAATTACCTGCGCCTTGCCGCCGAAAGCGTCAGCCGCGTTTTCCGCCGTTTCCAGGATGATGGGCTCATCCGGGTCGAGCGGCGGGAAATCGAGATCCTGCAGCCCCGCGCACTCGAGGAGCTGGCACGCAGCGTCCTGCGCGCGTAGCTCGCGTGTTGTTCGAGTTCTATCCCTGGATCAAGTCGGTGCACGTCGCAACGGTGATCGCGAGCGGCGGGCTGTTCTTCCTGCGCGGGCTCGCGGGACATCTCGGCGCCCGCTGGACAATGGCGACGCCGCTGCGCTATCTCACTTACACGATCGACACGACACTGCTGGGCGCGGCACTGCTGTTGATGGCCATCGTGAAACAGTATCCGTATGTGCATGACTGGCTGACGGTCAAGGTGTCGCTGATCGTCGTGTATGTCGTGCTCGGCAGCTTCGCACTGAAGCGCAGCGCCACGCGGCGCAACCGCTTCGTGTGCTGGGCCTGCGCGCTCGCCGTCTACGTCTTCGTCTTCAGCATCGCGCGCACCCACCACCCGCTCGGCCTGCTGCACAGTCTCGGGATCACCGCCGCGCTGCGCTGAACGGGCGCCGGCGCGGCGCCGTGGCGGCACACGTGGACCGGCGGGCCGCGGACCCGCAAAATGCCGCATGGTCCGTCCCCTCCTCATGCGCTGCGGCGCCTTCGGTGACATGGTCCTGGTCACCGTGCTGATCGAACAGCTGCACGCGCGCTTCGGCGAACCCGTCGACGTGATCGCCTCCGGCGGCTGGGCGCGCCCGCTGCTTGCGCCGCGCCGTGGCGTCGGCGAGATCCATGTGCTGAAAAGCCGGCGCACGCCCTACTGGCTCGATCGCGACCAGCAGCGGCTCGTGCAGCAGCTGCGCGCACGGGGCAGTGGGCCGGCGTGGTACTGCGATGGCGGTGGCCATGGCCGCGCGCTGCTCTCGCGGGCGGGCATCGCCGACGATCTCGTATGCGATGTGCGCAATCTGCCCTGGTTGCCGGGCGAGCACACCGCCGAACGCTGGCTGCGCATGGCCGCGCTCACACCCGCCGCGCTGAGCCCCGCGCCACCGCCACCGCCGCCGCGCGCCGCGCAGGCGCGACTCGAGATCACTGCACAGGAGACCGCGGCCTGCGATGCCTGGCTCGCACGCCGCAGGCTCGCGGGCCGCACCCTTGTCGCCTTCCAGGCGGGCAACAAGCGCACGATGCGCGGCCTCGTCCGGCGCCGGGCGAGCAACACCAAGTATTGGCCCGAAGCGCGCTGGGGCGAGGTGATCCGCGCCGTGCACGCAGCGCTGCCGGAAGCTGCCCTGCTGCTGCTCGGCGTGCCGGAAGAGTTCGCGCTTAACGCCGACATCGCCGCGGCTGCCGGCGTATCCGGAGTGCACAACGTCGCCGACGACCTGCCGATACCCGTGCTGCTGCCGCTGCTGGCGCGCAGTCACAGCCTGATCACCGTGGACACCGGACCTGCGCATGCCGCAGTCGCGCTCGGCTGTCCCACCGTCACGCTGTTCGGCGTGGCCGACCCACGGCGCTTTCGCCCCGGCGGCGCGAATACGGCGACAGTGGTGCTGACTGGCGAGGTCGCCGGCAGGCCGGACATCCTCGGCATACAGCCTGGCGAAGTGATCGCGGCCTGGCGCGGCGTGTGCCCTCGATGACACTCGAGCTGCAGCTCGTCCTCGGCTTGCTGCTCGTCGCGATCGCGATGTTCGCGCTCGGCAAGCCGCGCATGGACGCAGTCGCGCTGCTGATGATGGCCCTGCTGCCGCTCACCGGCGTCATCGACATGGACGACGCGCTCGCGGGGTTCAGCGATCCAAGCGTCGTGCTGATCGCGGCGCTGTTCGTGGTCGGCGAAGGCCTGGTACGCACCGGGGTGGCGCAGCGACTCGGCGACTGGCTGCTGTCGCGCGCCGCAAGCAGCGAGACGCGTCTCATCATCCTGCTGATGGTGGTCGTCGCCGGCGTCGGCGCAGTGATGAGTTCGACGGCGGTGGTCGCGATCTTCATCCCGATCGTGCTGCGCATCGCGCGCAGCACCGGCATTTCCCCGGGCCGCCTGATGATGCCGCTCAGTTTCGCCGCCCTGCACAGCGGCATGCTGACGCTGATCGCCACGGCGCCGAACCTCGTGGTCAACAGCGAACTGCTGCGGCGTGGCCACGCGGGCTTCCAGCTCTTCGGCATCACGCCCTTCGGCCTGCCGCTGCTCGCAATCGGCATCGCCTACCTGCTCGTCGCACTGCGCTGGATCGAAAAGCCCGCGCGCGCAGGCGGCACCGTCCGCATCCGGCCGTTCCTGTCCGAATGGATCGACAAGTACGAGCTTGCCGACCGCGAACACCGGCTGAGGGTCGTCGCCTCATCACCCATGGTGGGCAGGACCCTGCAGGAGCTCGACCTGCGCGGCGCATCGGGCGTCAATATCATCGCCATCGAGCGCAGCGGGCGCTTTGCGAACCACGTGCTGAGTCCCCAGCCGACGACGCAGGTCGAGGAGGGAGATGTCCTGTTCCTCGACCTGGCGACGGAGGTCGACCTGGAAGCACTGCGCCTGCGACTGGGCCTCGAGCCCCTGTCGCTGTCCGGCGCCTATTTCTCGGACCAGTCGCAGGACATCGGCATGGTCGAAGTGATGATCCCGCCGGACTCGAGGTTCATCGGCAAGACAATCGTCGAGGCGAAGATCCGCTCGCAATACGGCCTGCACGTGGTCGGCCTGCGGCGCGGCCACACGTCACTCGGCAAGGCGCTGCTCGAGACCAGACTGCGGCTCGGTGACACGCTGTTGCTCGCGGGCCGCTGGCGGCAGATCCGCAGGGTGCAGTCGCGCGGCGAGGAATTGATCGTGCTCGACCTGCCCGCCGAGTACGAAGAGGTGATCGCGGCGCCGGGCCGGGCGCCGCACGCCCTGCTCGCCCTGGGCGTGATGATCGTGCTGATGCTGGCAGGGGTCGTCACCAACGTGCTGGCCGCGCTGATCGCTTGCCTGCTGATGGGCCTCACGCGCTGCATCACCCTCGACAGCGCCTATCGATCGATCCACTGGCAGAGCATCATGCTGATCGTCGGCATGTTGCCGTTCGCGCTTGCGCTGCAGCGGACGGGCGGTGTCGAACTCGCAGCCAATGCCCTGCTGGGCCTGGCAGGCGAGGCTGGTCCACGCACGATCCTGGCGGCGCTGTTCGTCATTACGGTCCTCATGGGCCTGTTCATTTCGAACACGGCCACCGCCGTACTGATGGCGCCGGTGGCGATGGGCGTCGCCGAGGCGATGAATGCCTCGCCCTACCCGTTTGCCATGACCGTGGCGATCGCGGCCTCGTGCGCGTTCATGACGCCGGTGTCGTCACCGGTCAATACGCTCATCGTGGGTCCCGGCGACTACCGCTTCAGCGACTTCCTGAAAATCGGCGCGCCCTACACCGTGATCGCGCTCGCGATCAGCGTCGCGCTCATTCCCTGGCTGCTGCCGCTGTAGGAGGCTGCGAGTGCCGCGTCAGTCGAACGGGTGACGCAGCACGATCGTCTGGCCGCGGTCGGGCCCGGTCGATACGACGTCGAGCGGCGTCGCGGTGAGTTCGGCGATGCGCTCGAGGTAGCGACGCGCATTGGCGGGCAATGCCTCGTAGGCGGTGATGCCTATCGTCGATTCCTGCCAGCCCGGCAGCTCCTCGTAGACCGGCGTCACTTCACCCGGCTCGGCGCCCGCGCGGTACTCGACGCAGATGCGCAGCGTATCGAGGCCATCGAGCACATCGAGCTTGGTCATGCACAGGCCCGAGACGCTGGAGAGCTCGATCGAGCGGCGCAGTGCGACCGCATCGAACCAGCCGCAACGACGCGCCCGCCCGGTGACTGATCCGACTTCGCGCCCGACGCGCGACAGGTGCTCGCCCGCCTCGTCGAACAACTCGGTGGGAAAGGGGCCTGCCCCGACCCTCGTCGTGTACGCCTTGACGATGCCGAGCACGTAATCGAGCGCGCGCGGCCCGATGCCGGTGCCGGTCGCCGCGTAACCCGCGGTGGTATTGGACGAGGTGACGTAGGGATAGGTGCCATGGTCGACATCGAGCAGCGCTCCCTGCGCCCCCTCGAACATCACGTTGGCTCCGGCGACACGCAGCGCATGCAGCGCGGCGCCCACGTCGGTGACGAGTGGCGCGAGGCGCTCGGCGTAGGCGAGCTGCTCGTCCAGGGTCTGCTGGAAGTCGATCGCCGGCTGGCGAAAATACTTCTGCAGCACGAAGTTGTGGAAATCCAGCAGTTCGCCGAGCTTCGCGGCGAACAGCTTGCGCTGGAAGAGATCGGCCACGCGCACCGCACGGCGCGCCACCTTGTCTTCATACGCGGGCCCTATGCCGCGCCCGGTGGTGCCGATCGCATTGGCGCCGCGGGCCTGTTCACGCGCGCGATCGAGCGCGACGTGCGAGGGCAGGATCAGCGGGCAGTGCGGCGAGAGGCGCAGGCGCTCGAAAACCGGCACGCCCTCGTTGACGAGTGCCTGCGACTCGCGGAACAGCGCCTCGAGCGACAGCACCACACCATTGCCGATCAGGCACGCCACGCCCTCGTGCAGGATGCCGGACGGCAGCAGTGACAGGATGGTCTTCTTGCCGCCGATCACGAGCGTGTGCCCGGCATTGTGCCCGCCCTGGAAACGCGCCACCGCGGCGGCGCGCTCCGTCATCAGGTCGACGATCTTGCCCTTGCCTTCATCACCCCACTGGGTGCCGATGACGACGACGAATCTGCCCATGGATTACGCCCGCACGAAAAACAGCAACACCAGACCGACCAGCATCGTCGCAAAGCCGGCGATACGCAGTTCACGCTCGCCGAGCGCGGCCACCCGCGCCAGCGTGCGCTTCATGCCGGCGGGATTGGCGAACGGCAGCAGTCCTTCGATGACGAGCAGCAGCGCCAGCGCGCCGGCAAGGTCGGACCACTCGAGCGACATCGCGGCCTACCGGTTGCCCGGCGCGGATTCCTTGAAGTATTTGAAGAACTCGCTGTCGGGACTCACGACGATGACATCGCCTTCCTTGCCGATCGCCGTCTTGTAGGCCTGCATGCTGCGGTAGAACTCGTAGAAGCCGGGATTGCGCTCGTAGGCCCGCGCGTAAGTCGCGGCGGCAATCGCGTCGCCCTCGCCGCGGATGCGCAGCGCCTCGCCCGCGGCAGTCGAGAGGATCTCGGTGCGCTTGCGGTCGGCCTCGGCCTTGATGCGCTGGTTGTCCTTCTCGCCCTCGCCGCGCAACTGGCGCGCCTGCTTCTCGAAGTTCTGCTTCATGTTGTCGTACACGCGCGCCGCGACATCATCGGGCAGGTCGATGCGCTGCACGCGTACGTCCATCAGTTCGATGCCGAAATCGTCGACGGCGGTACTCGCCCGCCCGAACATCTCGCCGGTCACGGCCGCACGCTCGGCGGTCACGACTTCCTGCAGCGTGCGCTGCGCGACGGCGTTCTTGATGCCGTCCTTGACGATATCGGCGAGACGCTGGCCGGCCGCGTCCTCGTTGCCGCCGGTGGCGCGGAAGTACTTGGCCGCATCGGCGACGCGCCACTTGACGTAGAAGTCGACCAGCAGGCCGCGATTCTCGTTGGTGAGGAACGTCTCACCGGCGTAGTTCTGCGTGACCACGCGCCGCTCGAAGCGCGCGATCTGGTCGATGAACGGCCACTTCATGTGCAGTCCGGGGCCGTAGTCGACGCCCTGGATCTCGCCGAACTGGGTGCGGATCGCGAGCTGGGTCTGCTGCACCGTGAACAGCGACGATGTCGCGACGAACAGCAGCGCAACGACGACGAAGACGATGGGTGTGATACGCGAGGACATCAGCGCTCTCCCCGCTGGCGGCCTTCGACCGTGACGGTCTCGGCCTCGGTGGTCGCCGCCGCGGCGGGCCGCGTGCCTGGGTTGCTGCCTGCCGCGCGACCCTCGGTCAGCTTGTCGAGCGGCAGGTAGATCAGGTTGCTGCCGGCTGCCTTCGAGTCGATCACCACTTTCTTCGAACTCTTCAACACCCCCTCGATCGTATCGAGATACATGCGTTTGCGGGTTACCGCCGGCGCGGCCTCGTACGCGGTGCGCAGCTGCGTGAAGCGCGACGCTTCGCCCTCGGCAATCGCGGTCACCTGCGCCTTGTAGCCCTCGGCATCCTGGATCTGGCGGGACGCCGCGCCTTCCGCGACCGGGATGATGCCGCTTTGGTAGGCCTCGGCTTCCTTCTGCAGGCGGTCGCGATCCGCGATCGCCTTGTTCGCGTCGCGCTGCGACGGCACCACCGCCTCCGGGACCTGCACTTCGGTCAGGTTGACGCTCGTGACGCGAATGCCGGTGCCGTAGAAATCAAGGGTGGTCTGGATCAGTTCCTTGGTGCGCTCGGTGACCTGCTGGCGGGCGGATACGAGGATTGCCTCGAGATCGCCGCGGCCGACGACCTCGCGGATCGCGCTTTCGCTGACTTCGCGCAGCGAGGACTCCGGATCGCGCACCCCGAACAGCACCTTTTCCGGATCGCGGAACTGGTACTGCACGGCGAGGGCCAGGTTGACGAGATTCACGTCGGCAGTCAGCACGCGCGATTCGTACTTCACGGTGTTCACTTCGGACACATTGACCTTGGTGATTGTTTCGACGCCGCGCAGGCGCCAGCCGAGACCCGGTTCGCGGATGCCGACGAACTTGCCGAACCGCTGCAGTACGCCACGCTCGGCGGGCTGCACCTGATAGAAGCCGCTCAGCAGCCAGACCACGACCGCCACGGCGAGCAGCACCAGCGGTGACAGCCCGCCCTTGCCGGTGCCGGCACCACCGCCGCCACCGCCGAACAGCGACTCGAAGCGGCGTTGCCACTCCTTCAGTGCCTGATCGATGCCCTCCGGAGCGGGACGCCGCCCCCAGGGATTTTGCTGATTGCCGCCAGGTTGATTCCAAGCCATAGATTCACGCGCCGCAGGTAAGGGCAGCTAGCGGTGTTCCGCAGCCACCGGGGGAACAGGGGATTCTAGCAGTCGATCGAGGATTACTGGAATGCCCGCGGCATCGTGCGCGAAAGCGACCTGCACGCCCGTTGTGCGCGCGAGCAGCAGCAACTCGACGTCAGGCAACTGCACGTCGAGTTCGTAGCCGCCATCGTCCAGCGGGCGCTCCGCTCGCACGGTGCCAGCCGCGTACAGGCGCGAGCGCAGCGCGCCTGCGCCAGGCGCAAGTCGCAGCGTGGCAGCGCGCACACTGCGCGACAGGCGCGCGGCGATCGCATCGCGCAGCAGATCGAGTCCGGTACCGCGAGCCGCGGAAATCCACACGCGCACGGGTTCCCCGCCGGCATCCCGCTCGAGGTGCGGCTCGACCTCGAGCCGGTCGATCTTGTTGTACACGCGGATCTGCGGAATATCGCCCGCACCGATCTGCGCGAGCACCTCATTGACCTGTTCGACATGCTCGTCGCGGCGCGGGTCGCTGGCGTCGATGACGTGCAGCAGCAAGGTCGCCTCGCGCGCTTCGGTCAGTGTCGAGCGAAACGCCGCGACCAGTTCGTGCGGCAGCTCACGAATGAACCCGACTGTATCGGCGAATACGACTTCGGTTCCGCCAGGTAGCGCGAGGCGGCGTACCAGTGGGTCGAGCGTGGCGAACAGCTGGTCCGCAACGTAGGCATCCGCTCCGGTCATCGCGCGAAACAGCGTCGACTTGCCGGCGTTGGTGTAGCCGACCAGGGCGACCGACGGCACCGGGATCTCGGCGCGCGCCTGCCGGCCGGTTTCGCGCTGCAATTGCAGCTTCTCGAGTCGGCGCGCCAGCACGCGCACGCGCTGCCCGATCAGCCGGCGGTCGGTTTCGAGCTGCGTTTCACCCGGGCCGCGCAGCCCGATGCCGCCGCCGCGCTGGCGCTCGAGGTGGGTCCAGCCGCGCACCAGGCGCGAGGCGATGTGCTTCAGCTGCGCGAGCTCGACCTGCAGCTTGCCCTCGTGGCTGCGTGCGCGCTGTGCAAAAATGTCGAGGATCAGGCCGTTGCGGTCGAGTACGCGCCGCCCGATCAGCTTCTCTAGGTTGCGCTCCTGGCTCGGCGACAGCGCGTGATCGACGAGGATCAGGTCGGCCGCATGTTCGGCAGCGCTCGCACGGATCTCGTCGGCCTTGCCGCTGCCGACGAAGAATCGCGGGTCGGGACGCTCGCGGCGACCGGCGATCGTCGCCACCGGCACGGCTCCGGCGGAGCGCGCCAGTTGCGTGAACTCCTCGATGTCCTCGGGGTCGGCAGGTGCGCCCACTCCGAGGCGCACGAGCACGGCGCGCTCACCGCTGCGTGGGCGTTCGAACACTGTGCCTTTCCGGCCGGAAGCTCGTCACTCCGCCTGGGGCTCCGTGGCGGCAGCCGCTTCGTCAGCGGACGGCACGCGAACATTGCGGGCGGGGACGACAGTCGAGATTGCGTGCTTGTAGACCATCTGGCTCACGCTGTTCTTCAGCAGCACGACGAACTGATCGAACGAGTCGATCTGCCCCTGCAGCTTGATGCCGTTGACCAGGTAAATCGAAACGGGGATGCGCTCTTTGCGCAGGGCATTCAGGAAGGGATCCTGCAGTGATTGACCTTTGGCCATGGGGTTCTCCTTGTTTTGTGATCTCGATGCGCGCCGAAGGCCGTTACGGCATCTTCCGTGGTGAGCGTTCCCGGCCGGCAAGCAACCCCATGCGATTGGGGCATAAGTGCCGTGCATCATAACACAGGAGGTCGCCAGGCCGAGGCCACGCCGGCGCGCCATCGCGCATAGGCACCGGGCGCCGCGGGGTCTATTTTTTCCAACGAAAACGGGGGCTTGAGCCATGTCATCTGGCGCTTGGCGAGTTGCCGCGTCGCCGCAATGGCGCGCAGTACCGCCTCCTCGAGCGCGTAGTCGCCGCTCAGGTGTTGCCACAGCTGCCGATAGCCTACCGCCCGGATCGCGGGATGGTGCGCCGTGAGATCGGACCGCGCGTGCAGCGCGCGCACCTCATCGAGCAGGCCGGCGGCCATCATGGCCTCGAAGCGTTGCGCGATGCGCGCATGCAGCAGCGCGCGATCGGCGGGCACGAGCGCGGTGGTGCGGAAATCAAATGCGCGCGGGGTCGCATCGCCCGCCGCCTGCCATGTGCTGATCGCGGTGCCGGTGGCGTAATAGACCTCGAGCGCGCGCTGTATGCGCTGGCGGTCGTTTGCATGGATGCGCGCGGCAGCGGCCGGATCGACCCGCGCAAGTTCTGCGTGCAGCGCGGGCCAGCCCATGCTCCGCGCGCGCGCATCGATGTCATCGCGGATCGCCGCATGCGCCTGCGGCAGCGGCGCCATGCCCTGCAGCAGCGCGCGCAGGTAGAGCATGGTCCCGCCCACCACGATCGGCAGCCTGCCGCGCGCGAGGATGTCGCGCAGCGCGACTGTCGCATCGTGGACGAACTCGCCAGCGGAATAACCCTGGGCCGGATCGCGCAGGTCGAGCAGATGATGTGGCACGATCGCGCGCGTCGCAGCGTCCGGCTTCGCCGTGCCGATGTCCATGCCGCGATAGACCTGCGCCGAATCGCAGCTGACGATTTCGACCGGCAATTCTTTCGCGAGCCTCAGGGCCCAGTCGCTCTTGCCGATCCCGGTGGGCCCGGTCAGCACGAGTACCGGCGCGGGCGCGCTGCTCGTCACCACTCAGCGCCCGCGCAGGAACAGCTGGTCGAGCTCGGCGAGCGACAGGCGGGTCCAGGTCGGTCGTCCATGATTGCATTGGTCCGACCGCTCGGTGGCCTCCATCTGTCGCAACAGCGCGTTCATCTCGGGCAGCGAGAGCCGGCGGTGCGCATGGATGGCACTGCGGCAGGCGAGCGTTCCGAGCAGGCGATAACCCGGTTCCTCGAAATGCCGCGAGCCGCCGCCATCGAGCGCATCGCGCGCGACATCGCCCAGCAGCTCCGCGAGGTCGGTGCGTTTGCCGATCAGCGCGGGCACGCTTCGCACCGCGAGCCGCCCGGGCGCAAGGCGCTCGATCTCGAAGCCGAGCGCGCTCCACTCCGCGCGCGCATCGATCACTGCGTCGACCTCATGCTCCTTCAGCTGCACGATGACGGGCGCGAGCAGTGCCTGCGAGGCGCCTTGCGCGCCCATCTGCCGCTTGTATTGCTCGTACAGCACGCGCTCGTGCGCCGCGTGCATGTCGACCAGTATCAGGCCCGCCGCGTTCTGCGCCACGATGTAAACACCGTGCAACTGCGCGAGCGCGGTGCCGAGCGGCTCGGACGCCGGCAGCGGCGCCGTCCCGCCAGCCTGCGACGCCACGCTGTCCGCGATCGCCCACGGCGAATCCATGGGCATGGAGCCGCCCGCAAACGGCAGCGCATGTGTGTCGCCCGCCTGCGCACGCATCGCGCCCGGCTGCGCAGGCAACCGAGGGCCCTGCCCCGCTGCAACCGACACCAGCGCGGTGGGCGCCGCCGTGGCGCCCTGCGCCGCGCTGTCCGGACCCGGCCGCGACACGGCGAGCGTGCGCTCGACGGCGCGGAACACGAAATCATGGACCTGCCGGCTGTCGCGGAAGCGCACTTCGAGCTTGGCCGGATGCGCGTTCACGTCGACGAGCCGCGGATCGAGGCTCAGCTGCAGCAGATAAGCGGGATGGCGACCGTGGTACAGCACGTCGCGATAGCCGAGGCGCACGGCGCTCATCAGCAACCGGTCGCGCACATGGCGTCCGTTCACGAACCAGTACTGCGAGTCGGGTTGCGCGCGTGACGCCGTCGGCGCGCCGATCCAGCCTTCGATCACGACAGGTCCGGCCGCATGGCGCACCGGCAGTGCGCGCGCGAGGAACTCGGCGCCGAGCACGGCGTCGACGCGGGCCGCTGGATCTTCATCAGGGGCGATCGCCGGCGCATCGAGCAGGGTCCGTGTACCACTGCGCAGCCGGAATGCGACGTCCGGCCGCGACAGTGCGAGGCGCTCGACCCAGCGCGCGATATGCCCGAGTTCGGTGGCCTCGGTGCGCACGAACTTGCGCCGCGCTGGCACGTTGTAGAACAGATCGCGCACTTCCACCGTGGTCCCCGGCGGATGCGCCGCGGGTTTCACCTCACTCACCTGCCCGCCTTCCACGCTGATCTCGTGCGCCTGCGCGGCGTGCGCCGGGCGCGAAACCACGCGCAGCCTGGCCACCGAACCGATGGAGGGCAGTGCCTCGCCGCGAAAGCCGAGCGTACCGACCGATTCGAGGTCGTCGAGCGAGGCGATCTTGCTGGTCGCGTGGCGTGCAATGGCGAGCGGCAGCTCGGCGGTCGCGATGCCGGCGCCGTCATCGCGCACGCGGATCAGGCCGACGCCGCCACGCTCGATGTCGATTTCGATGCGAGTCGCACCGGCATCGAGGGCATTCTCCAGCAGTTCCTTGACCGCCGAGGCCGGCCGCTCGATGACCTCGCCGGCCGCGATCTGGTCGATGAGTTCACCGGCAAGGACACGAATCGACATGCAGTGATTGTATGGTGCCGGGTTTTCGGTTTTTCGCTTATTGCGGACGCCAATAACCGAAAAACCGAAAACCCGGCACCGTTCAGTCTGCGGCGGCGAGGCGGCGCAGTTCGGCGAAGCGCGTACCCTCGGGCGGGTTGCGCGTGAAGTAGCTCTGCACGCCCTCGACGATCGAGTTCGCGAGCTTGCGCCGTTGCGCGTCGCTGCGCAGCCGCTTCTCGTCGGCAGCGTTGGTGATGTACGCCGTCTCGATCAGCAGCGAGGGAATATCGGGCGATTTCAGCACCAGGAAGCCTGCCTGCTGCACGCGCGGCTTGCGCACGGGTACCACGCCGGCAAACGACGCCAGCACCCGCTCGGCCGCGTCCATGCTCGCGGAGATCGCCGCCGACTGCGACAGGTCGAGCAGCACCGTCGCGATGACGTCATCCTTGTCGCTCAGCGTTACGCCACCGCGCAGGTCGGCGGCATTCTCGCGTTCGGCAAGCCAGCGCGCGGCCTCGTCGGTCGCACCACGCTCGGACAGCACGTACACCGACGCGCCCGCCACCCCGCGATCGCGCAGCGCATCGGCATGGATCGACAGGAAAATATCGGCCTTGGCATTGCGTGCGCGGCGAATGCGCTCGCGATGCGCAATGTAGTAATCGCCGTCGCGGATGAGCACGGCGCGCATGCCGGGCTCCTGGTCGATGCGCCGCGCAAGCTCACGCGCGATTTCGAGCACCACGGTCTTCTCGTACGTGCCGCCCTGCCCGATGGCGCCCGGATCCTTGCCGCCATGTCCGGCATCGATGGCGACGACGACATCGCGTGCGCCGCTTTTCGGCGCATGCACCGCCGCCACGACGCGCTGTGTAGTGTCTGCTGCCTGGGTTGCCGCGCCCAGCTCGACCAGCACCCGGTGCCCGCCGTCCGCGCCGGGAGCTACGCGCGAGACGCGCGGCTCCCCATCCGAGCTCGTCTCGATGACGAGTCGCAGGGCGCCGCCTGGCTGCTCACCGGCACGCACCGCGATGATGGAGCCCGCGGCGCGTGGCAGCGTGGCGCCGTGCGCCAGCGAAGTATCGGCGAAATCGAGGACGATGCGCCGTGGGCGATCGAGCGTGAAGAGCTTGAACGCCGCTGGCGCCGTCAGGTCGACGACCACGCGCGAGCCTGCGCCATCCGCCGCGGCGCGCACACCATTGATGCTGCGGCCCGCGCTCCAGGCAACACCGGTCGCTAGGGTCGCGGCGAATAACAGCAGGTTGACGGCCAGGAGTCTGCGCATGGCGGCTTAATGTAAAGCCGCCGCAAAAAGATCTCAATATAAATTAATGAGATACGCGAACAAGCTCGACCGCGGCAGCGAACCATTCCCGCCCGCTTGGGCCGGCGGCGATCGCCCGCAGGCGATGCGAGCCGACCGCGATCGACAACTCGAGATGCAGATCGGGCTCAGGCAGCACTGCCAAGGCGCGTTCGGGCCACTCGATGACCCACAAGTGCGCCGGCGCGTACAGCTCGCGCAGACCGAGCGGCCCGAGTTCGTCCGCATCGAGCAGCCGGTAGAGATCGGCGTGTACGACCGTGAGCGAAGCGAGCCGGTGGACTTCGACCAGCGCATAACTCGGACTGCGCACCGGGCCTGCGACCCCAAGCCCGGCGAGCAGCCCGCGCGCGAGCGTGGTCTTGCCGGCGCCGAGTTCGCCGGAAAGGTACAGCAACAGCGGTCCGGCGTGCGCTGGCGCTCGCGCGCGCGCGAGCGCCGCGCCGAAGGCCATCATCGCCTCGGCGGTCGGCGCCGCAAATTCGGGCGCAGGCGAACTCAGAGATTGACCCAGGTGCGCAACTCGCCGATCACGTCGCGGGCGATCAGCCCGCGCTCGCCGCCGCGCGCGGCGGCATCGCCGGCGAGCGCGTGCACGAGTACGCCGATGCGCGCGGCCAGCAACGGATCGCCGAGCTGCGCGAGCATGCCCGCGATCACGCCAGTCAGGACGTCGCCCATCCCGGCGCTCGCCATGCCCGGATTGCCGCGCTCGCACAGCTGCGGCGTATCGCCGGCGCGTCCGACCAGGGTTCCCGCGCCTTTGAGTACGATCGTGCCGCCGTAGGTCGCGCACAGTTGCTCGAGCGCACCGAGCCGATCGGCCTGCACCGCCGCCGTGCTCGTGCCGAGCAGCCGCCCGGCCTCGCCGGGGTGCGGCGTGAGGATCCAGCTGTCGGCACGCAGCATTCGATCCTCGGCCAGGATGTTGAGGGCATCGGCATCGACAACCAGCGGCTTGCCCGCGGCCACCGTGGCGCCCAGCACTTCCCAGGCCCACGCGCTGCGCCCGAGACCGGGGCCGATCGCAACGACATCGGCGTTGGCGAGCAACGCGTCAAAATGCGCAACGTCGAGCCCGACCACGATCAACTCGGGGCAGCCTGCCGAAATCGATGCCACGTTCTCCGGCGCCACGGCCACGGTCACGAGGCCCGCGCCCACGCGCAACGCGGATTCGCCCGCAAGGCGTACGGCGCCGGGCATGCCGGGCCCGCCGCCAACCACGAGCACATGGCCGAAGCTGCCCTTGTGCGACGCGCGCCGACGCCGCGGCAGCGCGCGCGCGATGTCGTCCTCGCTCGCGCGCAGCAGGCGCGGCGCAAACTGGGCCCCCTGCGGGACGGTGACCTCGAGATCGTCGAACAGCAGCGAACCGACGTACTCCGGACCGTCACCGATGAACAGGCCGCTCTTCAGTCCCACGTAAGTCATCGTGCTCTCGGCGCGCACGGCGGCACCGAGTGGCATGCCGGAATCGGCACACAGCCCCGATGGGATATCGACCGCAAAGACGGGTCGTCCCGCGGCGTTGATCGCCTCGACGATCGCGATCACCTCGGGCCGCAAGGTCCCCTTTGCGCCGATACCGAGCAATGCATCGACGATCACTTCACATTGCTGCAGCGCTGCGGCGGTGAAGGGATGCACTTGCCCGCCACTCGCCTGGAACTCCTCGGCCGCGCGCTGCGCGTCGCCGCGCAGGGACTCGACCGGTACTGCCGCAAGGACGGTAACCGTGAGCCCGGCGGCGCGCGCGAACCGGGCGATCACGTAGCCGTCGCCGCCGTTGTTGCCGCCGCCGCAGACGACGGCGATGCGATGCGCCGTCGGCCAGCGCGAGCGCAGTGCGCGCAGGCCGGCCTCGCCCGCGCGCTTCATCAATGAATAGCCCGGGATGCCCAGCGTCTGGATCGCGTAATCGTCAAGTTCGCGGACCTGGGTCGCGCGGTAGATCGCCGTGGGTAGAGCCATCCGGTGATTATACTGGCCGCGGTGACTGCACATGATCGAGATGCGCAAATCCGATGTCGACACACTCCGCGCGCTGCTGATTGCTGAAGCGGCGGCACTCGGCTTCGCGTCAGTCGGCATCACCGGCATCGACCTTACCGAGGACGAGCGGCACCTCGACCGATGGCTCGCCGCCGGTCGCCATGGCGAAATGGACTACATGGCCCGCCATGGCACCAGGCGCACGCGGCCCGCGGAACTGCTGCCCGGTACGCTGCGCGTGATTTCGGCGCGCATGGACTACTGGCCGCCGGGCAGCGCCGATGCACAGCAGGTGCTCGACGATCCGTCGCTCGGCTACATCTCCCGTTACGCGCTCGGGCGCGACTACCACAAGCTGATGCGCAAGGCGCTGGCGAAACTCGCGGCGCGGCTCGAGGAGGAGGCCGGCCCGTTCGGTCATCGCGTGTTCGTCGACAGCGCACCGGTGCTCGAGAAGGCGCTCGCACGCAATGCCGGGCTCGGCTGGATAGGCAAGCACACCAACCTGATCGCCCGCAATGCGGGCTCGTGGTTCTTCCTGGGCGAGATCTACACGACGCTCGAGCTGCCGGTCGATACGCCCGCCACCGCGCACTGCGGGAGCTGCTCGGCGTGCATTCCCGCCTGCCCCACCGGCGCGATCACCGCGCCATACCAGCTCGATGCGCGTCGCTGCATTTCATACCTGACGATCGAACTGCACGGGCCCATCCCGGAGGACTTGCGCGCCGCGCTCGGCAATCGCATCTACGGCTGTGACGATTGCCAACTCGTGTGCCCGTGGAACAAGTTCGCACGCGAGGCGAGCCACCCGGACTTTCGTGCGCGCCACGCACTCGATGCGCCACGGCTCGCCGAGCTGTTTGCCTGGAGCGCCGCCGACTTCGAGGCGCGCATGCGCGGCTCGGCAATCTACCGCATCGGCTACGAGCGCTGGCTGCGCAACATCGCGGTGGCGCTCGGCAACGCGCCCGCCACGGCGGAGGTCGCGGCGGCGCTGGCGAGCCGCGCGAACGACGCCTCTACTCTCGTACGCGAGCATGTCGCCTGGGCATTGGCCAGGCACCTCACTCGTACAACCACAGGCACAACCACTCGGCCACCATGACCGGCCGCTCACGGTCCCGTGCGTACATCGCCACTTCCCAGCGCATCAGCGTGCCGCCCTCGCCGCGATCGGTGACCTCGAGCAGTGTGGTGCTCGCGCGCACGTCGGTGCCGGCCGGCACGGGATGAATGAAGCGCACGCGGTTGAGCCCGTAGTTGAGGCACGAACTGCCGCCGCGCGGCGTGACGAAGCACTGCTGCGCAAAGTGCGACAGCAACGACAGCAGCAGGAAACCGTGCGCAATCGTCGACCCCAGGGGCGTGTGGCGCGCACGTTCGAGGTCCACGTGTATGAACTGGTAATCGAGTGTCGCATCGGCGAACGCATTGATGCGCGCCTGGTCGATGGGCCACCACTCCTGCGAGTCGACCCGGTGTCCGATCCAGTCGGCGAGTGCTTGGCGTTCGACGACCTTCAAGGCCGATCGACCTGCAGGTTGTCGATGAGTCGCGCCTTGCCGATGCGCGCCGCGGCGAGTACGACGAGCTCGCGATCTCCCGCCCCGGGGTGGGTCAGGTCGACCCGGCGGCGTACCGCGAAGTAGTCGACCTGCATGCCGTGCGCGGCGAGGCTCGCGGCACCCGAGCGTTCGATCGCCGCGACGTCAGCCGCGCCGGAACGGATCGCGGCGGTGGCGGCAAGCAACGCGCGATGGATCCCGGGCGCGATGCGCCGCTCCTCGGCGGTCAGGTACTGGTTGCGCGAGCTCATCGCAAGTCCGTCGGCTTCGCGCACGGTCGGCGCACCGACGACTGTGACCGGGAAACACAGGTCGGCCACCATCCGCCGGATCACGGCGAGCTGCTGGAAGTCCTTCTCGCCGAACACGGCCGTATCGGGCAACACGATGTTGAACAGCTTCGCGACGACCGTCGCGACGCCTTCGAAATGGCCGGGGCGGAACTCGCCGCACAATGTCGTCGTGAGTTCGGGCACATCGATGCGGGTCGGCGCGGTGGCGCCCTCGCCATACATTTCGGCGACATCCGGCATGAACATCACATCGCAGCCTGCGTCCTGCAGCATCTGCGCATCGCGAGCCGGCGTGCGCGGGTAGTGGGCGAAATCCTCGTTCGGACCGAACTGCATCGGATTGACGAAGATGCTCGCGATGAAGCGGTCGTGGCCCTGGCGGGCAAGCTCCATCAGGCTGATATGCCCGGCGTGCAGGTTGCCCATGGTGGGCACGAACGCGATGCGCTCGCCCGCCTGCCTCCAGGCCCGCACGCACGCGCGCACGCCGGCAATCGTCGTCACGGTCTGCATCAAGGTGCTCAGGCGAACCCGTGTTCCGGCCCGGGATAGCTGCCGTCCTTGACGGCACGCACGTAAGCGCGCGCCGCCTCGAGGATGTTGGCCGCGTCTTCCATGAAGTTCTTCACGAAGCGCGGTTTGCGCCCGCTGGTGATGTCGAGGATGTCGTACAGCACCAGTATCTGGCCGTCGGTATCGGGGCCCGCGCCGATGCCGATCACCGGCACTTCCAGTTCCGCGGTGATCTGCGCACCCAGCTCGCTCGGAATGCACTCGAGCAGGACGATGTCCGCGCCCGCGGCTTCGAGGGCCCTGGCGTTCGCGACCATGCGCGTCGCCGCCTCGGCGCCGCGTCCCTGCACGCGAAAGCCGCCGGTCTTGTGCACCGACTGCGGCTTGAGGCCAAGGTGCGCGCAGACCGCGATGTCGTGGCCGGCCAGGAACTCGACGATCTCGATCTGTCCGGCGCCGCTTTCGAGCTTCACCATCTCGGCGCCGCCCTCCTGCATCAGCCGCACGGAGTTCTCGAGCGCACGCTCCTTCGACGGATAACTCATGAACGGCAGGTCGGCGATCAGCAACGGGCGGTGCAGGCCGCGCGACACGGCGCGGCAGTGGTACACGATGTCGTCCATGGTCACCGGCACGGTGGTGTCGTGGCCCTGGATCACCATGCCGAGCGAATCGCCGACCAGCACCACGTCGACATCGGCGATGTCGAGCAGCACTCCGAAGCTCGCGTCATAACAGGTGAGGCTCGCGATCTTCTCGCCCTCGGCCTTCATTTTGTCGAGGGTCGCGAGCGACACCGGCGGCCGCGCAGAATCGCGCAATTCGAGATGCGTGTACATGGGAAAAGTGTGCCCTAAATCGCCCGGTGGCGCATCGGATTGAAGTACTGGCGGCCACGCCGCGCGCGCGCCACCGCCCCGAGCAGCTCCCCGAAGTCGGCGGCATTCGCCACCGGATCAATCGCGGCGGCGTTTACGATCAGCAGCGGCGTGTCGGTATAAGCGTGGAAAAACCGCGCGTACGCCTCGTTGAGGCGCTCGAGGTAGTCGCGCTCGATCAGCTGCTCGTAGGCGATATTCCGGCGTCCGATGCGCTCGAGCAGCACGTCGACCGGGGCCTGCAGGTAGATCACCAGGTCCGGCTTCGGCGCATCGATCTCGAGGCGCGAGTAGACCTGCTCGTAGAGCGCCAGCTCCGCGGCATCGAGCGTCAGGCGCGCAAACAGGCGATCCTTGGCGAGCAGGTAATCGGCGATGCGCTGCTGCGTGAACAGGTCCTGCTGGTTCATTGCGCAGAGCTGCTGTGCGCGCTGGAACAGGAAATGCAGCTGCACGGCAAAAGCGCCCGCGCGCGGGTTGCGATAGAAGCGCTCGAGGAATGGATTCTCATCGGCGCGCTCGAGCACGAGACCGGCGTCGAGATGTGTCGCCAGCGCCCGCGCGAGGCTGGTCTTGCCGACGCCGATCGGACCCTCGATGACGATGTAATGCTGCGCGATCGAGTCGCCCTTGCCGCTCGCCGCAGTCATGGCAAACGCTCCGCGCCGTCCGTGGACACAGCTTGCAGCAGCTGCCCGACGATGCCGACTCCCGGCACATCGAGTGTCGGTGCGATATCGGCCAGCGGCAGCAGCACGAACGCGCGCTGCGCAATGCCGGGGTGCGGCAGCGTCAACACGGCATCGCTCACACGCTCGCTGCCCAGCACGAGCAGGTCGAGGTCGATCGCACGCGGCCCCCAGCGTACCCGCGTCGGCTCGCGCCCGAGTTCGCGCTCGATGTCGCGCAGCGCCGCGAGCAGCTCATGCGGGGCAAGGGTGGTGAGGAAGCCCGCTGCGCTGTTGATGAAGTCCGGCTGTTCGACCGGACCAAAGGGCCGCGTGCGATAAAGCGGCGCGCGTACGAGATGCGAAATCGCGGCGAGCCCGGCAATACGATCGATCGCGGCAGCGACCAGCCCGCGAGAGTCACCGAGGTTGCTGCCCACCCCGATGTACGCGGGCCGCAAGTAGCTCATGCAACGGGTTTGGCGCCACCGCGCCGCCGGCGACGGCGCGGACCGCGTGGCGCGCCCTGGCGTGGACTTGTGCCGCGCGCCCCGCCCTTCGAGACGGCCTCAGCCATGCCGTCGCGATCTTCGGGCGCCGCCTCCTGCAATTGGGTCCACCACGCCGCGATTTCGGGCGCGGCGAGGCCGAGTTCGGCGCGCAGCAACAGCAGGTCGTACGCCGCGCGAAAGCGCGGGTGCTCGAGGAGGCGCAGTGCGCGCCGGCCGCGTGGCTGCTCGAGCCGGGGCTGCAGCGCGAACATCTCGCGCACCCCGAGCGAGAAGCGCCGCGGCAGCGCCACCCGGGCGGCCATGTCGCGCGCCGCGCGATCGCAGGCATCGAGGATCGCGCCGGCTTCGTGCCAGCGGTTCGGCGGCAGCGCCTCGATCGCGGCAGCGATCGGGCCATACAGCAGCAGCGCGAACAGGTAAGTCGGCGTCACCGACTTGCCGACGCGCACGCGCTGGTCGGTGTTCTCGAGGCCGCGCAGCAACAGTTGCTCCACCAGGCTGTCCGGGTGTTGCCTGAAATAGGCCGCCACCGTCGGGAACAGGACGTCCAGCAGCCCGAGGCGGCGCAGCGTCGCGAGGCTGCGCACGCCATTGCCGGCGAGGAACAGCTTAAGTGTTTCATCGAACAGGCGCGCCGGCGGCGCTGACGCGAGAAGCCCGGAAAGGTCGAGGATTGCCGCTTCCACCGGCGGGTCGATCGTGAAATCGAGCTTGGCCTCGAAACGCGCGGCACGCAGCATCCGCACCGGGTCTTCGCGAAAACGCGTCTCCGGGTCCCCGATGACACGCAGTCGCCGCGCGCGCGCGTCCTCGACGCCGCCGACGTAATCCCAGATCGAAAAATCGGCAATGTTGTAATAGAGCGCGTTGGCGGTGAAGTCGCGTCGCCAGACATCATCGTCGATCGTTCCGTAGGCGTTGTCACGCAGGATGCGGCCGTGCTCGTCGAGGACATGCGAGTCCTCGCCCTCGGTATCGGCGATGTCCGAGTCGAAGTCCTCCGGCTCGCTCAACTCCGGTCCGTCGCCCTCTTCCGCATCGAGGTCCGCCAGCGGATCGTCACCCGGCGGCGGCGCGCTCGCGGCGCGGAAGGTCGCGACCTCGATGATCTCCTGGCCGAAAAACACGTGTGCCAGCCGGAAGCGCCGACCGATCAGGCGGCAGTTGCGAAACAGCCGCCTGACTTCCTCGGGCAGCGCGTTGGTGGCAACGTCGAAGTCCTTCGGCTCGATCCCGATCAGCAGATCGCGCACGCAGCCGCCGACCAGGAAGGCCTGGAAACCGGCGTCCTTCAGGCGATAGAGCACCCGCAGGGCGTTGGGGGAGACTTGCGACCGTGAAACGGTGTGCTGGTCGCGAGGCACGATCCGGGCGAGTGGCGCCGGCGCCTCGAGGGGCGCGGGAGGGGAATTCAAAGGTGATACATTCCGCTTGAGGTAAGGGTCAGGATTTCTATAATACCGCGCCCCACGGCCTGACCGTCGCGTAACGCTCCCTTCGTCTAGAGGCCCAGGACATAGCCCTCTCAAGGCTGTAACACCGGTTCGAATCCGGTAGGGAGCGCCACTAAATCAGGTACTTGGCAGCCGCCTCCCTTGCTCGTCCAATCTAGGCCCAGGACCGCTCGCGGGCAATGGCCAGGTGCGTGGCTCATCACAAATCACGC